>NZ_QWFC01000013.1:0-190488 GCF_003576265.1 Pseudomonas sp. 91RF
AGATGTGTATAAGAGACAGAAGTCGTTCCGGCGGCACCAACTACGCGGCCCTGGCCTCGCTGGGCATGATGGCATTCCAGGCCTATCAGGCCTGGCAACGCAGCCAGGCGTCAGCCGCGCCGCAACAGACACCGCAGACCGCGGACCTGCTGGCCGGCCCGCAAGTCGAGGAGCACAGCCACGCGGTATTGCGCGCACTGATCGCGGCGGCCAAGGCCGACGGGCGAATCGACGAGTCGGAGAAGCAGCTGATCGGCAGCGAAATCGGCCGCCACACCGATGACCCCGACCTGCAGCAATGGCTGGACGCCGAAGTCGCCAAACCCCTCGATGCCCGCGAAGTCGCGCAGGCGGCGAACAATGATCCGGCGGTGGCTGCCGAAATGTATATCGCCAGTGTGATGCTGGTGGACGACCAGCAGGACGCCGAACGCAATTACCTGGATGAACTGGCGGCGGCACTGCAGATCGACCCCGAGTTGCAGGTGCATCTGGAGCAGCAGGCCAAACGCTCCGCCTGAAACACCTCAACACCCGGGCCCCGGACGATTCCATCCGTCCGGGGCTTTTTTATGTCGATTGAATTTTTCCGCGCCGGCGTCGCTCTTCTGCATAACAGCACCAGACTGCAGCAGGAGCCGCCATGAACAGGAACCTCGACGACTACAACCGCATGCGCGACTTCTCGGCGACTTCGGAACCGGCAGCGGTCAAGCGGCGGGGCAAGAAGGCAGGCACCGAACACGCGTTGCAGTTCTGCATCCAGAAGCACGACGCTTCGCACCTGCATTATGACTTTCGCCTGGAGCTGGACGGCGCACTCAAGAGCTGGGCGGTGCCCAAGGGCCCGTCGCTGGATCCCAAGGTCAAGCGCCTGGCGATCCACGTCGAAGATCATCCGCTGGATTACGCGACTTTCGAAGGCAACATTCCCGAAGGGCACTATGGTGCAGGGGATGTGATTGTCTGGGACCGCGGTGTGTGGATTCCGCTGGAGGATCCGCAGAAGGCCTACGCCAAGGGCAAGCTCAAGTTCGAGCTGCAGGGCGAAAAGCTTGGCGGGGTGTGGAATCTGGTGCGTACCCACATGCCCGGCAAAAAGGAGCAGTGGTTCCTGATCAAGCATCAGGACGGCGCAGCCCGGCCGCAAAGCGATTACGACGTGCTGGTCGCCGAGCCGGACAGCGTGCTCAGCGAGCGAACTCTGGTCGACAGGCCCAAGCTCGACGCCAGGCAGGTCAAACCACTCAAAAAACCTGCGCGCAAACCTGCCTCGGGAAAGCTTGTCGGTGCACACAAGGCCCGGATTCCCGCGCAGTTGAAACCGCAACTGGCGACGTTGGTGGACAGTGCGCCAGAGGGAAACTGGAGTTACGAAATCAAGTTCGACGGCTACCGGATCATGGCGCGCATCGATCATGATGACGTACAGCTGTTCACCCGTAACGGCCATGACTGGACGCACAAACTGCCGGAGCAGGCCCAGGCACTCGCAGCGCTGGGGCTGGAGTCGGCGTGGCTTGACGGTGAAGTGGTGGTCACTAACGAAAACGGCATTCCGGATTTTCAGGCGTTGCAGAACGCCTTCGACGACAGCCGCAGCAGCGACATCCTTTATTACCTGTTCGACCTGCCTTACCTCAACGGTGTCGACCTGCGCGAAGTTCCGGTGGAAGAGCGGCGCGCGGCGCTGGCCACGATATTGAAGGCGCACAAGAGTCCGTTGCTGCGATTCTCCGAAGCTTTCGACGAAACCCCGGAGGCCTTGCTCAACAGCGCCTGCCAGATGCAAATGGAAGGCTTGATCGGCAAACGTCTTGGCTCCCCCTATGTGTCACGGCGCAGCAGCGACTGGATCAAGCTCAAGTGCAAACATCGTCAGGAATTCGTGATCGTCGGTTACACCGATCCGAAGGGTTCGCGCAGTGCCTTTGGTGCTTTGTTGCTGGGTCTGCACGATCGCGACAGCGGCGAGTTGCGTTATGCCGGGAAGGTCGGAACGGGCTTCAACGAGGCCACCCTGAAGACAGTGCTTGCCCGGCTCAAGCCGTTGCGGGCGAAGAAGACCGCGCTGGCCAACCCGCCCAGTGGTTTCGAGGCCAAGGGGGTGCACTGGCTTAAACCGAGTTTGCTGGCCGAGGTGGCGTTTGCCGAAATGACTCGCGAGGGCTCGGTTCGCCACGCCGTGTTCCATGGCCTGCGCGACGACAAACCGGCCAAGGACATCACCGAGGAGCGCGCCAAACCCATGAAGACTTCAAAGGCTCAAACTACCGCGCCGTCTCAATCCGGCCTGGCCGACGGCAAGGTACGCATCACTCATCCCGACCGCGTGATCGACGCCAGCAGCGGTACCACCAAGATGCAATTGGCCGAGTATTACGCCAGCGTCGCCGAATGGATCCTTCCGCAGCTCAAGGATCGGCCCGTGGCACTGATGCGGGCGCCGGATGGTATCGCTGGCGAATTGTTCTTCCAGAAGAACGCCGAACACCTGGCGATCCCCGGCATCCGCACGTTGGACAAGGAGCTGACCGGACAACCGATGATGCTGATCAACAACGCCGAAGCGCTGATCGGTGCGGTGCAGATGAGCACCGTCGAACTGCACACCTGGAACGCCACCACGGTAGATCTGGAAAAACCCGACCGCTTCGTTCTCGACCTCGACCCGGATCCGGCGCTGCCCTGGAAAAGCATGGTCGAAGCCACCGCCCTGACCCTGACCGTGCTGGATGAGCTCGGTTTGCGGGCATTCCTCAAGACCAGCGGCGGCAAGGGCATTCATCTGGTGGTGCCGCTGATTCGCAAGCACGGTTGGGATGAGGTCAAGGATTTCAGCCATGCGATCGTCAGTCACATGGCCAAACAGTTGCCGGAGCGGTTTTCCGCGGTGTCCGGACCGAAGAACCGCGTGGGGAGGATCTTCATCGATTACCTGCGCAACGGGCTCGGCGCCACTACGATTTGTGCTTACGCCGCGCGGACCCGCGAAGGGCTGCCGGTGTCGGTGCCGCTGTTTGCCGATGAAGTGAAGGCGATCAAGGGCGGCAATCAGTGGAATATTCATAACGTCCACGAACGGCTGGCGGACGTCGGCGATGAACCTTGGGCGGACATGAAGAAAACCCGCCAGAGCATTACCGCCGAAATGCGCAAACGGGTCGGCCTGAAAACGTGATCAGGCGTCGCGCAGCAAGTCGTGGGCGTTGAGCAGTTCGAAGGCGATTTCCGGGTGTTTTTCCAGCCCGCGGCGAATGGCGGCGGGGATTGCCTGACGGGTCTTGCGACACATCCCCGGCAGCTCATCGATCTCGATGGCGATGCCGCGCATGGTCCGCACTTCGTTGAGGCCCGGGGCGATGGCCATGCGAATCCCCAACTGTTCGAACATTCGCTGTTGCAGGCGTTCGAGGTCAGCCAGGCTTTGCAGGTTTTCCAGGCGTTCGAGCAGACGCTTCTCCTCCTGCCGCGTGAGCAAGAGTATGCGCAGATCCGCGCCGGGCATTTCCAGCAACGGATCGCGCCCGCAGATGCAGGCGCCGGGCGGGCAGGGGGAGCGAAGTGGGGCGGCAATCGTCATGGCCTCCATCATAGAGGCCGTTCGACGGTTTTGCCCATGGTCGCCCGGCTGCCGTCCATCGGCAGAACGCAGAGGTGGCAAATCCGTCAGCCACCGTCGTCGAGCGCGCGGCTGTTACTGCGACAGGCCTTCGTAGTGGACCAGGATCGCATTGGCCAGCTCTTCATCGCTGGCGTTCAAGCCCGGGTTTTGCTGACGAACCTGTTGCAGCGCCGATTCCAGATACGCGCCACGGATGGCACCGCCGCTGGCAACGAATGCGGACAGGTCGTCACGGGCCGGAATCACCATTTTGTGATCCTTGAAGGTGGAATACAGCGACGCGGAAACACCGGCCGAAGTGGCGACATCCCCCGCATCCACGCGGGCGAAGGCCGAGCCAAAAGGCAGGCAGAGCACAAGAGACGAAACGAGTAATAAACGACGCATGACGGTGTTCCTCCAGCAGCGTAAAGCGAAAAGGAAGTACCACATAATGTGAGAGGTGCGGCGTGGCTCGGGAGTTCCATGCGCCGGAACAAGTTCTCGGGGCTGCAAACCGATAACTGCCGCACAGAATTCTTCTTTACCGGATGTGACGACATACCTTGAGACGCTCTAACCCGGCGGGTTCGCGGAAATAGGCTTAACTGAAGCGTTGAAAGCGCTGTGCGGCGCGACCAGGGAGGAAATCACCGTGTCGATCAAACTGCGTTTGGTGCTGCTGATCGCGACCAGCCTGCTGACGGCGCTGATCGTGAGCCTGGTCAGTTATGTCGGCAATCAGCGCATGGCGTCGGCAGTCAGTGCCAACGCGGTGAGCATGAGCGCGCTGCGCAATCACATGGAAGCCGACATGATGCACGACGCCCTGCGCGCCGATGTCTACTCGGCCATGTTGGTGGGGCTGGGCAAAAGCACCGGCACGGCGGACGAG
Organism: Pseudomonas sp. 91RF; assembly: GCF_003576265.1. NCBI lineage: Bacteria > Pseudomonadati > Pseudomonadota > Gammaproteobacteria > Pseudomonadales > Pseudomonadaceae > Pseudomonas > Pseudomonas sp. 91RF. Next base: position 4,500 of record NZ_QWFC01000013.1, read on the forward strand.
GTGCGCAGTTCTGTCGAAGAGCACGCCGGGCATTTTCGCGAGGTGCTGGGCGAGAACCTGAAACTGCCGCTCGACACCACAATCCGGTCTGCACTGGAGCAGATCAAGCCAAGTCTCGACACTTACATCAACGCGGGCGAACGGATTGTCGGGCTGGCGCTGGACAATCCCGACACGGCGCAACGGGAGCTTGGCACCTTCAGCACTGCGTTCAGCCAGCTCGAAGAGCAGATGGCGTCTCTGAGCGAACTGATCGAAACCAACACCCGACAGACCAGCCAAGGCACCGAAGTCGCGATCCGCAATGCCAACATCTCCCTCGGCATCGTGTTGATCGCCAGTCTGTTGCTGCTGTTGGTGCAGGGGCGCTGGGTAATCCTGAGCATCACCGGCCCGCTGAAAACCGCCAGTCGCATCGCTGAAAGCATTGCTCATGGCAATCTCAGCGAGCCGATCGCCGAGCCCTCCGGAAAAGACGAAGCCAGCACGCTGATCCGCACCCTGGCGACCATGCAGCGGGATCTGCGGGACATGATCGACGTGGTGCGGCGCAACGCCCATGGTGTCAGTGGCATGAGCGAGCAACTGAGCCACGGCTGCCATCGGGTGGCCGACAGCAGCCAGCAACAAAGCACCGCTGCCGGCACCATGGCCGCTGCCGCGAGCCAGATGACCGCCAGCATCGAGGAAATCACCCGGCACGCCGAACGGGCCCTGAGCATGGCGAATCAGGCCGAGTCATTGGCAAAGAACGGCGGACAGGTGATTCATCAAGTGGTCAGCGACATGGACGACATCGCCCGCTCTGCCCAACAGTCGGCACAGGTGATCCGCACGCTGGACCATGAGTCCGAAGGCATCTTCAACATCATCCAGGTGATCAAGAGCATCGCCGACCAGACCAACCTGCTGGCGCTCAATGCGGCCATCGAAGCGGCCCGGGCGGGGGAGCAGGGCAGAGGGTTTGCGGTGGTTGCCGATGAGGTGCGCAGTCTGGCAGCCCGCACCAGCGCCTCGACCCAGGAAATCGCCGCGATGGTCGCGCGCATCCAGAACAGCACCCGCGAAGCGGTCAGCAGCATGGAGGCGGGTGTGGCTCAGGTCGACAAGGGCATGGCCGTTACCGCCGATGTCGAACGCGCCATCCGCGAAATCCTCGACGCCACGTTGAACACTACGCAACTGGTCAACGACATCACCCGCACCATCGGCGAACAGAGCCAGGCCAGCAACGAAATAGCCCATCAGGTGGAAATGATCGCCGGCATGTCGGAAGGCAACAGCAAGGTGATCGGCGAGACGGCGAATACCACGGATGAACTGTCGAGTCTGGCGGGGAGGCTGGCGCAGTCGGTGGATCGATTCAGACTGTGAGCCTGGCGCCCTCAACCTCATTTGTAACAAGCGCAAGGCTGCAGGCGAGCGAGGGGAAAGGCCATCAAGTAGCTGAAAGGCTTCAGCCAGAGGCGTTTCCGGGGTCATGTTCGGCGATTGGCCGCCGATAAGTCTTTGGCGGATAAAGACCATCAAGTCGGGAACAGACGCGCGGGTTTGCCCTGACGTGATATTCTTCGCGCCACTTGGTTTGACCTAATTCAGTCTGGCGCGCTTTTTTGGCGAGCCGACCGAACCCCTGTCGCTCAAGTAGCTGAAGCCAATAATGATAAAAAGTCAGTTCAGAAGGGACATATAACTGAGGTCGACGCAGCCTGTCGGCCTTGTGTGCCCACCCGTCAAAATTGAAGTGTGCCGGAACCCGCGACGCTGGCCTGAGTGTCGCGAAAAAAGGGGAACGCATACGCACAACAGCGGCGGGCGGAAGGCGTTTTATCATAGGTGCAACAGATGTTTAAAAAAGTGAACACAGCCTTGCTGGGGCTGGCTTTGGCGATGGGGATGTCGTCCGCCAATGCCGCAGAAGCAAAGAAAGTCGACGTCCTGCTGATCGGCGGCGGCATCATGAGCACCACCCTGGGTGTGTGGATCAATGAGCTGGAACCTAGCTGGTCGATGGAAATGGTCGAGCGCCTCGACGGCGTCGCCCTGGAAAGCTCCAACGGCTGGAACAACGCCGGTACCGGTCACTCCGCCCTGGCCGAGCTGAACTACACCCCGGAAGACGACAAGGGCAACGTAACGATCCCGAAAGCCGTCGAGATCAACGAAGCGTTCCAGGTTTCCCGTCAGTTCTGGGCCTGGCAGGTTCAGCAAGGCGTTCTGAAAAACCCTCGCTCGTTCATCAACACCACTCCGCACATGAGCTTCGTGTGGGGCGATGACAACATCAAGTTCCTGAAAAAGCGCTACGAAGCCCTGCAGGCGAGCCCGCTGTTCGCCGGCATGCAGTACTCCGAAGACCCGGCTGTGATCAAGAAGTGGGTCCCGCTGATGATGGAAGGGCGTGACCCGAACCAGAAAATCGCGGCCACCTGGAGCCCGCTGGGCACCGACATGAACTTCGGCGAAATCACCCGCCAGTTCGCCGGTTACCTGCAGACCAAGCCTAACTTCGATCTGAAACTGTCGAGCGAAGTACAGGACATCACCAAGAACGCCGACGGCACCTGGCGCGTCAGCTACAAGAACCTGAAAGACGGCACCAAGACTGAAACCGACGCCAAGTTCGTGTTCATCGGCGCCGGCGGCGGTGCCCTGCACCTGCTGCAGAAGTCCGGTATCGAAGAAGCCAAGGAATACGCTGGCTTCCCGGTAGGCGGCTCGTTCCTGGTGACCGATAACCCGGCCATCGCCGAGCAGCACCTGGCCAAGGCCTACGGTAAAGCGTCGGTTGGCGCGCCGCCGATGTCCGTTCCGCACCTGGACACCCGTGTCCTGGACGGCAAGCGCGTCATCCTGTTTGGCCCGTTCGCAACCTTCAGCACCAAGTTCCTGAAAGAAGGCTCGTACCTGGACCTGCTGACCAGCACCACCACCCACAACATCTGGCCTATGACCAAGGTCGGCATCAAGGAATACCCGCTGGTCGAGTACCTGGCCGGTCAACTGATGCTGTCGGATGAAGACCGCATGAACGCGCTGAAGGAATACTTCCCGAACGCGAAAGCCGAAGACTGGCGCCTGTGGCAAGCCGGCCAGCGCGTGCAGATCATCAAGCGTGATGAAGCCGCTGGCGGCGTGCTGAAACTGGGCACCGAAATCGTTGCTTCGAAAGACGGCTCCATCGCCGGTCTGCTGGGCGCATCCCCAGGCGCATCGACCGCTGCACCGATCATGCTGAGCGTGCTGCAGAAAGTCTTCAAGGACAAGGTCGCTACCCCTGAGTGGCAAGCCAAGCTGCACCAGATCGTTCCAAGCTACGGCACCCAGCTGAACAACGACCCGGCCAAAGTGGCCGAAGAGTGGGCTTACACCGCCAAGATCCTGCAACTGCCAACGCCTCCGGCGATTGGCCAGGCTGCACCTGCGGCGGCACCAGCTTCGGCTGAAAAGCCACAGGCTCCGAAAGAAAGCGCTGCACGTGACATGGCTCTCTAATTTAGAAGCCTGACACACAAAGCCCACTGAACCGGTGACGGTCAGTGGGCTTTTTTGTGCCCGGACTTCAGGCTTTGGCGTTGGCCAGATAAGCCCCAAGCCGCCGTCCCATCTCTTCCCCCAACGCCTGTAACCCGCTCAACGGCCGCACCATCACCTCGAATTCAACAATCTTCCCCTGTTCATCGAAGCGGATCATGTCGATGCCTTTCAGCTCTTTCGCCCCGACCTTCGCGCTGAACTCCAGCACCACGTTCAAGCCATCCGCTGTCGCCAGTTCACGGTGGTATTTGAAGTCTTCGAACACGTTGAACACGGTGTTGAGGATCATCGAGACCACCGGTGCGCCGGGGTAAGGCGTGTGGGCCATCGGCGAGCGGAACACGGCTTGCGGATCGAGCAGGTCGGGCAGGGCCTTCAGGTTGCCGGTACGGATCATGTCGTGCCAGCGGTTAAGGGATTCGGCGGCGTTGGGGTGCAGGTTCAGTTCGGACATGGTTTCACTCCTGTATTTTTTGTTGTTCTTTGCGCGGCGCCCATGACTCTAGATCAAAGCGGCGCATTGGAAACCCTCTGTACCGGTCTGAATATCGATACATGCGCGGGCCGAATCCATCTGATCCGCTTTTTCCGGTTGAATCTGCATCTGTAACCGTCTCAGCCATAGGCCCAAAATACCCTTGCCGTTCGGCCATACGCGACGCGCTTCATTCCGAAGCACCCGGTGCGCCGGACATTCAGTATTCAGGAGGCCTTCATGGCTAAGATGGCGTTTTTCCTCGGCGGCTTTCTCGTGTTGACCATCATGATCGGCGTTCTGGCCACGATCTCTCCGGTCTGAGCCGTCCCGCGTCAGTCGTTTTTCCGCAGGCCCAGACTGGTGCCTGCACAGTATCTGAACTAAACCGGGGTATCCCTTCACTGGAGTACCCACCGTGGCGCCTACGTCATGGACTCGCTGATCAACGCTGCCGGCCGCGCCCTGGCGGCGGGTGACCCGTTGGCCGCGCTGAATTTTGTGGCGCTGCGCGAAGACCCTCCGGCCCTGGCCTTACGCGGAATCGCCATGGCCCAGCTCGGCGACATGGTGCGGGCCAAGGCATTGCTGCAACGCGCGGTAAAAGCGTTCGGCGCCAACGAGCCCTTGTCCCGGGCGCGCTGCGTGGTGGCCGAGGCGGAAGTGGCGCTGGCGGCGCGGGATCTGGGCTGGCCGGTGAAGGCGCTGGAGGCGGCGCGGCAGGTCTTGCAGGATCACGGTGACCGGCTCAATGGGGCGCACGCGCGCTATCTGCAGATTCGTCGGTTGTTGTTGATCGGGCAGTTGAATGAGGCTGACGCGCTGCTCGATGAACAGGACCCGGCACCGTTACCCCCGGCCTTGCGCGCCGCCCATGAACTGATGTCAGCCGGGATCGCGCTGCGGCGAGTGCAGGCGCACAAGGCGCAATCGGCGCTGGAGCGTGCGCAACGGGCGGCGCAACTGGCCGATATTCCGGCGCTGCTGGCGGAGATCGAACACGCCCGGCAAACCCTCGACGCTCCCGCCGCCCGATTGCGCATTGCCGGTGACGTGAAAACGGTGACGCTCGCACAGGTCGAAGCCTTGTTTGCGTCTGCGACGCTGGTGGTGGATGCCTGTCGCTACAGCGTGCGCGGTGCCGGCATGACGCTGGCGCTGGCAACCCGACCGGTGTTGTTCAATCTGCTGCAACTGCTCGCCGAAGCCTGGCCCGGGGATGTTCCCCGAGAGACGCTGATCGCCAGGGCCTTTCGTTTGAAACTCGATGATGAATCCCACCGCGTCCGTTTGCGGGTCGAGATCGGCCGGCTGCGCGCCGCACTGAAACCGTTGGCCGGAATCACGGCGACGTCCCGTGGCTATGCGCTGGTCGCGCAAGAGGTGGCGCTGCTGACGTTACCCCTCGAAGACAAGCACGCGGCACTGCTGGCCCTGCTTGCCGACGGCGAGGCGTGGTCGAGTTCGGCACTGGCGCTTGCGCTGGGCAGCAGCCAGCGTCAGATACAACGGGCCCTGGAAACCCTGGCCGCGCAAGGCAAGGTCCAGGCATTCGGTGTCGGTCGTGCACGTCGCTGGCTGACACCGCCGGTGCCGGGTTTCGCGACGATCTTGTTACTCCCGGTGTCGTTGGGCAATGGCTAGGCTGGACTCACCACTCAACGAGGCAACCGACATGAAACAGGCAAACGCAGAAATTCTTCGTGAATACGGCCCGTTCGAAGGCATCCACGGCGTCCATGGTGTGACCTTCGACGGCCAGCAGGTCTGGTTCGCCAGCGACGGCCAGCTCAATGCGCTGGACCCGGCCAGCGGCGAAACCGTGCGTACGATCAAGATCGGGGCCGATGGCGGCACGGCATTCGACGGCAAGCATCTGTACCAGATTGCCGATCGGCGTATCCACAAGATCGATCCGGCCACCGGCAAGGTGCTCCATACCATCGCGGCTCCCGGCGGTGGTGGTGATTCGGGCATGGCCTGGGCCGAGGGCACGTTGTGGGTCGGACAGTATCGCGAGCGCAAGATCCATCAGATCGACCCGGAAACCGGCAAGATCCTTCGCACGCTGGAGTCAAACCGCTTTGTCACCGGCGTGACCTGGGTTGACGGGGCGCTGTGGCATGGGACGTGGGAGGGCGATGAAAGCGAGATCCGGCGTGTCGATCCGGGCAACGGCGAGGTGCTGGAAAGCCTCGCGTTGCCCAGCGGCATCGGCGTCTCGGGGCTGGAAGCCGATGGCGGTGAACGCTTCTACTGTGGCGGCGGGGACACCAGCAGCGTCCGGGCGGTGCGCCGGCCGAAGTGAGTCAGGGCGCGCCGAACAGCATCGTCCAGTACACACCGTTGTCACTGCGGGCATCACTGGCAAAACCGGCGCCGACCTGGGTGAACATCGGGTTCATCAGGTTGGCGCAGTGACCGGGGCTGGCGAGCCAGCCGGCCATCGCGCTGCCGGGAGAACTTTGCCCGGCGGCGATGTTCTCGCCGATCTGCCGCCCACGGTAACCGGCGGATCTTGCACGGTCTGCAGGCATGTCGCCGTCCGGGTCCTGGTGAGCGAAGTAGTTGCCGTAAGCCATGGCCTTGCTGTGACCCTGGGCAGCGGCGCCGAGGGCCGGGTTCCAACTCAGGGGCCGGGCGGCGGCGAAACGCTGGCGTCCGCACATCCGGGGCCGGGCGCGGGCAGCGTTGACTTGCGCCAGCAGGGCCTTGCCGACGCTGCGGTTGTCGCCCATGCGACTGTCGATCACCGGCCGCGCCAACACTACTTGCCATTCACTGCGGGCGCGGCTGATGCCGATGTCGGCGTACTGCGCGTCGATCAGTGCGCTGCAATGTTCGTCCTGCAATTGATCGAACGCCTCTTCGGCATCCTCGGCCCCGACAATGCGGATGCTGCGCACGGCCACCGCCGCATAACCGGAAGCCTTCAACTGCTCGCGCAACCCGCCGCCGTAGCCATAGCCGATGGGCAACGCAATGTTCTGCTTGAGCGCCAGTGGCACCAGGCGTTGTCCCGCGCGCCGGTCACAGCGTTGCGGATGGGCGCGCAGGTCATTGATGGCGGCCGCCAGTTGTCGCTCCGAGCCGGCATGGGCAGAGGGGGCGAGCATAGGGGAGAGGATCAACAGGCACAGCGATACGAAGCGAGACGAACGAACGGCGTGGCGCATGGGACGCAGGACTCTGAAAAAAGACAGCGCTGACAGGGAGTTAACCGCGAATGCGGCGCGAGTAGGACTGGCCTTTCTGCACTTGGTTCACGGGGCGCCCATGGCTTTGTCCGGACGCCGACGAACTGCGCAGTGGCCGCTCACCGGTTCAACACTTCCTTCATCCATTGCAGGTATTGCGGGCGTTCGGAAATCGAATTGTGCGTCGCCTCCGGCACTACTTTCAGGGTCGCCACGCCATCCGGGAAATTGCGCAGCAGAGTTTCGCTGCTGACCCGTGGCACCACCTCGTCATCACTCGCTGCCATCAGCAGGGTCGGCGCGCGGATATGCTCGGCGTATTTGCCCGATTCGTAACGCTCCTTGAGCAGCCATTTCACCGGCACCCACGGGTAATGCCGGACGGCGAGTTCCTGGAGGCTGTTGAAGGGTGTGACCAGAATCAGCCGGGTCACCGGCCGCTGACTGGCGAGCCGCACAGCGACGCCGGAGCCGAGGCTACGCCCGATCAGAGCAATCTGCGGATGCCTGGAAAACACCTGATCGAACAACCCCAGGGCATCCCGGGCAATCGCCTCTTCGGACGGCGAACCGCCGCTGCCGCCAAAACCGCGATAGTGCAGCAGGTAGATCGCGTAGTCGGGAAACGCCTCGGCAAAGGCCGGCAGATTGCGCGAAACGTCCTCGGCATTGCCGCCGAAGTAGATCAACGCCCGCGCCCCGGAATGCTCGCGGACACTGACCCGAATGTCCGCATCGGGCATGGTCAGGGTCATCCGCGATTCCGCCGAATCCACTGAGCCCGACTGCGGAAAATAGATCAGCGAGCGCTGGAACACGAACAGCGCTGCACACAGGATCAGGTACAGGGCCAGCAGCAAAGCGACGAGTGACATCAGGATTCTGGACATTCGACTAACTTTAACGGGGCGTGAGGGTTCGCCAATGCAGTGTAGTTGAGCCTTCCCCGGTGACCGCCGCCGCACACAAGGTGCAACAGATCCACCCGACAGAGAAGCCAGCATGAGCCACACTGAGGGCTATTCCCGCCGCCGTCTGCTCGAGCTGGCAGCGGGGATAACGACCGTTTTCACGTTTGACCGGGCGTTGGCTGCCGCCACGTCGTCGAGTGCCCCAGGAGGCCAGACCATGCAGACCCGCGCCATTCCTTCCAGCTCCGAGTTGCTGCCGTTGGTAGGGCTGGGCACCTATCGCGGCTTCGACGTTGCGCCCGGCGAACCGGCCTATAAACAATTGCCGGCGGTGCTCGACGAGTTGTTCAGGAAGGGCGGCACGCTGATCGACAGTTCACCGATGTATGGCCGCGCCGAAGAAACCACCGGCGAGTTGCTGTCGATTCACGAACCCCGTTCACCGGCGTTTCTGGCGACCAAGGTGTGGACCCGCGGGCGCGAGGAGGGGATCGCGCAGATGGAAAACTCCTTTCGCCTGCTGCGCACCGATCGCATCGACCTGATGCAGATCCATAACCTGCTGGACTGGCAGACTCATCTGCCGACCCTGCGGGAATGGAAGGAACAGGGCCGCATCCGCTACATCGGCATCACCCATTACACGCCCTCGGCCTACGAGGAGGTTGAAGCGGTGTTGAATGCCGAACCGCTCGACTTCCTGCAAATCAATTACGCCCTCGATGACCGGGGCGTGGAAAAACGCATCCTGCCGTTGTGTCGCGAACGGGGTGTGGCGGTGATCTGCAACCGGCCGTTTGGCGGTGGCGGGCTGTTGGCCCGGCTCAAGGGCAAATCCCTGCCGGGCTGGGTATCGGACGTGCAGGTCAACAGCTGGCCGCAACTGGCGCTGAAGTTTTTGCTCTCGAACACGGCGGTGACTTGCGTAATCCCCGGCACCGGCAATCCACGTTACATGGCCGACAACGCCGGCGCCGGGTTCGGGCCGATGCTGACGGATGCGCAGCGGCAGCAATTGATTGCGCTGGTCGGGTAATTTCTATCGGAGGAGTGAATGGCGCACCAGCACCCCATGCTAGTGCGCGAGCGGATCAGATCATCGTCGGCAACGAATCGAGAATCTTGTCCAAGGTAATCGGATACTCCCGCACCCGCGCTCCAGTGGCGTTGTAGATCGCATTCGCCACCGCCGCGCTGACCCCGCAGATGCCCAGTTCGCCCACGCCCTTGGCCTTCATCGGCGAAGAGATCGGGTCGTTTTCATCGAGGAAGATCACCTCCTGATGCGGTATGTCGGCGTGCACCGGCACCTCGTAGCCGGCCAGGTCGTGATTGACGAAAAAGCCCAGGCGCTTGTCCACTGCGAGCTCTTCCATCAGCGCCGCCCCGACGCCCATGGTCATCGCGCCGATCACCTGGCTGCGGGCGGATTTCGGGTTGAGAATCCGCCCGGCAGCGCAGACCGCGAGCATACGTCGCACCCGCACTTCGCCGGTGGCGGCATCGACCGCGACTTCGACGAAATGCGCACCGAACGTCGACTGCTGATACTGCTTGGCGAGATCGGCGAATTCGATGCTGTCCTCGGCTTCAATCGCCCCGTTTTGTGCGGCGTTGCGCAACGGCACCTGTTTGTTGCCGAGCTGCACCTGGCCATCGGCGAACACTGCGTCACCCTCGGTCATGCCCAGTTTCGTCGTCACCGCTTCGCGCAGTTTCATGCACGCGGCGTAGACCCCGGCGGTCGAGCAATTGGCGCCGAACTGGCCACCGGAGCCGGACGACACCGGAAAACTCGAATCCCCCAGATGCACCACCACATCCTCCAGGCCCACGCCCATCATTTCGGCGGCGGTCTGGGCGATGATCGTGTAACTGCCAGTGCCGATATCGGTCATGTCGGTTTCCACGGTGATCTTGCCGTCACGCTCAAGCCGCACCCGGGCGCCGGATTTCACCAGCAGGTTGTTGCGAATCGCCGCCGCCACGCCCATGCCGATCAGCCAGCGACCTTCGCGACGGGTGCCGGGCGTTGCATTGCGCTTGTCCCAGCCGAAGTGTTCGGCGCCGGTTTGCAGACATTCGATCAGGCGTCGTTGCGAGAACGGCCGTTCGGTTTTTACTGGATCGACCTGGGTGTCGTTGAGGATGCGGAACTGGATCGGGTCGAGTTTGAGCTTTTCCGCCATCTCGTCCATGGCGATCTCCAGCACCATCAAACCCGGTGTTTCGCCGGGCGCGCGCATGGCGTTGCCTTCCGGAAGATCCAGCGGGGCGAGACGCATGGTCACCAGACGATTTTCTCCGGCATACAGCAGTTGGCTCGGCTGCGCGGCGACTTCGACCTTGCCCTCGGCCAGGTTACCCGACCAGCCTTCGTGGGCGATGGCGGTGAGTTTGCCGTCCGCCGTGGCGCCCATGCGGATGCGCTGGATGGTGGCGGGGCGGTGGGTGGTGTTGTTGGCGATCTGCGGGCGGGCGAGGGCGACTTTCACCGGGCGGTTGGCCAGGCGCGCGCCGAGGGCGGCGAGGATCGAGTCGGCACGGATGAACAGCTTGCCGCCGAAACCGCCGCCGATGTAGGGCGAAATCAATCGCACTTTTTCTTTGGGCAGGCCGAGCGTAGCGGCGATGTCACCGACGCTCCAGGCAATCATCTGATTCGAGGTCCACAGGGTCAGTTCATCGCCTTGCCACGCGGCGAGGGTCGCGTGGGGTTCCATCATCGCGTGGGACTGGTCCGGGGTGCTGTAGGTCTGGTCGAACTGCACCGGGGCGGCGGCAAACGCGGTGGCGAAATCGCCGTGTTTGACGTCCGGCAGTTCCTCCTTCGGCTCCTTGCCCTGATCGCGTACGGCGGCCAGTTCGAACTGGCCTTTGTCCGTCGCGTACTCGACATGCACAAGCTGCGCGGCGGCCCGCGCCTGTTCGAAGGTTTCAGCGACCACCAGCGCCACTGCCTGGTGATAGTGCTGCACCTCGGGCCCGGCCAGCAGGTGTGCGGCATTGTATTTGCCCTTGCCGAGTTTGCCGGCATTGGCGGCGGTGACAATGGCCAGCACGCCAGCGGCGGCGTGGGCCTCGTCCAGATCCATGCGCGTGATGCGACCCTTGGCAATGGCCGCACCGACCATGACGCCGTAAGCCTGATTTTTTGCCGCTTCATGTTGTTCGTAAGCGTAAGGCGCCTGACCGCTGGTCTTCAGCGGGCCTTCGATGCGGTCGGCGGGTTTGCCGATGACCTTCAACTGGTCAATCGGATTGGTCGCGGCGGGTGTGTCGAATTTCATGCTTCGTCCCTCGCTTGGGCCAGCACCGAGGCGAGCGTGCGCTCCACCAGCGTTACCTTGAACTGGTTGTCATGGGTGGGCGTGGCGCCGTCGAGCAGACGTGCACTGACGGCTTTGGCGCCTTGAGGCAGCAGCGCTTCTGCGGCCTCGACGCGCCAGGGTTTCGGCGCGATGCCACCGACGGCAATGCGGCCGCTGCCGTCCTTTTGCAGGATCAACCCGACAGACACCAGCGCAAACGCGTAGGACGAGCGATCCCGCACCTTGTGATAGACCTGGGTGCCGCCAACCGGGGTGGGCAGGGTTACGCTGGTAATCAGTTCTCCGGGTGTGAGCGCGGTTTCGAGATGCGGCGTGCTGCCGGGCAAAGAGTGGAAATCGCCCATGGCGATGCGCCGGGTGCTGCCATCGGGTTTGAGGGTTTCGATCTGCGCATCCAGCGCCCGCAGGGCAATCGCCATGTCGCTGGGGTGCGTGGCGATGCACGCGTCGCTGACACCGATGATTCCCAGTTGGCGGGTGACCCCGCCAATCGCTGCGCAACCACTGCCGGGATTGCGTTTGTTGCAGGCCTGGTTGGTGTCGTAGAAGTACGGGCAGCGGGTGCGTTGCAGCAGGTTGCCGGCGGTGGTTGCCATGTTGCGCAACTGTCCCGAAGCCCCGGCCAGCAAGGCACGGGAGAGCAGGCCGTAGTCTTTGCGCACACGCGGGTCGGCGGCCAGGTCGGTGTTGCGCACCAGTGCGCCGATGCGCAAGCCGCCGTCGTCGGTCGCTTCGATCCCGTCGAGTCCCAGATGATTGACGTCGATCAGGTGTGGCGGCGTTTCGATGTCGAGCTTCATCAAATCCAGCAGATTGGTGCCGCCGGCGATGAACCGCGCGCCTTGCGTTTGCGCCGCTTGTGCCGCGGCTGCGGCGGGGGAGTCGGCGCGACTGTAATTGAACGCTCTCATGCCGAGACCTCCGCGACTTCGCTGATGGCTTCGATGATGTTGGAGTAGGCGCCGCAACGGCAGATGTTGCCGCTCATGCGTTCCTGCAATTCACTGGCGATCAGTTGCGGCGGCTCGGTCAGACTGGGGCTGACGTGACTGGGAATGCCGTCGCGGATTTCCTTGAGCACGGCCACCGCCGAGCAGATCTGCCCCGGCGTGCAATAGCCGCACTGATAACCGTCATGCTTGATGAACGCGGCCTGCATCGGATGCAACCGGTCCGGCATGCCGAGGCCTTCGATGGTGGTGACCTTGGCGCCGTCCTGCATCACGGCCAGGGTCAGGCATGAATTGATCCGCCGGCCATCGACGATCACCGTGCAGGCGCCGCACTGGCCGTGGTCACAGCCTTTTTTGCTGCCGGTCAGGTGCAGGTGCTCGCGAAGAGCATCCAGCAGCGTGGTGCGGGTATCGATATCAAGGGCCTGCGGCGTGCCGTTGACCTCAAGTGTCACTTTGCTCATGGCCGGTTGCTCCAGACTGGCCGCATAGGCCTTGAGGCTGATGAAAGGCGGTAGCGCAAAGGCTGTCGCGGTCACGGCACCGAGAATCAGGAACCGGCGTCGGGACATCCCCGATGGCGGATGATCGTTCATGGCTGGGCTTCCTCTGATCAGGTCGGCGGGTCGCGGATGACCCGCACGCATGCCGGCGTGGTTGCCAGTCTTGGTCTGTTCTAGGAGTGACCGCCAGGGAGAGGAAAAGGTTTTGTCGGATTTTTGTTCGGGCATCAGGCCCGCCACGCAGGGGCTACCGAGGCGATCAACGGTCATGGGCCATCAGTGAATCATCGGTGTTTTCCCCGGTCGAAACCGCGTCTGCGCGCATTGCGCTGACCACTTCCGTCGTCAAGACCTTGGTTTTAGGGAAATTCTGAATGATGCGTGCAACAAGCCTGTTGCTGACAGTTTCTGCCGCCGTACTGCTGGGCGGTTGTGTGGCGGACTTTGATGATGACTACCGCCATGGCCGGCATTACGACCGCGATCATGGCCGTTACTACGATCATGACCGGCGTTGGGATGATCGCGACTATGACCGGCGCGACGGGCGTCGCTATCATCGCGGCGATAACGACGACCAGTAATGGGCAAAAAGGGGCGTTCCCTCACGGGAACGCCCCTTGGCATTAAAAATGAGCGTTCGCCCGGACGCTGGATCGCGCAGGCACGGAGGCCTCGATGTCCAGCAAATGGGTGGCGAGTATGTCGCTCAGAAAGCGGAACTGATCGTTGAGGCCCACCACTTCATTGCTGAAGTGATTGCTCGCGGCGGGCATCAGCAGATCTTCGAAATCTTCGTTGAACACCAGCGGCTGTGTCTTCAGCGACACCGGGTGCTGGTCGTAATAGTTGTTGCCGAAGACCGGGAAGCTCACGGCGAGGGTGACGGTATGACTCATGATGTGAACGCCTCGTGGTGTGTGTCTCGGATGGGTGAATCCTGCGCCGGACGCGTCTGATGCGGAAGGCAATCGTAGTAATGGTGATCATCGACGTCAGTGATGGTTGGAACAAAAGCTGAAATCCCGCGCCCGGATCGAGGATCGATACAACCGGACAAACGGCTGAAACCCGCACCTATACTCAAGTCGTTACCTCCAGATCTGACCACCAAAGGACACCGCCACCGTGAACCTGCGTGCGCTGATCGTCGCCGCACTGATGTTGCTGGCCGGTTGCGCGAGTTCGGCGCGGGGCCCGGCGAGCGCGCCGGCGGTGGTAGTTTCGCCGGCCACCTGGCAGCAGATCGACCGGGATATCGTTGTGGCTTCCCGACAGTCCACCGAACAGGTCAAGGCTTTTGCCCGCGGTTCAATGGAACATTGGCGCATTCGGGTCTACGAGCAAACTGAAGAAAAATTCATTCCGTGGTTCAGCAGCTACTGGACCCAGGAATGGCTGTCGATGAAAGTCAGCTGGTACACCCTCAGTGCCGGTGGCGAACAGGATGCTTCGTCCAAGCGCCTGGCTGCCTATTTACTGGAGCAATATCAGGAGCGGGTGCTGGTGCCCGTGGCTCAGGAGATCGATCCGGACGCGATCCTCGCCCAGTCCACCGCGTTCTACGCGCAACTGATGGCGCAGCAGATGCCGGTCATCGCCCAGCGCTACGGCGTGCCCGTCGCCCAGCTCAACGGGCACTTGCAGAAAATTCCCGCCATCGCCCTCGGGCCGCCGCCGGCCCGGGATGCCTCGCTGTATCAGGTCGTCAGCACCGAGCCGCTGAACACCTTGCCGGCCTATGCCGCGCTGATCGACAAGATCCACACCGAAGGCGGGGCCAAGGGCATCGCCTCGACCGATGCCGGCATGGCCCCGGTGGCCAAACGTGCCAGCCAGCGCATGGAGGCGGAGATGGCGCCCCGGGGCGCTGCCAGTGCAGTGGCGGCGGCGGCCGGCAAACTTGTCGGCGGGGTGATCTCGGTCGGCGTGGCGGGCATCCGCGCCATTCTTCAGGCCAATGATCGCCCGGACAGCGAAGCGCTGATCCGCAGCAGCCTGGGCAACACGTTCGACAAGGCCTGGTTGAAACTGGTGCAGAACCCGACGACCGGTGTGATGGCCGGTACGCTGCACATGGCGGCGCAGGTCGAGGGCAATCTCGGGGGAGCAGAGGAACCGTCGGTCGGATTGGGCGCTACACCTGTCGAATGGCATCCGCCTGAGTCGACTAGTCAGCAGATCGATCCCTAAACCCGCAGGAGCACGACCATGGCTTACATCGATGTTTTTGTCGCACCCGTTCCGAACGCCAATCGCGAACAGTACAAAAAACACTGCGAAATCGCCGAGAAACTGTTCAAGGAATACGGCGCTCTGGAGGTGGTTCAAGGCTGGGGCGATGACGTGCCGGACGGCAAGGTCACCTCATTTCCGATGGCGGTGAAACTCAAGGAAGGCGAAACCGTGTCGGCTGGTTGGCTGGTATGGCCGGACAAGGCCACCCGCGACGCCGGCATGGGCAAAATGATGGAAGACCCGCGCATGCAACCGGACGTCAATCCGATGCCGTTCGATGGGATGCGGATGATTTTCGGCGGCTTCAAGAACATTCTCGAGCCTTGAGGCAGAACAGCCGGATCACTCCGCCGACGGGGTGATCCGGCAGCCTTTGCGGTTGCGAATCTGCTCGTCCGTCGGCCGCTCGCGCACGAATTCGAAACGCGGTTCTCCCTCGCTGTAATGCACCAGCCAGCCCCATTCCAGCTCGTTTTCATCCTGTCCGGGATTCGGTGGCCGAGCCCACCAGGGTTCTTTGCTGAGGATCTCGCGCATGGCGTCCTCCGGTTGTTGGCAATCGTTGAACTATAAACCCCATGCCGAGAGTCGCCAGAAACGGGCGTGTAGAATCCAGGGATCTCGACGAACGAAGGAGCGTGGCCATGACGGACGAAACACGCGGGGATCAACCGTTCAAGCGGCTGTTCTTTGCCCTGGACTGCCCGCCGGCACAGCGCAAGGCAATTGCCCAGTGGCGCAGCGAACTGGGGTTGCGTACCGGCAAACCGGTGCCGGCGGACAACTTTCATCTGACGTTGCTGTTTCTCGGTGCGGTGCCGTTGGCGCAGATCGGTGAAGTCTGTGAGGCAGCGTCCAAAGTGCGCACGCCGGGTGAGGCGCTGAAAATTTCGCTGGATCGTTTGCAGGTCTGGCATCGTGCCGGGGTGTTGTCGCTGGCGCCGGAGCAGGCACCTGCGGGTTTATTGCGACTGGTTTACGGACTGGAGCAGGCGATGCTGCCGTTCGGGTTTGAAGAGGCGACGCGTGAGTATCGTCCGCACCTGACGCTGGCCCGGGACTATCGCGCTCCGGAGCCGGAATCTGCGACGCCGCCGGAGTTCTTCCTGCGGGCCGAACGCTTTGCGCTGTTCGAATCCCACAAGGGTCGTTATCGGATTGTTCAGGATTGGCCGCTGACCTGAGCCCACAAAAAAAGGCGCCCGAGGGCGCCTGAATTCACCTGAACCGAGGGAGACCAGGTGAGGCCGTTCAGAGCGAGGGTGCAGCGGTGGTAAGGCGCTGCGTGAACGGAAATCGATTTAGAAACACAATCCCTGTGGGAGCGAGCCTGCTCGCGATGACGTTGGCGGATTCAAAACCAATGTCGCCTGAAACTCCGCTATCGCGAGCAGGCTCGCTCCCACAGAACTTCAATTACTTGCCGAGTTTTACGCGGGTCCATCCCCGGGTCATGATCCGTTGCGTGGCAATCGGCTGATCCGGCACCGCATACAGCGTGGCCATCACTTCCTGCGACGGGTACGAGCCCGGGTCGTTGCGGATCGCTTCGTCCACCAGTGGCGTGGCGGCGGCGTTGGCGTTGCTGTAGCCGTTGCTGTTGGTGATCTCGGCGATGATGTCCGGACGCATCAGGAAGTCCATGAACAGGTAAGCGTTCTCGACGTTCGCCGCATCGCGCGGGATGGCGACCATGTCGTAGAAGCTGCCGGCACCTTCCTTGGGAATGCTGTAGTCGATCACCACGTTGTTGCCCGATTCCACCGCGCGAGCCTTGGCCTGCAGCACGTCACCGGAGTAACCGACCGCCACGCAGATGTTGCCGTTGGCCAGGTCCGAGATGTATTTCGACGAGTGGAAGTACGCCACGTTCGGGCGAATCTTCATGAACAGCGCCTCGGCTTCCTTGATGTGCGCGGTGTCCTTGTCGTTCACCGGATAGCCCAGATAGTGCAGGGCCGCCGGGATCATTTCGGTCGGCGAGTCGAGGAAACTGATGCCGCAAGCCTTGAGCTTCTCGGCGTTCTCCGGTTTGAACAGCAGGTCCCAGGAGTTGGTCGGCGCGTTCTTGCCGAGCACTTCCTTGACCTTGGCCGGGTTGAAACCGATGCCGATCGAGCCCCACATGTACGGGAACGCGTGAGCGTTGCCCGGATCACTGGCGGAGGCGTTTTTCAGCAGCACCGGGTTGAGATTCTTCCAGTTCGGCAGCTTCGATTTGTCCAGGGTCTGATAGACCCCGGCCTTGATCTGCTTGGCCAGGAAACTGTTGGACGGCACCACGATGTCGTAGCCGGATTTGCCCGCGAGCAGACGCGCTTCGAGGGTTTCATTGCTGTCGAACACATCGTAGGTCACGCGGATGCCGGTCTCGTCTTCGAACTTCTTGACGGTGTCCGGGGCGATGTAGTCCGACCAGTTGTAAACGCGCAGCACCTTGTCGTTGGCCTGGGCGCCCGTGGCGATTGCGCCCAATAAGGACAGTGTCAGCAGAGTCCTGCCAAACATTTTCATCGGTACAACTCCATTCTTTTTATTCAAAAGCTTTATTCAGAAACACAAAGCGGAATTTCAGTGAATCGGTGGCGGGGGAGAGCCTCCCTCGCCACCCGGTACTCAGGCTGTCGCTGCCACTCGTTGAGGTTGCGGTTGCTGCCACGATTCGTTGGCGGTCTGATCCATCGCTTCCTGAATCGCACGCTTGCGGTTGGCTTCTGCCTTGCGGCCGAAGTACCAGACCAGGAAGGTCACCAGCGACACCGCCAGCAGAATCAGGCTGGCCACGGCGTTGATCTCGGGCTTCACGCCCAGACGCACGGCCGAGAACACTTCCATCGGCAGGGTGGTGGAACCCGGCCCCGACACGAAGCTCGCCAGCACCAGGTCATCCAGCGACAGGGCGAACGACATCATGCCGCCCGCTGCCAGCGACGGCGCGATCATCGGGATGGTGATCAGGAAAAACACCTTGAACGGTTTCGCGCCCAGATCCATCGCTGCTTCTTCGATCGACAGATCCAGCTCACGCAAGCGGGCGGAGACTACCACCGCCACATAAGCGGCACAAAACGTGGTGTGGGCGATCCAGATCGTGACGATGCCACGCTCCTGCGGCCAGCCGATCAGTTGTGCCATTGCCACGAACAGCAGCAACAGCGACAGACCGGTGATCACCTCAGGCATCACCAGCGGCGCGGTCACCAGACCACCGAACAATGTACGACCCTTGAAGCGTGGCACGCGGGTCAGCACGAACGCGGCGAGGGTGCCCAGCGCCACTGCGGCGACAGCGGTGTAGCAGGCGATTTCCAGCGAGCGCACCACCGAGCCCATCAGTTGCGTGTTGTCGAGCAGGCCGACGTACCACTTCACCGACCAGCCACCCCAGACCGTCACCAGTTTCGAGGCATTGAACGAGTAGATCACCAGAATCAGCATCGGCAGATAGATGAACATCAGGCCGAAGATCAGCATGAACTTTGAAAATCCGAAGCGTTTCATCCACGTCCCTCCATCTCTTTGGCCTGGCTGCGGTTGAACAGCAGGATCGGCACAATCAGGATCAACAGCATCACCACCGCCAGGGCGGACGCCACCGGCCAGTCGCGGTTATTGAAGAACTCTTGCCACAGCACGCGACCGATCATCAGGGTCTCCGGGCCACCCAGCAGCTCCGGAATCACGAACTCGCCCACCACCGGAATGAACACCAGCATGCAGCCGGCGATGATGCCGTTCTTGGCCAGCGGCACGGTGATTTTCCAGAAGTTGTTGAAGTTGCTCGAACCCAGATCCTGCGCGGCTTCCAGCAGGCTGCCGTCGTGCTTCACAAGGTTGGCGTAGAGCGGCAGCACCATGAATGGCAGATAGGCGTAAACCACGCCGATATACACGGCCGTGTTGGTGTTGAGGATCTCGATTGGGTGATCGGTGAGCCCGGTCCACATCAGGAACGCGTTGAGCAGACCGTTGTTGCTGAGGATGCCCATCCACGCATAAACGCGGATCAGGATCGCGGTCCAGGTCGGCATCATGATCAACAGCAGCAGGACGTTTTGCGCTTCCTTGCTGGCCTTGGTGATCGCGTAGGCCATCGGGAAACCGATCACCAGGCACATCATCGTGCTCAGTGCCGCGACCTTCAGCGAACCGAGGTAGGCCGACAGGTACAGCTCGTCTTCGCCGAGCATGGTGTAGTTGCCGATGTTCAGGAACAGCTGGAATTTCTGTTCGGCGTAGGTGTAGATCTCCGAGTACGGCGGGATCGACAGCGCGGCTTCCGAGAAGCTGATCTTCATCACCAGAAAGAACGGCAGCATGAAGAACAGGAACAGCCAGATGAACGGGATGCCGATGACGAACTTTCGCCCGCTGGGCACCAGGCGCAGGAATTGCTGATTGAAGGTTCTCATGAGCGCAGTACCACGCCGCTGTCGTCTTCCCACCAGACGTAGACCTTGTCGTCCCAGGTCGGCCGCGCGCCCCGGCGTTCGGCGTTGGCCATGAACGACTGGACGATCTTGCCGCTCGGCAATTCGACGTAGAACACCGAGTGGCCGCCGAGGTAGGCGATGTCATGCACCTTGCCTTCGGACCAGTTGTAGCGAGTCTCCGGTTTGATCGTGCTGACCAGCATTTTTTCCGGGCGGATCGCGTAGGTGATCGACTTGTCCTGCACCGACGTGCTGACGCCATGACCGACGTAGATCTTTTGCTGCAAGTCCGGGCTGTGAATGATCGCGTGACCTTCAAGGTCCTCGACCACGGTGCCGTCGAAGGCGTTCACGTTGCCGATGAATTCGCAGACCATGCGGCTGACCGGTGCTTCATAGATGTCGACCGGGCTGCCGATCTGGGCGATCCAGCCCAGGTGCATGATCGCGATGCGCTCGGCCATGGTCATGGCCTCTTCCTGGTCGTGGGTCACCATCACGCAGGTCACGCCGACGCGCTCGATGATCTCAACCAGCTCAAGCTGCATCTGCGAACGCAGCTTTTTATCCAGTGCGCCCATCGGTTCGTCGAGCAGCAACAGCTTCGGACGCTTGGCCAGGGAGCGGGCGAGGGCCACGCGCTGACGCTGACCGCCGGACAGTTGATGCGGGCGGCGCTTGGCGTATTGGGTCATGTGGACGAGGCGCAGCATTTCTTCGACGCGGGCGTCGATTTCGCTGGCCGGCAAACGGTCCTGCTTGAGGCCGAAGGCGATGTTCTGCGCCACGGTCATGTGCGGGAACAGGGCGTAGGACTGGAACATCATATTGATCGGCCGCTCGTACGGCGGCATGTCGGTGATGTCGACGCCGTCGAGCAGAATGCGTCCTTCAGTCGGCCGTTCGAAACCGGCGAGCATGCGCAGCAGGGTCGATTTGCCCGAGCCGGAGCCGCCGAGCAGGGCGAAGATTTCGCCCTGATGGATCTCCAGGGACACATCGTCCACCGCAGTGGTTTCGTCGAACTTCTTGGTGACGCGATCGACTTTCACCAGAACCTTTTTCGGTTGCTGATGACCTTCAAGAGCCTTCCTGTAAGTGCTGGAGGCGTTTGCCATGTGAAACTCCCAACAGGTTTCAGTCGCCGGGCCAACACGGCCTGGCTTAAGAGTGGATTGCAGACCCGCACCGTGCGGGTTGTTCGGCGCCGCCGTCCTGGCTGCCGGGTGGTGCTTTTTGTTTTCGCGGTGTGTTGCTGATCGCGGATGACGGATGCGCAAGCGCGCAGCCGCCGACCCCGCGGGGGCAGTAAATGGTTTTGCAATCGTTGGGTGGCGTCAGCGCTGGTTGCGTCGCGCCGCACGCTGGCGGCAAGCCTCGCCGAATGCCTGGAAAATCCGCAGGTAGTTCGGGTTGTCCAGCACTTGCCATTCCGGGTGCCATTGCACGCCGAGGGCGAAGGTCGGGCTGTGCTCCACCGAGACCGCCTCGATCAGGCCATCCGGCGCCACGGCTTCGGCACGCAGGCCGGGAGCGAGGCGGTCGATGCCCTGACTGTGAATCGAGTTGACCTGGAATTCACCCGGCAGCTCCAGCGCTTCGAACACGCCACCGGGCAGTACCGACACGGCGTGGGCCGGGGCGTATTGCACGGCGACATCCGGACTGTCGGCTTCGCGGTGATCGAGCATGCCCGGCAGCTCATGCACCTTCTGGTGCAGGCTGCCGCCGAACGCCACGTTCATTTCCTGGAAACCCCGGCAGATGCCGAGTACCGGAACGCCCGCCGCGATGGCTGCACGCAATAGAGGAAGGGTAGTGGCATCCCGCGCCGGATCGTGATCCGTGCCGGGAGCGCTGGCCGGGCCCTGATAGTGGAAGGGTTCCACATTGGACGGCGAGCCGGTCAGCAACAGACCGTCGAGCTGACCCAGCAGGTCTTCGATTTCAGTCAGTTTGCCAAGGGAAGGAATGACGACGGGCAACCCCAGCGCCGCAACGCTGACAGCGCGAACGTACTTGTCGCCGCTGATGTGATAGGGGTGCAGGCCAATCTGTTTGACGCACGCAGTAACGCCGATCAATGGCTTGAATGCCATTTTTATTCACCTCGAAGTTTGACACTTGAACGAGCTTTTCCGGAGCTTAGCCTCGTTGATTTTAATTAACAACTCCCATGTAAAAAATTCTAAACGCCGTTCATCAAATCTTCATCAAGACCGGGGCTCTGGCGCCTGTGTTGGCACGAGAGTGTTAAAAAAAGCCCGAAAAATAAACGCTGAACGGCCATGTGTTCGCTATTGACTTCACTTTGCCGTTCGGGTTGACTGGCTCCGCGAAACAGCAGTGAACATAATAATTAACAGCTAAATAGGTGCATCATGTCGGTCCCTCTGCGTGCCGTTCAACTCAACGAAGCAAACGCATTCCTTAAGAAACATCCTGAGGTTTTGTACGTCGACCTTCTGATTGCAGACATGAACGGTGTGGTGCGCGGCAAGCGCATCGAGCGCACCAGTCTTCATAAGGTGTACGAAAAAGGCATCAACTTGCCGGCCTCGCTTTTCGCCCTCGACATCAATGGCTCCACGGTGGAAAGCACCGGCCTGGGCCTGGACATCGGCGACGCCGACCGTATCTGCTACCCGATCCCGGGCACCCTGAGCATCGAGCCTTGGCAGAAGCGTCCGACCGCTCAACTGCTGATGACCATGCACGAGCTGGAAGGCGAGCCGTTCTTCGCCGACCCCCGTGAAGTGCTGGCCAACGTGGTGCGCAAATTCGACGAATTGGGCCTGACCATCTGCGCCGCGTTCGAACTCGAGTTCTACCTGATCGACCAGGACAACGTGAACGGCCGTCCGCAATCGCCACGTTCGCCAGTCTCCGGCAAGCGTCCGGTATCGACTCAGGTTTATCTGATCGACGATCTGGACGAATACGTCGACTGCCTGCAAGACATCCTCGAAGGCGCGAAAGAGCAGGGCATTCCTGCCGACGCCATCGTCAAGGAAAGCGCCCCGGCGCAGTTCGAAGTCAACCTGCACCACGTTTCCGATCCTGTTAAGGCGTGCGACTACGCCGTCCTGCTCAAGCGTCTGGTGAAGAACATCGCCTACGACCACGAGATGGACACCACCTTCATGGCCAAGCCGTATCCGGGCCAGGCGGGCAACGGTCTGCACGTGCACATTTCGATTCTGGACAAGGAAGGCAACAACATCTTCGCCAGCGAGGATCCCGAGCAGAACGCCGCGCTGCGCCACGCGATCGGCGGTGTGCTGGAGACCCTGCCTGCGCAAATGGCTTTCCTGTGCCCGAACGTCAACTCGTACCGCCGTTTCGGTGCACAGTTCTACGTACCGAACTCGCCGAGCTGGGGCATCGACAACCGTACCGTGGCCGTTCGTGTGCCAACCGGTTCGGCAGACGCCGTGCGCATCGAGCACCGTGTCGCCGGCGCCGACGCCAACCCGTACCTGCTGATGGCTTCCGTTCTGGCCGGTATTCACCACGGCTTGACCAACCAGATCGAACCGGGCGCCCCGGTCGAAGGCAACAGCTACGAGCAGAACGAACAGAGCCTGCCGAACAACCTGCGCGACGCCCTGCGTGAGCTGGACGACAGCGAAGTCATGGCCCGCTACATCGATCCGATGTACATCGACGTGTTCGTCGCGTGCAAGGAAAGCGAGCTGGCCGAGTTCGAGAACTCGATCTCTGACCTTGAGTACAACTGGTATCTGCATACCGTCTAAGGGCTAACCGAAAACCTTGTGGGAGCGAGCCTGCTCGCGATTACGGAGTGTCAGCCGACATCGTTGTTATCTGATGCACCGCTATCGCGAGCAGGCTCGCTCCCACAGGGGATCGTATTACCAAAGTTTTGATGGGTGGGCACCTGCTCGCCTTTCACCAACTATTCTGTGTGAGTCACCCCCATGACCATGACCCGCAACGACTGGGAACAACGCTTCCAGTCCCTGACCCTCGAATCCCGTGCCTTCATCAACGGCGAATACCGCCCGGCCATCAGCGGCGACACTTTCGAATGCCTGAGCCCCGTCGACGGCCGTTTCCTGGCCTCCGTCGCCAGCACCGATGAAGCCGACGCCAACCTCGCCGTCGAAGTCGCGCGCCAGTCCTTCAACTCCGGCGTGTGGGCCAACAAGGCCCCGGCCGAGCGCAAGCGCATCCTGATCCGCTTCGCCGACCTGATCCTGCAGCACCAGGAAGAACTGGCGCTGCTCGAAACCCTCGACATGGGCAAACCGATCAGCGACTCGATGAGCATCGACATCCCGGCGACCGCCAACGCGATCCGCTGGAGCGCCGAAGCCATCGACAAGATCTACGACGAAGTCGCCGCCACTCCGCACGATCAACTCGGTCTGGTCACCCGCGAGCCAGCGGGCGTAGTCGCGGCCATCGTGCCGTGGAACTTCCCGCTGATCATGGCCAGCTGGAAATTCGCCCCGGCGCTGGCGGCAGGTAACTCGTTCATCCTCAAGCCTTCGGAAAAATCCCCGCTGACCGCGATCCGCATTGCGCAACTCGCACTGGATGCCGGTATTCCGAAAGGCGTGTTCAACGTCCTGCCAGGCTTCGGCCACACCGTCGGCAAGGCGCTGGCGCTGCACATGGACGTCGATGTGCTGGCCTTCACCGGCTCCACGGCGATTGCCAAGCAACTGATGATTTATGCCGGCCAAAGCAACATGAAGCGCGTCTGGCTCGAAGCAGGGGGCAAGAGCCCGAACGTGGTGTTTGCCGACGCACCGGACTTGCGCGCGGCAGCACAAGCGGCGGCCGGCGCCATTGCGTTCAACCAGGGCGAAGTCTGCACCGCCGGCTCGCGTCTGCTGGTGGAGCGTTCGATCCGCGAGCAATTCATCCCGCTGCTGGTGGAAGCGCTGCAAGCGTGGAAACCGGGTCATGCCCTGGATCCGGCGACCACCGTCGGTGCCGTGGTCGATCAGCGTCAACTGGACAACGTGCTGCGCTACATCAGCATCGGCCGCGAGCAGGGCGCCGAGCTGATCGCCGGCGGCCGCCGCACCCTCGAAGAAACCGGTGGCACCTACATCGAGCCAACGATTTTCGACGGCGTGACCAACGCCATGACCATCGCCAAGGAAGAAATTTTCGGCCCGGTGCTGTCGCTGATCACCTTCGACACCGTTGAAGAAGCGCTGCAGATCGCCAACGACAGCATCTTCGGCCTCGCCGCCGGGGTCTGGACCAGCAACCTGAGCAAGGCTCACACCTTCGCCCGTGGCCTGCGCGCCGGCAGCGTGTGGGTCAACCAGTACGACGGCGGCGACATGACCGCACCGTTCGGTGGCTTCAAACAGTCGGGCAACGGTCGCGACAAATCGCTGCACGCGTTCGACAAGTACACCGAGCTGAAAGCGACCTGGATCAAGCTCTGACTCTTTTACAGCGGTGGTCGCCTGCAACCGGCGACCCTCGGAGAATAAAAAAATGAAACAACAACACGTGAACAGCTACTACGCCGCCACCCGCAACGAAGTGATCGATTTCCCGGTCCTCGAAGAGTCGGTGGAGTGCGATGTCTGCATCATCGGCGCCGGCTACACCGGCCTGTCCTCGGCACTGTTCCTGAGCGAAGCCGGCTACAAGGTGACGGTGCTGGAAGCGGCCAAAGTCGGCTACGGCGCCAGCGGTCGCAACGGCGGTCAACTGGTCAACTCCTACAGCCGCGACGTCGACGTGATCGAAGAACGCTACGGCGACAAGACCGCGGAAATCCTCGGCAGCATGATCTTCGAAGGCGCCGACATCATCCGTTCGCGCATCAAGGAATACGACATCAAGTGCGACTACCGCCCGGGCGGCATTTTCGCGGCGATGAACAACAAGCAGCTCAAGGGCCTCGCCGAACAAAAACGCAGCTGGGAACGTTACGGCAATAAAAACCTGAAGATGCTCGACGCTGCGGACATCCGTCGCGAAGTCGGCTCCGACGCCTACGTCGGCGGTCTGCTGGACATGCAGGGCGGCCACATCCATCCGCTGAACCTGGCCCTCGGTGAAGCCGCGGCCATCGTGCGTCTGGGTGGCAAGATCTACGAGCAATCCGCAGCGGTGGAAATCAAGTACGGCGAGCCCAACGTCGTGCGCACCGCCAAAGGCCAGGTCCGCGCCAAATACCTGTTGATCGCCGGCAACGCCTACCTGCCGCAAGGCCTCGACAACCGCGTGACGGCCAAGAGCATGCCGTGCGGCTCGCAGATCTGCGTCACCGAACCGCTGACCGAAAAGCAGGCTCGCAGCCTGATCACCAACAACTACTGCGTCGAAGACTGCAACTACCTGCTCGACTACTACCGCCTCACCGCCGACAACCGTCTGCTCTACGGCGGCGGCGTGGTCTACGGCGCCCGTGAACCGGACGACATCGAAACCCTGATCCGCCCGAAGATCCTCAAGACCTTCCCGCAGCTCAAGGACGTGAAAATCGACTACCGCTGGACCGGCAACTTCCTGCTGACCATGTCACGCATGCCGCAATTCGGCCGCATCGAGAAAAACGCCTACTACATGCAGGGCTACAGCGGCCATGGCGTCACCTGCTCGCACCTGGCCGGCAAACTGATCTCGGAAATGATCCGTGGCGACGCCGAACGCTTCGACGCTTTCGCCTCGCTGCCACACATGCCGATGATCGGCGGCCGCACCTTCTCGGCCCCGCTGACCGCCCTCGGCGCGGTGTATTACTCGCTGCGCGACCGTTTCGGCATCTGATTTACCTCGCCGGCGACGCCCCCAAAAAGGGCGCCGCCGGCTTTTTCATGTGCCGTCCATCGAACCTGCTGAGCAACACCGACAAACGTGATTTAATAGCCGCCTTTCACGGTTCCGGGACACGGGAGCAACGTGATCCGCGCGCCTTGCGCGGCACCCGCCACCCACCCCCATTACCCTTAAGTCGTTCTCACATAAGGCTGTCATGGATACGGGTTCTCGACTCAAACTAGTACGCGAAAGCTACAAACTCTCCCAGCGCGAGCTGGCCCGGCGTAGCGGCGTGACCAATGCCACCATCTCCCTGATCGAACAGAATCGTGTCAGTCCTTCCGTCAGCTCACTGAAAAAGCTGCTCGAAGGCATCCCGATGTCCCTGGCCGACTTCTTCACCTTCGACCAGCCCCCCCGCGAACACCAATACGTCTTCCGCGCCAACGAACAACCCGACCTGGGCCGCCACGGCCTGCGCCTGCTGCTCATCGGCGCCTCGGTCCCCAGCCGCCAGATGCGCCTGCTGCGCGAGCAATACGCACCGGGCGCGAGCTCCGGGGAAGAGCCGATTGTGCACGCGGAAGGTGAAGAGTGCGGATTGGTGACGCGCGGCACTGTGGAGTTGACGGTGGATGGGCAGGTGAGCGTGCTGAGTGCGGGGGATGGGTATTATTTTCCGACGACGCTACCGCACAAGTTCCGGAATATCGGGGCGGATGAGGCTGAGATTATCAGTGCGAATACGCCGGCGAATTTCTGAGTTTGATTTTTCACAGCGCTTTCGAGTGATCTATAAAAAACCGCAGAAGTGCGGTTTTTTTGTGCCTGATTTTCAGTACCCCGATTCGGTTCATGTGATAAATTTGGCGATGTCCATATGCCATCATTTAGGGCGAGAGCGAAAATAATCGCTAAGGCTCGCGATAAAGGCGCGTGATTTATTGCCCTCGTTGCTGCGGTTTCCACGTGTAAGGTCTTGAGAAAGTGGACGTGGCGATTGATTGAAATGAAAGCGACGAAAACCTTCTTCACGGGTTTTCGGATTGTTGAGCCAATGGGTTTTGATTGAATTTGTAATTGGGGTGAGTCTTGCTTGGGAAAATTGCTGGTTTGTTAGGGATCGTGAGTAAAGACAGATCAACTCCAGCTGTCATACTTAATACAAGGCGACTCAATCGTTTCTCGAAAGGTTTGTTGTGTTTTTCTTTTTTTCTGACGTTGATGGCCTATTCGCTCTGGATTTACCCGGTATTTGAAGAAGTCGATATCACAAACTCGGCAGTGGTGGGTGTTGTGACTTCGAAGGAGTATCAATCGATCACGAATGGGCAGTTTGAAAAGCTCGCTTCTTATAATGAAGGGTCTTTAAGTGAAAATGATTTTGTAAGGTATGACCTTCATGGGGTTCAGGGTTTTAAAGGTGTAGTTGTAAAGTTTGACCTTAATCTTGTTCCTGTGTCGGAAGAAAGGTCTGGAGGAGGGCATAAATACAAGTATGAGAGTGTTTACAGGTTGAGTTTGAACTTCGTTCACCTGGTTGTGTTTTTGATCATTGAAGCCTGTATTTTGTTGTTTGGCTGGTATTTTCTTCTTTGGAAGCCGCCCGCGGCGCAGATTGAGTTTGAAGAAGATGTATTAAGGAATTTTTTTGCTTTTGAAACGGGTGAAAACGCTTCCAGTAACTTGAGCGTGGAAGAGCGTGTAGAGTTGCTTTTTCGGAAATTCCATCGTTTCGCGAAAGACTTGAGTGTACGCAAGCGTAATCGTCCGGCACTTTTGGTGGAGGATGAGTACGATGTTCAGTATCTGGTTTTCGCATTGTTGAGAATGTATTTTTCAAATGTCAAATCAGAGGACATCGCGCCAAACGTCCTGGGTGGAGGGTCAAGGGTGGACTTCTCGATTCCCGATGAGGAACTGGTGGTGGAAGTCAAAATGGCACGAGCGAGTATGACTGATCGCTCGCTTGCTGATGAGTTGATTCTGGATATCGCCAGGTATCAGTCGCACACGGCGTGCAAGACAATTATATTTTTTGTGTATGATCCGGACGGTCATATAAGAAATCCGACTGCCTTGAAAAAGGAGTTTTGCGCGGCTTCGGATAAGTTGAAAGTCATTGTGGTGTTTGCTCCCGATTACTAAGTCTAGAGAAAAGGTGACAGATTTATTTATGTGAATCTGTCACCTTCAAATGTTCTATCCAGGAACATCAAACCCTCGTTGCTCTATGACTCGAAACACATCACTTACGTCTTGCACCATGAGTCTGGCGATGGTGCTGACGGTGATGATGTCGGGGAGGTGGATGCAGGCCATCAGATCCAGGTATTTGAGAACTGCGTTGAGACGCTCACTGGCACATGCATGCAGGTCGCGCAATGGCGCGTCGGCATCAATGAACAGGACGGGCTGATCGGTGGCGGGGTGGGACATATTCGCGTAATTGCGGAGCGGTTTATCCATCGGCATAAGTAAAGCTTCCTCGTATCCGTGAGAAGAGCTACTGCCGTTCGCTGCGAGTCGAAGGGTGGTAGCCATGTGCGGGTTCGCAGACCGAGGATACGAGGAACCCGGCAGACCCGAAGATCTCCCACACACAGCCACCATTACGCGGTTGTCGGACGCTATTGCGACCGTCACCGTTTTTGGGGGGCGTCAGGTTACTACACGTATCGTCAGGGCTGCGAAACCCTATCGCCAAATTCGTTCAGCGACAGACCCACTCTAGGCATCGACCCCCACCGTCGCAATCAGCCCGTAGGACACAATATCACCACGTCTGGCCAGAGAGTTCACTCCCGTTCGGCGGCACAACCGACGTAAATCAAGGGCTACGGAGTGCCAGGAAAAATGACTCGACCAATTTCGGCCTGCTTCGTATCCCATCGAGAGCAAGCTCCCTCACCACGCGCGGTCATTTCCTACGAAGTTTTCAGATCCCAAAATCCAGTCCTCATCCCCGTCCCGGAACTTTCCTGAAAAGCGATGCCAATTTGATGGCATGTCGCGACGCTCATTTCGAACGGATCAACCAGTGCCTGGCTGTTTTCCGGCAAACCCGAGGAAGTGTGAGATGAAACTGATTCTTGCGATGTTGTTGCTGTTCAGCGGTTACGTTTCCGCCAGTTGAGCCAGCATCAGTGACCCTGACAAGCGCAACTATTGCCAGGCCATGGAGGAAGGCAGCAGCTGTTATTCCATCGACAATTACGATTTGCGCACGGCCTGCCAGGCAGAGAAGGGCGGCTCATTCGCGGGTATCGAGGATCGTGACCAGCGCGCCTATTGCGACGCCAAGAAAGGCAGTAGTTGTGCCTCGATCGATAATTACGATCTGCGCACGGCTTGCGAAGGGGAGAAAGGCGGTTCATGCGCGAGTATCCAGGATCGTGACAAGCGCTCCTTCTGTGAAGCGAAGCAGGGCAGTAGCTGTGCGAGCATCGGCGATTGGGACCTGCGCAACCAGTGCGAAGCCATGAAACGTTGATTGATCCGCAAACCCCGAACGCAAAAAATGGACACCCGGTGTGTCCCTTTTTCATGGGCGTAAATCTTCAACGTCATTCGATGTGCATGAAGGCCGATGCCCAGGTGGGCATCGGCGTTTTTTGCATCGGAAACGTCAGGCGGCCTTGCTCAGCAGCGCTGCAAACTTGCGTTTGGCATCTTCCACTGCATCGGCAATGTCGCGGGCGGCATTGCTTGATTCGGCGCGGTAGCTGTCGGTCAGGCTCTGCATGTCGGTCTGGAAGCTCAGGGTCGCATCGGCAAGTGCGCGAACCGAATCGACCTTGATGGTCGAGCCGTAACTGGCTTTGACCGCGGCTTCAATCTGTTGATTGCCGGCAGAGCCCAGCGTTTCGAGCCCTTTGCTGATGCCTTCGGTGGTGGCGTTGAGTGTGTGGGTCGCTTCGGCCAGGCCGCTGTTGCTGGTGAAGGATACGGCGAGGCCGGTCAGTACCACTTCGTTGGTGGAGAAGAACGAGACCATGCGCTGATATTGGCGTTCCTTGATCACATGCACCTGATTGATCCGGGCAAACACCATTTCAGCAGTGTTGTACCCGACCTTCAAATCATCGGCGATGTCCTTGACGATCTGGTAGCGCTTGTCTTCATCCTGCAAGGCACGTACGGCTTCATCGCGTTGCAGCTCCAGACTGGCGCGCCGGGCCGGCTCGGAAGTATCGGCAGCGGAGACCAGAGCACTGGCGTCGTTCAGCGCTTGAGTGCGTTGCTCCAGCGCTTTGCCGGCCACAGCCAGAACTTGCTGGGCGTCGACTTCGGCGGCTTTCATTGCCATCCGGAAATCCATGTACGCCTCAAGTACCACGCTTTCCCGGGCAATCTGGTCATTGGCCGATTTGCACACCTGCAAGTAGCTTTCGCGGATGTCATTGAAGCGGCTGGGAATCGAGCCGCGGCGCAGGTTCATCCAGTTCAGCTTGAGTTTTTCCAGGGTGTCGAGGCGGCCGTCGTCCATCCATTCGGCCATGGACGAAGCGTCTTCACGGATCGAGGTGAAGCGCTGGGTGATGTCCATGAAGCGCGTGGAAATGTCCATGCCTTCAATCTGCTCGCGGACCATGCTGTTGAACGCGGTCGACTGCTGCAGTACCGAAGCGATGGCGGTGACTTTGCTGTTGTCGTACTGAGCGACGCGGTCGAGCAGTACCAGCACTGGTGCATCGTGAACCGGTTGAAACAGGTTGATGCCGATCGTGCGCAGACCCGTGAGTGCCCGTTCGAGGTAGTTGGTCATCGAGTGTCCTTACGTGGTGTCGTCTGTTCTGGGGTGGGGGCAAAGATAATGCTCAGCGGGCAGGTTTGCCGTGCAGCTCTTCATTGCGCGCCTGCATCGCCAGCAGCATCAGCTCGTTCTGGCGATTGCCAGCGTAGTTGATGCGTTTGGCCAGCAGGCCGTCGAGCCAGCGCTGGAAAAAACCGAACGCGTATTGGTCGGTGCCATAGGCTCGATCGCGCAGGAAGACATAGGCTTCGTTTTCACTGTAGGCGCGCAGTTTTTCCCTGCATTCCTGGCGGATGTCTTCGTAGTCTTTGGCACTGTGGGCCGGCGTCTGTCTGGCGGTCGATTGACTGGTCGATGACGCCTTGTTCTGGGTGGTTGAGGTCATTGCTGTACCTGTTGAGTCGCTGGTCAAGGGAAGAAATTGCAGGCTGAAAGTCGGCCTGGTCAATACAGCGACCAATAGCCTGCTGCCCTGAGTTTTTGTCGTGTCTGAGTGATTTTTTTCTCGGCGGCGTTCGAGTCGCCCTTGTTCAGGTCGGTTTCGATTTCCTGCAGGCGCGACTGCAAGGATTCGCGTAGTTCTGCTGGAAATTCCTTGCGCTCAATCCGTGCCCGCAAGCCTTGGAAGCGGCTGGTCTGCAACTCCAACAGGCTGGTATCGCCGAACAGATCACGCGACAGCTCCCAGTAAGCGGCATTCGCCGCCCCCTGATCGTCATCCATGTTTTTCAGCGCCAGATCAATCTCGGCCAGGCGTTCATCGAGGTTGCTCGACTGGGCAATGGCGGCGGCACGTTTCGGATCTTTCAGTAATTCCTGGACCTTTCGGCGTGTGCCGAGAATACCGCTGGCGCGCTGGATGTCTTTGTCGGCCGCGTAGGTGTCCCGATTCAATTGCAGACGTTGCCGCTCAAGGTCGTTGATCTGCGAGTCCAGGGCCAGGACGTTATCGCGGGTGACTTGGGTGTTACTGCTGATATCGGTCTGCAGGCCGCGAGCCGGGAGTTTCTGTTCGGCACGCTGGAGCAGGCGGGTCGCGGTTTCGTCCGGCTGTTGTGCGTTTTCGTGCTGAACCTTTGCCAGCAGCGTCCGAAGCTTCTCAAGCTCTGTGTTCTGATCGCGCAGACTGCCGGACAGGTTATGCGCAGCTAATTTGACTTCAATAAGCTTCAGGTCGTCCCCGCCGGAAGCCCACTGCTTTTGCAACAGCAGGCCACCCCCGAGTACGACTCCCAACAGCAGCAGGATCCCGAACCGGGGCAGCAGGCGTCGAATGCGACCGGCCAGCATCTGCCGATCAACCAGCGTCCTGATCAGCCACGAGTCGACAGGATGGGTTGGCGGCGCCTCGAGGATCAAGCGCCGGGCAAAGAATTGATGCACGCCCTGTTCGATCAGGTCGTCGTCCACGGGCAGGTCCTGGCTCAGGTAATAGGCACGGATGCGCTCGGCGATCTCTGCGCGGCGGCGAGGCAGGTCGAGGTGCTCCTGGACCTGCTTGCGCTGATACCGCAGTTCGTCGATCAGGGCTACGACCTTCATTTGTTCCGAGAGTGAAATGCTGCGCATCAGGAGTCCTTTCGTGAGGGGGCCAGGCAGTCGGTGGTTTATAGACTGAGGCCAAACAGCTCATCGTCGATATCGCGGAACGTGGAGAACGCATCGCCGTAAGCCTTCTCGTTGTTGATACGCTCAAGCTGTTGCCCGAGCAGGGTCAGTCGCTGTTTCAGACTGCTGGACTGTTCGATCCTGGCGACATTCTTCGGGTCCTGGCGGATGTCACGCAGGGTCTGGCGCATCCAGATGATTGCACCGGCATACTTCATGTCGATGTAGATCTGTTCAGAGTCGGCTTCGAACCGCCATTGCTGCGCGTTGAGTGCCATGACCTGCGATTCCATCAGGTCCAGATTGTCCTTGGTGATTTTTATATCCACCCCGAGATCCGTGCGAAAAGCGCTGGCGGGCACTCTGGACTGCGCATGTTGGAGCAAACGGCCGACGTTCGCGTTCGGGTGCTCGGCGTTGCTCTTGCGCAACACCGCGAGACGTTTGGTGATTGACTGCATTTTCTCGTTCAACTGGAAACTTCTGTCGCGCAACGTCCCGGCATTTTTGACGACGCCGTCAACTCTCCCGGCATCCTTGTAGTGGTGAGTCGCCCACAGGGTCAGCGCGCTGGATAACAGGATCAGCAGCATGAGCGGCCACCGGCGTCTGTTTGCCGGTTTGACGCTCGCTGGCGAAGCGCCGCGGCGGCAGAGCCACTTGACCAGCCACGCATCGAACCCGTTGAGCGCCGGTGTTTCCAGCGTCAATCTATGGGCGAAAAATTGCCGCACACCCTGTTCGATCAGTTTGTCATCGAACTCTATGGCGTTGCTGATGTAGTAGGCGCGGATGCGCTCGGCGATGTCCGCGCGGCGGCTGGGCAGGTCCAGATGATCCTGAATCTGCTTTTGCTCATGGCGC
Organism: Pseudomonas sp. 91RF; assembly: GCF_003576265.1. Classification (NCBI taxonomy): domain Bacteria; kingdom Pseudomonadati; phylum Pseudomonadota; class Gammaproteobacteria; order Pseudomonadales; family Pseudomonadaceae; genus Pseudomonas; species Pseudomonas sp. 91RF. Next base: position 38,066 of record NZ_QWFC01000013.1, read on the forward strand.
AGTTTGTCGATGAACGCCATCGCCGTCAGTTGCTCGGAGAGTGCGGTGCTGCTCATGGGGGGTGTCCTTTTCAATCTGTCATTCTCCCGAACCACCCCAGCGGCGCCAGTAGCCTGCATCTTTCATCGAGCTGATCAGATGATTGATTTTTCGCTCGGCGGCCGTCGAGTCACCGGCTTTCAGGACCTGGTGGATGACTTCGACTTTTCTGCGCAACTGGGTTCGGATTTCATCCGGTACCCAGCGGGAGGCGATGCGCTCTTTCAGCGAGCGGTAGCGCTTCGACTGCAGTTTGAGCATGTCTTGTTCATAGTCCCAGAGATCGCTACGCAGATCGTTGTACGCATCTTGTGCATCCTGGTGACTGTCGTAGTCGTTGACTTGCTTGAGCAACTGGTCGATTTCCGCCAGGCGCTGATCCAGATTGCTGGAGTGGGCAATCCCGATGGCAAACTGCGGGTCTTGCAGCATTGTTTTAAGGTCATTGCGAGTGTCGAGGATACGTCGGGCGTACTTCACGTTGTTTTCAACATCGCTCAGAGACCGGTTGATCGCATACCGGCCCTCCTCGAGTTCTTTGACGCGGGTATTGATCGCGCCCGCGTTTGCCGATGTCACGGGTTCGGAAAGGCCGATAGACGTACGCACGTCGGTAGCCGGCAACGCACTTCGGGCGCGCTGCAGCAATACGCTGGCGTGCGGGTCCGGTTGTTCGGCCAGCCTTCGAGCCAGGGCCTCTACGGCGCCACGCTGCTTGTCCACTTCCAGGAACAGCTTTTTGCGATCATCGCGGACCATCGCGGCGGCGGTGCTGACCTTGCGCACTTCGACCGGACTGTAAACCGTCGGGCTGGTGAATTTGTAGACCGCGAAGGCAATGACCAACAGCACCAGGGCAGAGGTTCGCAGCGTTTTGAACACACTGGAACGCCGGACTAACAAGTTGATCAGCCAGGTGTCGATGGCACCCGTGGGCGGTATTTCCAGCAGCAGGCGACGCGCAAACACCTGACGCACGCCTTGCTCGATCAGGTTGTCGTCGAATGCGATGTTGTGGTTCTGGTAATAGGTGCGAATGTGCTCGGCAATTTCGGCTCGGCGTCGCGGCAGGTCGAGGTGTTCCTGAACCTGTTTGCGCTGATGGCGCAACTCATCGACCAAGGCCATTGCGCCCATCTGTTCGGAGAGTGGAATACTGCTCATCGGTGTCCTTTCCAGGTTGAGGCGTCATGCAGGGCAAGTATGGCGGGGGAGTATACCGGGGCGGTCAATCCCGAGTGCCGGCCTCGTGCCAGAGGCAGGCAAACATCATTCTCGAGATGACCGGACCGGAGTGACTCCTGGTGGCTGCGGCGTCAGCGGCAACCTTCAGCCATTGGTCGTGGCTCTGCAATCTCTGCGCATGTCATCGTTTTTGATGTTCTGGCAGCCACCCCGACCTTGTTGTGCCCTGCACAAGTTACGCAGGTCATCGTCGTGAATGTTCGTGCAGCTGTCGATGCCTCTCTTGCCTTTGCAGAGATTGCGCTGATCATCGTCGCGGATGTTCCCACAGCTATCGCTACCCTCTGCTTCGGATTTGCAGGCGTTGCGCATGTCATCATTTTTGATGTTCTGGCAGCCACCCCAGCCTTCCTTGGCCTTGCAATAGTTGCGTTGGTCATCGTCCTTGATGTTTTCACAACCGGCGTGCGCGTAGCCGCTCAACATCAATAACATCACGAGAATCAGTCTCATCGGGGGGGGTACTTCCATGATTGTCAGGAAACAGCCTGACGCTGGGGGATGCCGTATGCCTGAAGACAAACAGCGATATCGCATTGACATCATTTTAAAGAAAAGTTCATGGACGGCCTATGTGCAGGGCGGAAATTTTGGAGCGTCTCCGGACGTTGATGGGTGCAGTTCAGTTGATTTTTGATTTGCCATGGCGGGGTGAATCCGTGAAGGTATACATGAAACAGTTTGTAACGCCTCGCCAGGGATGGAACCGCGCATGATTCAGATCGGCCATCGCAACAACGCCCCCACGCCGCAGCACAAAACCCAGGACATCTACATCTTCAGCATCGACCTGTCCCGACCGGCGACGCCGTTCTGTTTCGAGCAATCGATTGGTGGCGGGCATGTCGAGCAGGGTGGTGCGCGGTGGCTGGCGCTGGATGAGCTGGATGGCTGGCCCGGGGAGTGGCGTGAGCATTTGAAGAAGGCCAATTGCGCCTGGGTGGCCGAGTTGCTGGATGCGCATCCGGGGGAGAGTCAGGCTGATCTGGTTTCGCTGATTCTCCAGCGCTACGCCGAGCCGGCGCAACCGACCGGGCGCTTGCAGGCGATCGGGCGCTGGTTCAAGCGTCATTTCTATATTGGCGGCCGGTACGGCGTCTGACCCGAGGAAACGCCATGACTCAGACTCTGGAACGCGCCATCGCCATTGCCGCCACGGCCCACGCCGGGCAGTTAGACAAGGGTGGTGCGCCGTACATTTTGCATCCGCTGAAAGTCATGCTGCGCATGAGCAGCCTGGAAGAACGCATCGTCGCGGTGCTGCACGATGTGGTCGAGGATTGCGGCATCAGCCTGGATGATTTGCGCAAGGAAGGCTTCAGCGAAGAGGTTTTGTCGGCTATCGAATCGGTGACCAAAGTGCCGGGCGAATCCTACGAGGATTTCGTCGAGCGCGCCGCGCAGAACCCGATCGGGCGGGTGGTGAAACTGGCGGATCTGGAGGAGAACAGCGACCTGTCGCGGATTGCCTCGCCGAGCTGGGAGGATCTGGAGCGGGTCGAAAAGTATCGGCGGGCGATTGGCCGGTTGCGCGCTTAAACTCGTTTAAATAGCCAGGAAGGCGACCATGAAATCCATTCTATGTCTGTTGATCGCTGCCGGATTCGGCGCGCTGTTGCAGTTCGAAGGCGTGCCCCACGGCTTGCTGCTGGGCTCGATCCTTGTCACCGCTCTTGCCGCTACCAAATTCGGTTTTGCACCCAGGACCCCCTATGGCTTGGGTTACATCCAGGTCACGCTGGGCATCGCCACCGGACTGATGTTCGAAGCGTGGGACAGCGCGACCGTAACGACAATGCTGCCAAGCCTCGGCCTGTTGCTGCTGTGCCTGACAGTACAAGTGGTGCTGTCTGCCTGGTGGCTGGCGCGCGGAGCGGGGTGGAATCGCACCGACGCCTTGCTGGCGGTGTATCCGGGGGCGTTGGCGGCGGTGTTTGATTTGCTGGAATCACATCAAGCGTCGAGCAAGGTCATCGTCGTGCACCTGATGCGTTTGCTGCTGATCACGGTGTTGGTGAGTTTGCTGATTCCCGGTCAGGCAGCGGTCGCGGTGGCCGAGGTCGATCCGTTGTCCACGGGCATGGCGTTGACCGTGTTCTCGCTGATTATTTCGAGCATCGTGGTCGGGCGATTGCTGCTGGCGATTGGCGTACCGGCGCCGTTCATGTTGACGGCGATTATCCTGACGGCCGTGTTCTTGAAATCGGGATGGCTGCACGGCTTTCACATGCCGGACTGGAGCCTGAATCTGGCGGCGCTGATTCTCGGGGTGCGGATCGGCTCACGCTTCCAGGGCCTTGGTCTTGCGGAACTGGGACGTCATGGCCGTACGGCACTGGTCTCGGTGGGTTTGATGATTCTGGTCGCGGCGGGGTTCGCCGAAGTGGCGGCGCGATTGCTGGGCAGTGATGCGTTGTCGCTGTGGCTGGCCTACATGCCGGGAGCAATCGAGACTATCGCCATCGTGGCGTTTGGTGGCGGATTGAACGTGGTGTTTATCCTGACTCACCATCTGGTGCGGATGGTGCTGCTGCACTTTGCGCCGGCGTTGCTGGTGCAGGTGCGTAGAGCGCGGGAAGAAGTTTGATCTGTGTGTCGTTCGCTTTTTTGTGTCTTGAGGTAGGTCATGGGGTCATGGGTTCGGTGCAAATGTGATGAGCTGGTTCACAAAAACTGGTTTTGCGGGACGGGTGTTTCTCTGGTGGCTTCAGAGGGTGCGCTTGATCTGCCGGATGGAAATCAAATGACCGCCAATCAACTCGTCGACAAGCTGTTTGCGGAGTCCGACATGCTTCTCAGATGCTGGAATTGCGCTCGGATCATTTTGTTGAACGAGCGGGGCGGGGAGTTTGATATCAGGTTTTTCGCCCCCGAGCCTGATTGATCGGCGGTGCCCTGCTACTAAATCTGGGCTGCTGTGCAGCCCAGCGAAAGCAGGTCGAGCAACACTAGAAGATGTGCGTTGCGAATCCCTCGAGTCCCGGCGCAATCCCGTCCTTCAATGTCAGCGCCGGAATCTCATAATCCCCGCCATTTTGCCGTCGAAACCCTATCGGCTGGGCACTCCACAACTCATCCAGTCTCAGCCCCAGTTCTTCACACGTCCGGGCAAACCGCGCCTCATCCATTTTCCCCGTGCGATACACCACAAACGGCGGCAGCACTTCGAATCCGGGGTAGTAGAGAATCCCGTGATGAATCGGGAACAACAGATCATCGATCGGCCCGTTGATCCCGCGCTGACTGTAGTGCGATTCCCAGCCGCCGGCCGTGACCATCAACATCGCCCGTTTGCCTTTCAACGTCCCTTCGCCATAACGATCACCCCAGCGGGCGTCAGAATGTTCGCCGACGCCGTAGGCAAATCCGTAGGCGTACACGCGCTCGACCCAGCCCTTGAGGATCGCCGGCATGGAAAACCACCAGAGCGGAAATTGCAGTATCAACGTGTCTGCCCACAGCAGTTTTGCCTGTTCGGCGGCGATGTCAGTGGCTTGCCGGGCTTGTTCGAACGCGAGTTTCGAGTCGAGGGAGGCATCGAATGGCCGACTGCTGTCGCGACCGGGGCTGTCGTCGGCGTCGAGGCTGGCTTTCCAGTTCATCGCGTAGAGGTCGGAAACCTGCACGCTGTGGCCGGCGGCTTCCAGACGCTGGACGGTGAAGTCTTTCAACGCGCCGTTTAGCGATTGCGGTTCGGGGTGGGCGTAGACCAGTAGCACATTCATGGTGAAACTCCGTTGCTGAGTGACAGCAGGATCGGCGCCCGGCAGGTATATTGGAAATGAATGTCTGATATATCTGGTATAGCCATGAATAATTTACGTCGCCTGGATATCAACCTGCTGCTGACCCTCGACGTGCTGCTGTCGGAGCACAACGTCACCCGCGCCGCGCAGCGGCTGAACCTGTCGCAGCCGTCGGTCAGTGTGCATCTGGCCAAGTTACGCGACATCTTTGGCGATCCGCTGCTGCTGCCCGGCCCACGGGGCATGCGCCCGACAGCACGGGCCGATGAATTGCGCGAGCCGTTGCGCGAGGCACTGGAAGCGCTGGAGCGGGCGGTGGCGCCGGCCAGTGCGTTCGACCCGGCACAGGCAACGAATACCTGGAAAGTTGCGGCATCGGACTACGGCGAATCGACCGTAATCCTGTCGGCGCTGGCCGGATTACGCACCCAGGCGCCGGGTTCGCGCCTGGCGGTACTCGACCTGTCGCCGCAGCATCTGGTGAAGCAGGCGGAGCAGGGCGTGATCGATCTGGCTCTGCACACCAGCGAAGATGCGCCATTGGAGCTGCATCGACGGGCGCTGTTTACCGAGCGCTACGTGCTGGCAGGGCGCGCGGGGCATCCGAAACTGCAATGCAAGCCGACGCGCGAGCAATTTTGCGAGCTTGAGCATGTGCTGGTGTCGCCGGAGGGCGGAGGTTTTTTCGGGGTGACGGACAAGGCATTGGCGGAGGCGGGGCTGAGCAGGAAAGTCGTGCTGTCGGTGCCGCACTTTCTGTTGCTGATGTCAGTGCTGGCGAGTACCGATCTGGTGGCGATGCTGCCGTCGCGGCTGGTGCGCGACCGTTCAGCGTTGCAGGTGGTTGAACCGCCGCTGGCTGTGCCGGGTTACGAGATGGCGATGCTCTGGGCCGAGCGCTCGCATCGTGATCCGGCTCACAAGTGGTTTCGCGAGCATCTGGCGGCGTCCGTGTGAATCATGCATGCCCCAACGCAATCGCAAACGACACCACGATCATGCACGCAAACGCAAAATTGAGATTCATGAGCTGTTCATCCTGAGCCTTATTAAAGTGGGGCCATTGTGAACAGGCTGAAAGCAAAGAAAAAATTCGGCTTCATGATTTCAAAGATCGAAACAATTGATATCAGCCGGTTTGTGTTTGGCAGATGCATTGGTTAGGCTCGCCAAACCTGCAACTACAAGCACAAACAGGCAAAACCATGCACGATCATTCCGCTTCCGAGCTTCCCTCTCTGCGTCGGCAGAAAATCCTGCTGATCCTCGAACGTGATGGCAAGGTCATGGCGTCCGAGTTGAGCCAGCACTTTGCGGTGTCCGAAGACACCATCCGCCGCGATCTGGCCGAGCTGGACAACGCCGGGCTGGTGCAGCGGGTGCATGGCGGAGCGCTGCCGCGACCGAAGGACACCGGCAAGGATTACTTCACGCGGATCAGTGAAACCGACGAGGTGAAAACCAGCCTTGCGCAGCTGGCGGCCGGAAGGGTGAAGGACGGTCAGATCGTGCTGTTCGATTCCGGCACCACCACGTTGCAGATCGCCCGTTCGTTGCCCTCGGATATTTCGATCACCGCCGTGACGACGTCACCGATGACGGCGATCACCCTGGCGGAATACAAGGGGATCAAGGTGATTCTGGCGGGCGGGCAACTGAATCTGGCGACGATGTCGGTCAGTGGTCACGAGACGGTGCGACTGTTGCAAAGCATCAAGGCTGACGTGCTGTTTACCGGAGTGTGCGCGATTCATCCGGAGGTGGGGTTGAGTTCGCTGTATTTCGATGAGGTGCCGGTGAAACAGGCGTTGTTCGACAGTGCGGCGCAGGTGATAGCTGTGACCACGGCGGACAAGCTGGGGGCGGTGGAGCCGTTTGTGGTGGCGCCGTGCAGCCGGGTGCATACATTGATTACCGAGCGGCATCTGGCGTCGGGTAGTGCCGAGGATTATCGGCGGTTGGGGATTGAGGTTGAACAGTTGCCCGACTGAGGTTTTGTAGTGAAGCGGGTGGCCTTATCGCCAGCAGGCTGGCTCCCAAAGTTGGTGTGAGGGAGCCAGCCTGCTGGCGATAGGGCCAGACCTATCAGCGCAGTTTTTCCAGCATCTGGTAGTACCACATGCCCGCCGCCAGCATCGGATTCCCCAGCAGATCCCCCATCGGCACGCGAATGTGCGAGCACGCGGCGAACGTGTCGAACTGCTGCATCTGCCCGGTGATCGCGCGGCTCATGATTTCGCCCATGATGTGGGTCGTGGCGATGCCATGGCCGGAGTAGCCCTGGCAATACCAGACGTTGTCCGAGAGCTTGCCCAGTTGCGGGATGCGGTTGATGACGATGCCCATCGCGCAGCTCCACTGGTAATCGATCTTCACCCCCTTGAGCGCCGGGAAGGTCTGCTCGATGCACGGCCGCAGTTCGCCGGCGATGTCCCGTGAGTCCTTGCCGCTGTAGTTGGCGCCGCCGCCGAACAGCAGGCGGCCGTCGGCGGTGAGGCGGTAGTAGTCGAGGACGAAGCGGCAGTCGTAAACGGCGAGGTCTTCGGGGTTGATCTGCCGGGCCAGATCCCCCAGCGGTTCGGTGGTGACGATGCCGCCCATGGCCGGGAAGATCTTGCCCTTGAGCTGGCCCGGTTCGAGCTTGTGGTAGACATCGCCGGCCAGCAGCACCTGATTGGCGTCGATCCGGCCATGGGCCGTGCGAACGCCCGGACTGTCGCCGTGGATGATCTCCAGCACTTCGCTGTTTTCGAAGATCAACGCGCCGAGGCTTTCCGCCGCCCGCGCCTCGCCGATGCACAGATTGAGCGGGTGCAGATGCATGTTGCGGGTGTTCTTGATTGCGCCGTGATAGAGGTCGCTTTGCAGCAGATCGCGCACCTGGCTGCGGTCGAGCAGACTGACTTCATCGCCCATGCCGCGACGCACGGCTTCGTCGTAGTCGCTGCGCAAACCGGCCATGTGGCTTGGCTTGTAGGCGGCGTGCAGGTGACCGTGCTTGAGGTCGCAGTCGATGCCGTATTTCTCGACGCGCTGCTTGATGATTTCGTGGCCGCGCCAGCGCAGGTGCCAGATGAAGTCGTCGACCTCATCGCCCAAGGTGTTGCGCATCTGTTTGCGCATCGCGCCGTCGCCGGACAGGCTGCCGGTCACCTGTCCACCATTGCGCCCGGTAGCGCCCCAGCCGATCTTGTGGCTGTCGACGATGGCGACTTTCAGGCCTTTTTCCGCCAGTTCGACGGCGGTGGCGACGCCGGTGAAACCGCCGCCGATGATCACCACATCGACCTTGTGCCGGCCTTGCAGGGTCGGGTAGTCGGTGTCGCGGTTGAGGGTGGCGGTGTAGTAGGAATTGCTGCGTTCAGTCATTTTAAGTTCCACACAAAATTCGGGAGGCAGAGTGCAGTCCTTGTGGGAGCCAGCCTGCTGGCGATGAGGGCCTGTCAGACACATGAATGTTGAAAGACACACCGCTATCGCCAGCAGGCTGGCTCCCACAGGGTTCAGTGGGAGGCGTCAGGCTTCTGTGAGGTACCAGCGCCAGTCCTGCTCACCCACTTCGGCCATGAACTGCCGGTATTCCGCGCGTTTCACTGCCAGATACACCCCGAGAAATTCCTGCCCCAGCGCATCCCGTGCCCAGGCCGATTTTTCCAGCGCCGTGAGCGAAGTCAGCCAGTCGGTCGGCAGCAATTCCTTCGCCTGCGCATAGCCATTGCCTTGCACCGGTTCGCCCGGATCGATGTCTTCTTTTATGCCGCGATGAATGCCCGCGAGGATCGCCGCAGCCGCCAGATACGGGTTGGCATCGGCGCCGCAGATGCGGTGTTCGATGTGCCGGGTGTTGGCCGGGCCGCCGGGTACGCGCAGGCTGACGGTGCGGTTGTCGACGCCCCAGGTAGGCGCCAGTGGCGCGTAGCTGTTGGCCTGGAAGCGACGGTAGGAGTTGGCGTTGGGGCAGAACAGCAGCAGCGAATCGAGCAACGAGGCGAGCATCCCGCCAATCGCGGTACGCAGCAGCGGGGTGCCGGCCGGGTCTTCGGAGGCAAACAGATTGCGGCCCGCGGCATCGGCGAGGCTGACGTGCATGTGCATGCCGGTGCCCGCCAGATCATCGAAGGGTTTGGCCATGAACGTTGCCTGCATCCCGTGCTTGTGCGCCACGGCTTTGACCAGCCGTTTGTAGCGCACGGCCTGGTCCATCGCCTCCAGCGCATCGCCGTGTTCGAGGGTGATTTCCACCTGGCCCGGCGCGTATTCCGAAATCGCCGTGCGCGCCGGAATACCGTGCAGCTTGCAGGCGCTGTAGAGGTCGGCGAGGAACGGTTCGATCTGCTCCAGCTCACGCAAACCGTAGACCTGGGTGTGCCTCGGTCGACCGCCGTCGGCATCCAGCGCCGGTTGCGGGCGACCATTGTGATCGCGTTTGGCGTCGAGCAAGTAGAACTCCAGCTCGCAGGCCATCACCGGGTGATAACCCTCGGCCTTGAGGGCGTCGATGACCTTGATCAGCAGGTGACGCGGGTCGGCAATACTGGCCGGCATGCCTTGTTCCGGGTGCATGCTGACTTGCACCGCCGCAGTCGGGATCTGTCGCCATGGCAGGCGCACCAGACTGCCTTCCAGCGGGTAGGCGCGGCAGTCGATGTCGCCGACGTCCCACACCAGACCGGAGTTTTCCACGTCTTCGCCATGTACGGTCAGGCCGAGAATGGTGCTTGGCAGCGGGCGACCGCTTTCGTACACGGCGAGCAGTTCTTCGCGGTGCAACAACTTGCCGCGTGGCACCCCGTTGGCGTCGAGGATGAACAGCTCGATCATGTCGATGTCGGGGTTCTGATCCAGAAAGTTGTGTGCGTCTTCAATGGCTGCGAATTTCATAATCAATCAATCACTCACGATGGCGCCGCACAGGCGCGCAGATTCGGGCCGGACGCAGCTCGGCAAAAGGCGCGGGCGTCCTGGCAGGGATATCGAAAAAAGAGGGGGAGCTGTCGCGATTTTTAACGGCGCGATCAGACGGACAGACAGATATCCGGCGGGCGTGCGGAGTGACGCAGCTTGGAACGGCTCAGGGCCATGGGGAGATTGACGATGCGATTCATGCGCGGCCCCTGTGAAGGAGGGCGCACAGTGCAGAGACGTTCAACGATTCTGATTGTTGTAGTGACGTGCTCATGACGCGTGTTTCCGTTGGCGGAAAACGTCGGCGGCGGGAGTGTCCCGCCATGCCGGTGTGGCTGGATAGTAAGGGGGAAGTCCGGGATAAGTAAACGCCTGATTCCGATGCGCGCGGCATGCCACCGGTTCAGCGCAGCAGATGAAACCCCAGCCCGACGAGGGCGCAAACGATCAACACCTCGATCACGCCGCGCTTGAAAACAAACAGCCCGAGGGTGGCGGCGAGGGCGAGCAACAGCGCAAAAAAATCTGGCTGTGCGGCAAAACCCTTGGGCCAGAACACGTGGTAAGCAAAGAAACACGCCAGATTCAGGATCACGCCGACCACGGCAGCGGTGATCGCCGTCAGCGGTGCGGTGAACTTCAATTCGTTGTGGGTCGACTCCACCAGCGGCCCGCCGGCAAGGATGAACAGGAACGAGGGCAGGAAGGTGAACCAGGTCACCAGCGTCGCGGCCAGCGCACCAGCGGCGAACGCGTGTTCCGGGCCGAACGTCGGTTGCACGTAAGCGCCGATGAACCCGACAAACGCCACCACCATGATCAGCGGCCCCGGCGTAGTTTCGCCCAGGGCCAGTCCGTCGATCATCTGCGTCGGCGTCAGCCAGCCGTAATGCCCGACCGCACCTTGATACACATAGGGCAGCACGGCGTAAGCGCCGCCGAAGGTCAGCAGCGCCGCTTTGGTGAAGAACCAGCCCATCTGGGTGAAGGTGCCGTCCCAGCCGAACAGCGCCGTCAGCAGCGCCATTGGCAGACACCACAGCAACGCACCGATCAGCACCAGACGCAACAGCCTCGGCAGGCTGAATCGCGTATGTTCGGGTGGTGGGGTATCGTCATCGATCAGCGCCGGGCCGAAGGACTTTTCGCTGCCGCGATGACCGCCATTGTTGAACCGCTGAGGTGCCCAGCGTCCGCCGAAATATCCGATCATGGCCGCGCCGAGCACGATCAGCGGAAACGGCACGTTGAAGGCGAAGATCGCCACGAACGCCGCTCCGGCAATTGCCCACAACCAGCCACTTTTCAAGGCCCGCGAGCCGATGCGATGGGCCGCGTGCAACACAATCGCAGTCACCGCCGGTTTGATCCCGTAAAACACCCCGGCCACCACCGGTACGTCGCCAAACGCGATGTACACCCAGGACAGGGCAATCAGGATCAGCAGCGATGGCAGCACAAACAGCGCCCCGGCCAGCACGCCGCCACGGGTGCGGTGAAGCAGCCAGCCGATGTAGGTCGCCAGTTGCTGGGCCTCGGGGCCGGGCAGCAACATGCAGTAGTTGAGTGCATGCAGAAAGCGCCGTTCGGAAATCCAGCGACGGCGCTCCACCAGTTCCTGATGCATGATCGCGATCTGCCCGGCGGGGCCGCCGAAGCCGATGCAGCCGAGTTTGAGCCAGAAAGGCCAGGCTTGGCGCAGGCTGACAGGCTGGGGGCGGGGCAAGTCCTCGGGGGGCGTTGTGCTCAAGTGCGGCTCCACGGTCGATTCGGCGGGAGTCGCTATCTAATCAGGCTTTTGTTGCAGCCGACAGTGCCCTGTCAGGCATGCGCCAGACTCCAGCGAAACGCCGCATTCTGATCACTCTCCCGCGCCTCGACCCAATGCGACCCTTCAGGCGTAGTCTCGCGCTTCCAGAACGGCGCACGGGTCTTCAGCACATCCATGATGAACGCGCAGGCCTCGAACGCCGCATGCCGATGCTTGCTGCTGACGCCGACGAACACAATCGGCTCGCTCACCGACAGTGCGCCGACCCGATGCACAATCTCCACCGCCAGCAGCGGCCAGCGCTCGCGGGCCTGTTCGGCGATCTGCTCCAGAGCCTTCTCGGTCATGCCCGGATAGTGCTCCAGAAACAGCTCGGTCACTGACTGCCCGACGTTCAGATCCCGCACATAACCAATGAAATTCACCACCGCGCCCACCCGTGGATTACGCGAATGCAAATCGGCAATCAACTGGCCGGCATCGAAGCCTTTACGCTGGACTCGAACCCCCATGGTTCAACCTCCCGTGACCGGCGGGAAAAACGCGATCTCGTCGAAATCCTCGATGGCCTGATCCGGCTGGCACAGCTCCTGATTCACCGCACACATCAGGTTGCCGGCGCCGAGCACTTCACGCCACAGATCACCACGCTGCATCAGCATCTGCCGCACGTCTTCGACACTGTTGAGTGAATCCGTCACCGGGATCTTTTCACCCCCAAGATTGAGCCGGTCACGGTAGCTGGCGAAGTAGTTGATCAGAATCATTGCGGGTTCTCCCATTGAAAGTGCCCTGAGCGGCCGCCCTGTTTGCTCAGCAGGCGGATGTCGCCGATGGCCATCGCCCGGTCCACCGCTTTGCACATGTCATAGATCGTCAGCGCGGCGACGCTGGCGGCGGTCAGGGCTTCGAGTTCGACCCCGGTCTGGCCGGTGAGGCGGCAGGTGCTGGTGATCTGCACGCGGTCCGGTTCGCAAGCCTTGAGTTCGACGTGGATTGAACTGAGCAGCAATGCGTGACACAGCGGAATCAGTTCGTGGGTGCGCTTGGCCGCCTGAATCCCGGCGATCCGCGCCACGGCGAATACGTCGCCCTTGGGGTGACCGTTGGACTGAATCATTTGCAGGGTTTCCGGACGCATCTGTACCCAGGCCTGGGCGGTAGCTTCGCGGCGGGTCGCGGCTTTGTCGCTGACGTCGACCATGTTGGCGCGGCCCTGATCGTCGAGGTGGGTGAGGGTGTCGCTCATTCGGTTGGCTCCTGGATCGGGCTGTAGATTCGCGGGGCGTTACGGTGCGGGACGTGGATCAGGTTCAAGCGGTGCTTGAGTGACCAACGCACGGTCAGCGCGGTGGGGGCGGACAGGCTGACGAGGGTGCCCAGGCGGGCACGCACGGCTTTGTGGATCAGTTCGAGGCTGCAACGGCTGGTGACCACGACGAAGCCCTGACGCGCATCGAGGCCTTCGAATTGCAGGGCGCCGATCAGCTTGTCGAGGGCGTTGTGGCGGCCGATGTCTTCGCGGCACAGCAGCGCTTCGCCGTCGGCGTCGAAGTACAACGCCGCGTGCAGTGCGCCGCTGCTGCGCGCCAGTTGCTGGGCCTGTTCGATGCGCTGGCGGATGCCGTCGAAATGCGCGGCCGGTGGCAGCGGCGTCGGCGTCAGGATCTCCAGTTGCGGCAGCGCCTGTTCAAGGGCTTCCACACCGCAGAGGCCGCAACCGCTGGTGCCCGCCATCTGCCGCCGGTGATCCTTCAGGGCCCAGAATGCACGGCTGGAAATCTGCACGTCGGCCTGACAGGCCTGGTCGAAATGGGTCAGGCGGATGTCATGAATATCATCGAGGCTGTCGACGATGGCGTTGCTCAGGCTGAACCCGCGAATGAAGTCCTCGATGTTGCCGGGCGAGACCATCATCACCGCCTGGTTCAAGCCGTTGTAGCTGATGGCCAGTGCGATTTCGGCCGCCAACGCCGCGTGGGACACCGGCGTGTCGTCGAGGTATTCGCGATAAGCGACCTGCGCCGGTTGTGGCGCGGGGGCGTTGGCATCGCCCGTTTCGATGGTTGGTTCAACCTGGCACAGCATCCTGAAAATCCCCGAAGCGCTGAAGTGGGTTCAGGCTACGGGGCAGGGAAAAGTGCGTCCAATCGCTTGTTCCGATGCAGTGATTGGATTGGTCGATCACTGAAGGCGTTAAACGGCAGGCGCCTCGATCCCGAACATCTTCCGCGCCTCGGCAAAACACTTCTCGGCAATCGCCGAACGCGGTTCGGTCTTGCGCATCACCAGCCCCAGCGGCGCGAGCACGCTGGCATCCGGCAGGTTGATGAAGGCCAGGTGCTCGATCGGTTCTTCCAGCCCGCTGTCCAGCGGCATGATCGAGCAGCAGAAACCCTGGTGGATCGCCTGCAGCAGTTGATAGGTCGAATCGCTTTCCATGATCGGCTGTGGATTGAGCCCGCGACTGCGGAAGCTCAGGTCAATTGATTTGCGGTAATGCATGCCGGTGGTGATCATCCCCAGCGGCAGTTCGGCGGCGTCTTCCCAGCTCATTTCCGGGCCTTCGAAATGGAAGTGACGGGTGTCGTAGAGCAGGCCGACGCGGGTTTCGCCGATCTCGAAAAACTCGAAATAGTTCGGGTTGACGTGGTCCAGATAACACACGCCCAGGTCCAGCTGATTGTTGCCCAGGCCTTCGATGATCTCGTCCGAACTCAGGGACGACAGGCTGTATTTCAGCTCGGGAAATATCCCCGACAAACCCTGAATGTAATTGACCGGATTGAAGTTGCTCAGCGGCACCAGCCCCAGACGCAGGCTGCCGACCAGTTGCCCGCGACAGGCAGCGGCTTCGGCGAATAACCCGTCGTGGGCCGCCAGCAACGTGCGGGCCCAGGCCAGTACGCGTTCGCCGGCCTGGGTGAAACCCTCGAAGCGCTGGCCGCGATTGACCAGCACCAGATCCAGCTCGTCTTCCAGATTGCGCAGGCGCATCGACAGGGTCGGCTGGGTGATGTGGCAGCGCGCGGCGGCCTGGCCGAAGTGGCGGGTTTCGTCCAGCGCGATCAGGAACTTGAGTTGTTTGATGTCCACGATGGCACCTGCTCGAAGGGAAATTTGGATTGAGTATTGACGCAGATGCGTACGGCGCACGAAAAGCGCAGGTGGCGACGATCCCATTGATCGCGTTTTACGTCCAATCGGAAGCGTTGAAGAAGCTATCGAGGGATTCAATCATGGCCGGTTTCATTGGCTGGATCAGTGAGCGCCGCCCGATAAAAAAACAGCCGATAGAGCGGGTCGATAGTGTGGTTGGTTAGAGTGATTAGACAGTCTTGATAAGTGGCACTTAGGCTCTGGCCCAATTGAATTGGCGAAGGCCGGAGAGTGCCATGAGTGTTAAAGCGGATGCCCTGTTTGTTCCCTTGAATATTGCCGTGCTGACGGTCAGCGATACCCGCGATTACGCCAGCGATACCTCCGGCCAGTTGCTGGTCAGCCGCTTGCTCGAAGCCGGCCACACCTTGAGTGAACGCAACCTGCTCAAGGACGACCTGTACAAGATCCGCGCCCAGGTCGCGCAGTGGATCGCCGACGACAACATCCAAGTGGTATTGATCACCGGCGGCACCGGTTTCACTGGCCGCGACAGCACCCCGGAAGCCGTGGCTTGCCTGCTGGACAAGCAGATCGACGGTTTCGGCGAACTGTTCCGCGCCATCTCGATACTCGACATCGGCACCTCGACCATACAAAGCCGTGCGCTGGCAGGCCTGTCCAACGGCACGCTGGTGTGCTGCCTGCCGGGTTCCACCGGCGCTTGCCGCACGGCGTGGGAGGGCATCCTCGCCGAGCAACTGGATAACCGTCACCGCCCGTGCAACTTCGTCCCGCATCTCAAACCGGTGCAAGCCTGCGGGCCAAGGGGATGAGCAAGCCCGGATTGATGCCGGTCGAGGACGCACTCGACCAGTTGCTGGCGATGGCCAACGAACAGCGCCTGCCGGACAGCGAACCGGTGCCGCTCAATGAGGCGCGCGGTCGAGTGCTGGCCAGCGATCTGGTCGCGACCCTCGACCTGCCGCCATGGCCGAACAGCGCCATGGACGGTTACGCCTTGAATCTCGCCGATCTGCATCGCCAGCCGTTGGGCGTTTCGCAGCGGGTCTATGCCGGGCTGGCGCCGGACGCCTTGCTGCCCTGCACCTGCGCGCGGATCTTCACTGGCGCGCCATTGCCCAATGGCGCCAATTGCGTGGAAATGCAGGAAAACACCGAGGTGCTGGAGGACGGTCGCGTGCGGTTTCTGCAGCCGCTGAAAGTCGGCCAGAACATCCGCGCCCAGGGCCAGGAAAACCGTGTCGGCGACACTCTGCTGCGCGCAGGTAAACGCCTCGGCCCCTTCGAACTGGCGGTGGCTGCGGGGCAGGGCATGACCCATCTGCCGGTGGTCCGTCGTCCGCGCGTGGCATTGCTGTCGACCGGTGATGAGCTGGTGGAACCGGGCCAGCCTTTGCGTCCCGGCAGCATCTACAACAGCAATCGCACCTTGCTCGACCACTGGTTACGCGAACTCGGTTGCGAGGTGATCGACGCCGGGATTCTTCCCGATCGCCCGGCGCAGACCCGGCTCAAACTTGAGCAGTTGCAAGTGGCGGCCGATCTGATTCTGACCACCGGCGGCGTGTCTGCCGGTGATGCCGACTGCCTCGGCCAGGTGCTGCGTGACAACGGCAAACCGCTGCTGTGGAAACTCGCAATCAAACCCGGCAAGCCGCTGACGGTCGGGCATTTCGGCACGGTGCCGGTGATCGGTCTGCCGGGCAATCCGACCTCGGCACTGGTGACCTTCGGCCTGTTGGCGCGCCCGTATCTGCTGCGCATTCAAGGCGTGGAAGAGGTGATGCCGTTGAGCTTCACCGTCAACGCCGGGTTCGACTGGCCGAAACCCGGCAGCCGCCGCGAGTACCTGCGGGTGCGTCTGGAGGGCGGACAAGCGGCGCTATATCCGAACCAGAGTTCCGGCGTGCTGCTTGGCGCGACCTGGGCGGACGGGCTGGTGGACATCCCGGAGAACAGCACGTTGCGAATGGGCGATCCACTGCGCTTCATTCCGTTCAGCGAGCTGTTCTGAGCACGATCAAAAGGTGTAGATCACTTGCCCGGCAAGGGACGTCTGCAGCCGACGCTCGACAATCGGGCTGTCGGCGGCTTCGTGATTCAGGTACTGCACCGCCAGCACCGTCGACACGCTCCATTGCTTGTCCAGCGGCAATGACCACGTCAGGTCAGCGCCGCGACTGATCAACCCGGCCCGGGCCTTGTACGCGCGGAACTGGCTGCGCGAAGCCTGGGCGTCGCTGACGCCGTACCAGGTGCGCATGTAATTGCTGTCGCCGAACTGGCTGTTGAGGCCGCCGGAAACCTTGCCGAATCGTCCTTCGTAGAGCGGCGCGCTGATGCTCAGTTTGAGGCGGTTCCAGGACGAGCCGGTGTCGTGGTCATCGTCGTCCTTTTCCAGTGCATGTTCGAAACTTGCGCCGAGAATGAGCGGGCCGAGGTGATACGTGCCGTCGAGCCCGATCACCGGGCGCGACTTGATCGAGCCCATGCCGTTGAGTTCGTCCGAGCCTTTGTAACCGGTCTTGCGATCCTTGCGCACGTCGCTGGCGCCGATGTAGACGCTGAGGCCGAAATCCTCTTCATCGAAACCCCAGCCGAGGCCTCGGCTAGTGTCGAGGAACACACCGTAAGGGCTGACGATTTCGACACCCACCAATGGCGCCACCACTCGTTCATCACTGCCGCTGTAACGCGGCGCACTGGCCGCCCCGGCGCGCAGCGTGGTGTGCCAGTCTTCGGCACGTAGCGAGTCGCCGGGCAGCAACAGACAAAGGGAGGTCAGGGACAGCGAAAAAGTACGCAGCGAAACCGGCATGGGGCACCCGATGGGGAAGATGGATGCGCCATGCTAGGCGGGCGTCGCCCGGCAATCTTTGGCAGCTTTGTCGGGAAACTGTCAAAGACTGTGAAGGCGGCTAACGGGTCAATCCCAGTCGTTCGTGCCATTGGGCGAT
Source organism: Pseudomonas sp. 91RF (assembly GCF_003576265.1). Lineage (NCBI taxonomy): Bacteria > Pseudomonadati > Pseudomonadota > Gammaproteobacteria > Pseudomonadales > Pseudomonadaceae > Pseudomonas > Pseudomonas sp. 91RF. The sequence goes on from NZ_QWFC01000013.1 coordinate 55,852, forward strand.
GGACTCTTCAGGGTAGACCTCGAATTGCCGGTCCTTCGCGCTCGCCTGCACTTCGACCCACGGCGCTTTCGAGCCGAGCATCAGGTGGGTGTGCTCCGGCGGCACCGGCAACGGTGTATCGATGGCCGAGGCGAACGGGTGGATCAGTTCCGGCCATTCCGGGCTGAACAGCCACAGACCGCTGCCGCACAACGAGCAGAAATGCCGCTCGGCGGTGCTGCGATGAGCGCGTTTGCCGCCATCGTCTTTCATCTTCGCGTGGTAGATCGTGATGTGTTTGCGTCCGCTCACCTTGAGGCTGGCTGCGTCGCCGCCAAGATTGATCGCATAGCCGCCACCGCCCTGGGTCTTGCGGCAGATCGAACAGTAGCAGCGCTGATAAGGGTAGGGGTGGGCGCTGTCGAGGGTGAATGAAACCGCGCCGCAGTGGCAGGAGCCTTCGAGGTGCATGGTGGCCTCCGGTATTTTTTGTCGATGCGGTTCAGCCTAGAAGAGAAGGGGTGAATGTGCTGACGCCATCGCGAGCAGGCTCGCTCCCACACTTGAAACACGGTCCAACTGTGGGAGCGAGCCTGCTCGCGATAAACGATAACGCGGTACAACTGGACGCCCACGAATCCGAAGGTCAGCATGTCCGCAAAAAAAGGGACCCAAACCCATGCGCCGACTACCTTCCCTGGCCGCCCTGCGAACCTTCGAATGCGCCGCCCGCCACGCGCATTTCGGCCGGGCCGCCGCCGAGCTGTGCGTTACCGACAGCGCCGTCAGTCATCAGATCCGCCAGCTCGAAGAGCAACTGGGCGTGTCGCTGTTCATTCGCGAGGGTCGGCAGATCCGCCCGACCATCGCCGCCGGGCGCTTGATGCAGAGCCTGCAACAAGCCTTCGAACTGATCGGCGATGCATGCGATGAATTACGCGATCCATCCTCGCTCGCCGTGTTGCGGCTGGCGGTCACGGCGGAGCTGGCGCAGAAGTGGCTGATGAACCGCCTCACCGATTTCTACGCGCGTTATCCGCACATCACCTTGCACCTCTACGAACAGCCGATCGACGCCACCGCACCCGGCGAAGACATCGATCTGGCGATCACCTACGGCACCGGTCCGGTGGACAGCAGCGCGTATTTCGTTCGCCCGCTGCCGGCGTTGCAGTTCTTCCCGGTGTGCAGTCCGGGTCTGTTCAACCAGGGCAACCTGAAAACCCCGAAGGACCTGGCCCGCCATTGTCTGCTGCACGACGATCAGGACGGCAAGACCTGGACCGCGTGGCTCACCAGCCATGCCGGCGACTTGCGCCCGGAACGTCAGTTGTATTTCGCCCACGCCGGGCTGGCGCTGGAGGCGGCGGCGCAAGGGCAGGGTGTGGCGATGGGCGATAACCTCACGGCGCAGGAAGACTTGCAGAGCGGACGTCTGGTGCGTCCGTTCACCTCCAGCATGACCGCGCTGGGCCAATACGCGCTGGTCTGCGAGCGGGTGCGGCTGGAGCGTCCGGCGGTGGCGCAGATGCTGGAATGGTTCAACGATCAGCTGGCGGATTGATGAGTTGAATTCAACTGTTCCGAAATAATCATCGTTGGCGAGCCGACCGCTCGCGACCGTAGCCTGAGGTCATTCCCATCCCGATGACGAGGTTTGACCATGGCACGTTTGCTCGACACCACCCCGAAACAGGACGGCTTCCGTCTGCCCGGCGAATTCGAAGCCAAGTCCGGTTGCTGGCTCGGCTGGCCGGAGCGCACCGACGTCTGGCGCAACGGCGCCAAGCCAGCGCAGAAAGTCTGGGTACAGATCGTCACCGCGATTTCCCAGAGCGAACAGGTGACGGTCTGCGCCTCGGCCTCCCAGTTCGCCACCGCCCGCCGCCAGTTGCCGCCGCAAGTGCGGGTAGTCGAGATGACCTGCAACGACACCTGGTTCCGCGACAGTGGCCCGTGTTTCGTGGTCAACGACCAGAGCGGTGAAGTGCGTGGCGTCGATTTCGAATTCAATGCCTACGGTGGCCTCGATGGCGGGCTCTACTACCCGTGGGACAAGGACGATCAGATCGCCAGCAAGATCCTCGAAATCGAACGTTTCGACCGCTACCGCGCCCCGTTGATTGCCGAACTCGGCGGCATCCAGAGTGACGGCCAGGGCAGCATCCTCACCACCGAGCAATGCCTGCTCAACCGCAATCGCAACCAGCATCTGGGCAAGGACGAAGTGACCCGCCGGTTGACCGACTACCTCGGCGCCGAGCAAGTGATCTGGCTGCCGCGCGGTTGCAAGTTCGACGAAACCGACGGCCATGTCGACGACCTCGCGTGCTTCGTGCGCCCCGGCGAAGTGGTGCTGCAATGGACCGACAACCGTGACGATCCGCAGTGGGAAATCTACCAGGAGGCCTACGACATCCTGCGCAGTACCCGCGACAGCCGTGGCCGCGAACTGATCGTGCACAAGCTGCCGCAGCCGGACGTGCTGGAGTGGACCGCCGAAGAAGCCGAAGGCCTCGATCAGCAGGACAGCACCCACACCCGTCAGGCCGGCACCAAAATCTGCGCGTCGTATATCAACTACTACGCCGGCAACACCTCGATCGTGGTGCCGCTGTTCGGTGATCGCAACGATCAGGTGGCGCTGGCGACCCTCGCCGAACTGTTCCCGCAGCACAAGATTGTCGGCATCGAAAACTCCCGGGAAATCCTGCTCGGTGGCGGCAACGTCGCGTGCATCACCATGCCGCAATACGCCGGCCAGAAAAAAGGAGCCTGAGCATGGGCCTGCACAAACTGAGTAAAGCGTTATTGCTGGTGCTTGCACCCCTGTGTGTGCAGGCCGCCGAGCCGGCGAAGCCGGTGGTCAATCTGTATATCTGGGGCGAGTACCTGGCCCCGGACACCCTGAAGAATTTCGAGGCGAAAACCGGGATTCAGGTGGTCGCCGATCACTTCGACTCACTGGAGACCGTCGAAACCAAACTGCTCACTGGCCGCAGCGGCTACGACCTGGTGCTGACCGCCGGCCAGCACCTGTCGCGGGCCATCGAGAGCGGTGCGATCCAGACCCTGAACAAGCAGCAGCTCCCGCATTTTTCCGGAGTCGGTGAAGAGTTCCGTCAGCACATGGCGGTGTTCGATCCGGGCAACCGCTACGCCGGGATCTACGCCTGGGGCACCACCGGCGTCGGCTATCAGGAGGAGGCCGTGAAGCAGCGCCTGCCGGAGGCGCCACGGGACAGCTGGGCGATGCTGTTCGATCCGGCGGTAGTGTCGAAATTCGCCGATTGCGGGGTGAGCCTGCTCAACGATCCGAACGAAGTATTCGCGGCGGTCATGAAGTACATGGGCCTGGACATCAACCGCCAGAGCCTCGATGACCTGAAACTCGCCGAGCAGCAACTGGCGAAGATCCGCCCCTACATCCGCTATTTCGACAATGACCTGAACATCAGCGACCTGGCCAACGGTAACACCTGCGTGGCGATGTCGTGGAACGGCAACGTTGCCATTGCGGCGGGTCAGGCAGAGGCGGCGAAAAAGCCGTTCAAGTTGAATTACCGGATTCCGAAGGAGGGCACGCTGATCTGGTTCGATGCGATGGTCATTCCCAAGGGTGCACCACATCCCAAGGCCGGAATGGCATTGATGGATTATTTGATGACGCCTGAGGTGATCGCGCCGATCACCGATACCATTCACTACGCCAATGCGATCACGGCGGCGGACGGGTTGATTGATCCGGCGATTCGCAATGATCCGGGGACTTATCCGCCGGAGGCGGTTAGGGCTTCTCTGTACAGCAAGAACGACAATGGCAAGGCGTTCAACCGGGCTTTGATTCGGGCGTTCAGTCGGTTGAAGTCCGGCCTTTGATGCGTCATTGAACAGACAGACGCCATCGCGAGCAGGCTCGCTCCCACATTTGGAACGCATTTCAACTGTGGGAGCGAGCCTGCTCGCGATGAACGATAACGCGGTCTACGGCTTGGCTACCCGCCACAAATACCACGCCGCCACGGTGCGATACGGACGCCACCCCAACCCGATCTCGACCATCTGCCTGCGCGTCGGCTGCACCTCCAGCCCCTTCAACCGCCGATACCCCTCACGCACGCCAAAGTCATCCGCCGGCAAAATATCCGGCCGCTCCAGGCTATAAATCAGCAACATTTCGACAGTCCAGCGCCCAACCCCGCGCAGGCTGACCAGACGCTCGATCAGCGCTTCATCCTCCATCGCCAGCGCAGTCAAATAATCTGGCACCACGCCTTCCAGAGTCGCCTGGGCAATCCCCTGAATCGTCGCAATCTTGCCCGCCGAAAACCCGCAACTGCGCAATCGATCAAAATCCGTGGCAAGGATCTGCTCCGGACGCGGAAACGTCTGTCCGGGAAACAACCCCACCAGCCGCCCGACAATCGCGTCGCCAGCCTTGGCATGCAGTTGCTGATAGGCAATCGCCCGCACCAGCGATTCATAAGGATCCCGCGCCGGATGCGGTTGATGCAGGCAAGGGCCGACTGCAGCAATGTGGCGCTGCCAGTCGGCGTCGAGGCTGGCCAGAAACTCGCTGGCTGGTTGGTAGGGATCGGGCATGGCTTACTTCAGCAGACCGTTGACTTCGCCATAGGTGAAGGCCTTGAGGTCGTGGGTATCGAGCTTGCCGCTGGCGAGGAAACTTTTCACCAGAGAGCCCATGGCGCCGTACATGAACTCGGCGATCCCGGAGCCGGCACTCAAGCGGCGCACACCGAGGGTTTTCAGTTCGTCGGGGGAGGGCAGGCCGGCCAAGCCCAGGACGTTGACCGGCAAAGCCGTGCCTTTGCAGATCGCTTCGATTTCGTAGGCAGACGTCACCCCGGCGGCGAACAGCCCATCAGCCCCGGCTGCCTGATACAGCGCTGCGCGGCGCAAGGTTTCGGCAACGCGATCCTCGGCCGGCACCAGACTTTTCAGATAAACGTCGGTGCGGGCGTTGATGAACAGCTTCACATCGCGTTTGTCGGCAACCTTGCGCGCCACTTCGATCTTGCGGGCCAGCAGTTCCGGCGTGCCACTGCCGTCTTCGATATTGATCCCGACCGCGCCGGCGGCGACCACCGCATCGATCACTTCGGCGACCCGGTCGAGGTCATCGGAATAACCGGCCTCGATGTCCACGCTCAGCGGCACCTTGATGACACGGGCAATCGACTCAACGGTGCTGATCAAGCGCTCCAGTGGCAGGGTGTTGCCGTCCGGGTAACCGTGGGCCCAGGCCACGGCGGCGCTGCTGGTGGCGACCGCTTTGCCGCCGAGCTGCTCGACCAGCCGCGCGCCCGTGGCGTCGGCGACGTTGGTCAGGATCAGCAGGCCATCGTGGTGCAACTGGTGAAACTGTGTGTCGAGCGCGTTCATCGAAATCCCTTCTTGTCGTCGTTCAGAAAGCCAGCGGTTGCGTCAGTTGCACGGCAGCGTTTTCCAGCCTGAGCAAAAACGCCTTGCGCGGTTGCCCACCACCATAGCCGGTCAACGAGCCGTCCGCACCGATCACCCGATGGCAAGGCACCACGATCGACAGCCGATTGTGCCCGTTGGCCAGGCCCACCGCGCGGCTGGCGCCAGGTTTGCCCAGGCGCGCGGCGATGGTGCCGTAAGTGCTGGTGTGGCCGTAGGGGATTTGCCGCAGTTCGGCCCAGACCTGACGGGCAAACTCGCTGCCGGGCAGGTGCAACGGCACGCTGAATTCGCTCAGTTTGCCGGCAAAGTACAGCGCCAGTTCGCTTTCGATCTGCTGCAAATGCGCGTTGTGCCCCGGCGCGACGACGTAGCCGTAGCGGTTTTGCAGTTCTTCGACTTCCCGGGTCAGCGCCGGACGGTCGAGAAACTCCAGCAACACCAGCCCGCGTCGCTCGGCCATGGCGATCATCGGCCCCAGCGGCGTGGTCAGGCGGGTGAACAGCAGCGGCTCGCTGGCCGCTGCACGTCCCGGCGTGATGTGGAATGACTTCTGAAACGCATCGCGAAAGCCGCTGAGGGATTCATAGCCGGAATCGAACGCCGCGTGGTCGATGGACGTGCCTTGTTTGATCCCGCCTAAGGCCACGCCGAGCCGGCGGGTGCGCAGCCACGCATGGAAGGTCATGCCGAAATGCTGCTTGAACCAGCGCCGTAGTTTCAGCGGTTCGATGCCTTCGGCGAGCAATTGCGCATCGCTCCAGCGCAGCTCCGGATCGGCGTCGACGGCTTTCAACAGCCGTTGCACCCAGTCCGGGGCGATGGCGGCAGCGTCCAGCGGTTTGCAGCGCAGACAGGCGCGGTAACCGGCGGACAGGCAGTCGTCAGCGTGGGCGAAGAACTCGACGTTTTCCGGTTTCGGCTTGCGCGCCGTGCAGGTCGGGCGGCAAAAAATCCCGGTGGTTTTCACCGCCGTGAAGAACACGCCTTCATAGGCAGTGTCACTTGCGAGCATGGCGCGAACCATTTCGGCGTGAGGGGGCAGGACAGCGGTCTGTATGTTCATGGGCCGAGGATAAAACCAGTTATTCGATGGCTCCACCGAAAAATCGACAGTGAATTTTCGGGCCGCTGCACTACAGTGATCGGGTCGCTACAACTCGGGAAATGAAGGTATGCCACCGTTCACGATTCACCACATCGATCACATCGTGCTGCGCGTCGCCGATCTGCAACGCAGCATTGATTTCTACGACCGGGTCTTCGGCGCCGAAGTGGTCAAGCGCAACGAAAAGTTCGGTCTGGTGCACCTGCGTGCCGGTACGTCGATGATCGATCTGGTCGACCTCGACGGCGAAATCGGCCGCAAGGGCGGCGCCGCTGCCGGCAGCGAGCGGCGCAATGTCGATCACTTCTGCCTGCGCATCGAGCCGTTCGATGAAGCGGCGCTGATCAGCCATTTACAATCCTGCGGCCTGACCGTCGACAAGGCCGCCACCCGTTTCGGTGCCGAGGGCAACGGCCTGTCGCTGTACTGCTTTGATCCGGACGGCAATCAGGTCGAACTCAAAGGCCCGTCCGAAGCTTAGGCCCGTTTGGCCATCAGCAACACCGAAGCCGCCGCCGACAACAGCCCCGCGCAGCAACGGTTGAAAATCCGCTTGCCGCGCGGCTCGGCGAACCAGCGGCGCATGTGCAGGCCCATGTACGCGTAGACGCTGATCGCGATCCATTCCAGCAGCAGGAACAGCACCCCCAGCAGCATGAACTGCGGGGTGATGGCGCGGTTCGGGTCGACGAATTGCGGCAAGAAAGCGGTGAAGATCAGAATTGCTTTTGGATTTCCTGCGGCCACCAGGAATTCCTGACGTGCCAGCGCCAGCAGTCCACTTGCCGGTGCAGTAACGGCGTCTTCAGCGGCAGGATTGGCCCGCCACAGCTGCCACGCCAGATACAGCAGATACCCCGCGCCGACTATCTTGATCCCGTAGAACAACAGCTCGGACGTCTGCAGCACCACCGCCAGCCCCGCCGCCGCGAGGGCGATCATACCGGCGAACGCCAGCAACCGACCGACCCCGGCCACGCAGGCGCGGCGATAGCCGTAGCGGGTGGCGTTGCTGACCGACAGCAGGTTGTTCGGGCCGGGCGCCATGTTCAAGGCGAAACAGGCGGGCAGAAACAGGGAAAGGGTGGCGAGATCCATGGCGCGGGCTCCGGTGGCGGGACGGCTATTTTTATCACGCTGGCGGCAGGCCGGAACCGTACAGTCAGGCTGCGGAGTCGCGGTACAGCGATTGTCGGGCGTGAATCCGTTCGAACTTTCCACCGCCCCGTCAACTCTGAAACCGTCACAGGGTGATGAATCCGCCAGAAAAAATTATCTGCCGGGTCAGAAAGGACAATTGCCGTGTAAGCTTTCGCGCCATGCGTTTCCATTCCCTAATGGCCCCAGGCGGCCCACTGTACGAGCGACTACATGCAAGCAAAGGCCCGCGAGGTTCATGTGCCACCGGTGTTGCAGGACTTGCGCGCCGGCACCGCCGAACTGCACATCGCCCTGGAAAAACGCCTTCCTTTTTTCTCCGACACCCTTGATCTGCACGCTTTCGAGCGATTGATGCGCGCCTATTACGGCTTCTATCAGCCGCTGGAAGCCGCGTTGCAGGACAGCGGCGCGATCCCCGCCGATTTCGATCTGGCTTCGCGCCTCAAGGCGCCGACCCTGCAACGGGACCTGCACGCGTTGGGCGCAAAGGGCGGGGGCTTTTCACTCTGCCGTCAGTTGCCCGCCATTGATTCCGCCGCCGCCTGCCTGGGCGTGCTGTACGTGCTCGAAGGCGCGACCCTCGGCGGACAGATCCTGCGCCGGGAAATCGCCGCACGACTGAGCCTGGGTGCGGACAACGGCGCGGCGTTTCTGGACGTCTACGGCGCCGCCACCGGCCGGCGCTGGCGCGATTTCATCGAATACCTGGGCAGCCGCCCGATGGACGCCGACGAGCGTGATGCCGTCGTGGCGGCCGCCCACACCACATTCAGCTGTTTCGAGCGCTGGCTCGAAAGCCAGGAGGTTCTGGTATGACCCCGCAAGACAAAGAAGCCTTTGAAGAGTTGCTGGCCAACTGCGCCGACGAACCGATCCGCTTTCCCGGTGCGATCCAGCCCCACGGTCTGCTGCTGACCCTGAGCGAGCCGGACCTTTCGATCATTCAGGTCAGCGCCAACGTCGAGACCTTGCTCGCGCGTCCGGCACAGGAACTGATCGGCGAGCCGCTGCAAAGCCTGATTGGCGATGCCCATGCCGCGCAGGTTCGCGAGGCCTTGCAGCAGCCGACCCTGTCGGACGCGCCGCCGCTGCACTTTCGCCTCAACGGCACGGCGTTCGAAGGCTTGCTGCATCGGCATCAGGATGTGTTGATTCTGGAGCTGGAAATCCACGTCGAAAACTTCCAGCCGCGCAACGTCGCCGGCACCGAAACCCACCTCGGGCGGATGCTCGCGCGCCTGCAAAAGGCCCAGAGCCTGCAGGCGCTGTACGACATCAGCGTCAAGGAAATCCAGGCCATGACCGGTTACGACCGGGTGCTGATCTATCGCTTCGAAGAGGAGGGCCACGGTCAGGTCATCGCCGAAGCGTCCGACCCGTCGATGGAAGTCTTCAACGGTCTGTTTTTCCCGGCCTCGGACATCCCCGAGCAGGCCCGGGAGCTGTACCGCACCAACTGGCTGCGGATCATCCCGAATGCCGACTACCAACCGGTGCCGCTGGTGCCCAAGTTGCGTCCGGACACCCAGACCCCGCTGGACCTGAGCTTCGCCACGCTGCGCAGCGTGTCGCCGATTCACTGCCAGTACATGAAGAACATGGGCGTGTTGTCCTCGATGAGCATTTCCCTGCTCAAGGGCGACCGGCTCTGGGGCCTGATCAGTTGCGGCAACCGTCAGCCGCTGCACGTGCCGCACGAATTACGCACGGCGTGCCAGACCATCGGTCAGGTGCTGTCGTTGCAGATCAGCGCAATGGAAGCGCTGGAAGTCAGTCGTCAGCGCGAAGAAAAGGTCGAGGCGCTGGCGTTGCTCAATCAAGCGATGATCGATTCGCCGCAGAACGTCTTCGATGGCCTGGCCAACCAGCCGCAGGTCCTGATGGCGCTGGCCAATGCCGGTGGCATCGCGATCATCGAAGACAAGCAATTGCACCGTTACGGCAACTGCCCGGAGCCGGAAGAAATCCGCGCCCTGCACAAATGGTTGCAGGAGCGTGGCGAGCCGGTGTTTGCCAGTCATCACCTGGCCAGCGTCTACCCGCCGGCCGCGCAGTTTCAGCAGGTCGCCAGCGGCGTGCTCGCCATGAGCCTGCCCAAACCGGTGGACAACGGCGTGCTGTGGTTCCGCCCGGAAGTCAAAGAGAACATCAACTGGAGCGGCGACCCGCGCAAGCCGCTGGATCTGGAAAACTCCGACGCCGGCCTGCGCCTGCGGCCGCGTACTTCGTTCGAAATCTGGAAAGTCGAGATGGCCGGGATTTCCACCAAGTGGAGTCACGGCGACCTGTTTGCGGCCAATGACCTGCGCCGCTCGGCACTGGAAAACGACCTGGCCCGCCAGGTGCGTCGCGAGCAGGAAGCGGTGCGCGCCCGGGATGAGCTGGTGGCGGTGGTTTCCCACGATCTGCGCAATCCGATGACGGTTATTTCGATGCTGTGCGGCATGATGCAGAAGGCTTTCAGCTCCGACGGGCCGCACACTTCGCGGCGCATCTCCACTGCTATCGACACCATGCAGCAAGCCGCCGGGCGCATGAACACGCTGCTGGAAGACTTGCTCGATACCTCGAAAATCGACGCCGGGCGCTACACCATCGCCCCGCAGAAACTCGATGTCGCACAGATGTTCGAAGAGGCGCAGTCACTGCTTGCACCATTGGCGCTGGACAAGGACATCAGCATCTCGTTCGAGGCCGATCCCGACCTGAGCATCCATGCCGATCCTGAGCGATTGTTCCAGGTGTTGTCGAATCTGGTCGGCAATGCGATCAAGTTCACGCCGCGTCTGGGCACGGTCGATGTGTTTGCCAAATCGGTCGGTGACGACATCGTCTTCACGGTGCGCGACAGCGGCGAAGGCATTCCCAAGGATCACTTGCCGCATGTGTTCGACCGTTACTGGACGGTGAAGGAAGGCAACCCGAACGGTACCGGGCTGGGCCTGTACATCACGCAAGGCATCGTCGAGGCCCATGGCGGGCGGATCGTGGCCGAGAGCGAGCCGGGGCAGGGCAGCGAATTCCGCTTCACCGTGCCACGTCTGGACTGAATACTGGCTCGCGGCGGGTGGCCTGCAACAGGGCCACCCATTCGGCGGCGAATCGATGGCAGTCGCCGGGCCAGCGGGCCGTGAGTAGTTGCCCGTCGCGCACCACAAAACCGATTTGCGGGTTCTCTGCCTGGTCGCGTTTGGCGATGAGTGGGCCTCGCACGAAGTCGGACTTGCGGGCCAGTGCGGCGGTCACTTCTGCCTCGACGGTCTGCTTGTAGGTGCGGTAGTAGCGTCCCAGCCACGCAGCTGTCATCAGCCACGCCGGCAATTCCATGGTTGCCGCCAGCAGTGCCGTAACTTTGCGCCCGAACAACACCGAACGCCCGGTATCGGGATCGAGCGTGCGGGCCAGCAACAACACGCCATGACACACCGCCGCCACGGGTTTTTCGGCTTTGAAAAATTGCAGGGCGATCTGCTGGGCCTGCTTGGACTCCAGCAGCGTGCGCATCCCCTTGGCGTGGCCGCCGGGAATCAGCAGACCATCGAACTGGCTCGGGTCGACATCGGCATACGCCAGCGGCTGCCTGAACGCTTCGGACTCGATCATTTTCGCGTAACTGTCCAGATCGGCCTTGCGCGTCATCAGCATCGAACTCAGCACGCCGAAACCGATGTCCACCAGTCGCGAGTCGGCGTGGGCGGGCAAACCTTGCGGCGTGGCAAAGCGCACTTCGATACCCGCATCGCGCATGGCCTGCCAGGGCACGCTGCTTTCGGTTGGGTCGTAATCGGCGGCTGGCAACAGAATCAGAATCATCGAGGGCGACTTCCTGGTCGAGCGTGGTCACTGAGGTAGAGCGTAGTGGGTCTGCAGGCGCGGGGGGTAATTTCATTCAATACCGAAGGGCAGGGCGCTGGTTACCGTGAGCGCCTTGTTCCTCGATTTGAAGCAGGTGTGCGATGAGTCTGATTGTGTCGATGGCGGCGTTTGCCCTGGCCGCGTCCATTACCCCGGGGCCGGTGAATATCGTGGCGTTGAGTTCGGGCGCGCAGTTCGGCTTTCGCGCCAGTCAGCGGCACGTGGCCGGGGCGACGCTGGGGTTTGTGTTATTGCTGGTGTTGATGGGGCTCGGTCTTCACGAAGTGTTGAAACTGTGGCCGTCGCTGACCCGTGCGGTGCAACTGGCCGGGGTGGCGTTTCTGCTGTTCATGGCCTGGAAACTGGCCACCGATGACGGCCAGCTAAATACGGGAGAATCGGGCAGGGCGCCGTCAATGCTCTACGGTGCGGTGATGCAATGGCTCAATCCCAAGGCCTGGCTCGCCTGTGTGGCGGGGATGGGCGCGTTTGTGGCCGACGGTGAAGCACGGCTGGTGTGGCAGTTTGCGGCGGTGTATCTGGTGATCTGTTATCTGTCGGTGGGTTGCTGGGTGTATGCCGGGACGTTCTTGCGCGGCTATCTCGGCAACCCGGCGGGGATGCGCTTGTTCAACCGGGTGATGGCTTTGTTGCTGGCGGTAAGTGCGGGGTATCTGTTGCTGCCGTGAGCGTGGCGGGCCTTGGGTTTAAAGGTGTTTAAGGATGCGTCCGGCAAGCCACAACACCTTGCGCCATTGCCTACGCATCCGCCAGAATCCGCCGGCTTGTGGGCCTTGGGGCCGGGTTCTATCGTGTGTCGGTCGCTGACGAATCAGCGATCGGGTTTCGCAGCCCGGATCAATCAAGGCGCCCAGAGCGTCGTTTCCGTTCAGCTTTTTTGGCTGATCGCGTAATGGCGGTTGTGCGCGGGATACCTTCGGGTATGCCGGGTTCCTTGATTCCCGGTCTGCGAACCCGCGTACAGCTGTCACCTCCTTTCGTTTCGCAGCGAACCGTGGCAGCTCCATCAATCAGGGAGTTTTACCATGATCAAACCAACGCCAAACCCACCCGAAACCGACCCGACCTCGCCCTACGAAACCCTCGATTCCAGGAAATTCCACGAAGCCGCCGACCGCGCCCTCGATCACTACCTCAATCCGTTCCATCCCAGAAAACCGCTGCTCAAACCCAACACCCGCTACCTCATCGCTCCCGGCATCCCGAATGAAGAGCTGCTCGCCGACGCCTGCGAAACCCTGACCTCGGCCAAAACCATGGCCAGTGATTTCGCCGGGATGATCGATGCGCCGCAGCGGCATGTGCTGCTGGGCATCGGGCAACTGATCATGCTGGCGGAACTGGCGGTGAATCGGGTGCTGGATAATCTGGAGGTGGCGGCGGATACGGCTGTTTGATGCGTTGAACAAGAAACGGTCTGCATGCGGACTGTTTTCATGTGGGATGTGAGCGAATCAAGCATGACCACCTGTCGCTACTGTCAGAGTTGACAGTAGCGATGCTCCAGACGAAAGGCGTTCGATGGCTGAGGCCACTGCCGCGTCATTCGACATCACGAAGGAGCGTTTGCCATGAGCACCCAGAATCCGGTTTTCTCTTTTTTTACCACGCACCCGGGCGGGACCCCGCTGAATAACCCCGATATTACGCAATCCAAAGGCATTGAGATCGGAGCTGACGGGCCGCCCGGAGATCCGCTGGAAATAACCGACACCCATGGCGGCACCCTTAAGGTTCTGACGCCACCCGGCAGCGTGTTCAACCAGAGCGGCCGCTACCTCCATCAGGAGCTGAACATGCTTGACGGGGTGCACACCTTTGGCTTGCGTGCGAACTCGAGTTCGGCACCCTTCGACCAATGGGGCTTGACCGTGGGTGCGGCCGAGACGCTAACGATTGATTCGATCAAGGGTTTGGTCAGCGGGAAAGAAATTCCTGAGGGCACCAGCACCGCCGAGACGTTGTTTGCCATGAGTGGCAAAGCCAGGGCGAATTCGACCTGTTATCTACGTATTGACGGTGTTCGGCAACCGGGGCTGATCGGTGTTGACGGAAACGGCGACTGGGTCTGCAACACGGCCACTCAAGTACCGGGACGTCGTAGTTATGAGATTGAAGGCAACTATGATTCGGGTCCTGTATCGACGCCGCCGAGAACGCTGACTGTGATCCAGGCACTGAGCGTCGATACCTCGGTACTCCATCTTAATGGGGTGATGGTTCGAGGTGGCCATATCCGGGCTCACAATGTGCGAGATGCTCCAGGCAACACGGCTACACGTCTCCCTAGTGGGGGGGTTAGTCCCTACACTTATGAGGCATTTCCAAGTCATATCGCCCAAGTAAATGCACAGGGCAAAGTCGAAGGAATGCACAACGGGATCGCCACAATTACTATCAGGGATCAAAGCGGCTCGGCAGTCAGCTATCAGGTGGTGGTTTCAAATATCTATAACGTCGCCATATTCCACTATGTAGGTATGAACTATCCCTTGTATTTACAAGCTCTGCCTAATTACAACGCGATCTCAATGACGCCGCAAATTCAAGCTGCACTCGGATGTTACAACCCACCAGTATTTAATTGGCCCCCACAACCCCTGCCGACCCAATACCTCGCTTGGACGGGACCGGCGAATGGCAATTCCGCGCAAGGTTACAACGCTCAATATGGAACCTTTTCCTATTACTCTCAAACTGCGGAATTTCCCAATAACGGCATAGGATTTTATTTGGCGTAAAGGGAAAGGGGGAGAAAACGCATTTCTTCACCTGCAGCAAAGTCATGCCCAATGACTCCGCCCGCTCCCCTCACGGCCCGCAGCAACGCGGGCCGTATTTGCTTTCACCCCCGATACTGCCCCGGTGTCGCCGCCAGATGCTGCTTGAACGCCCGCTGAAAATGCGCCTGGTCAGCAAACCCCGCCTCCAGTGCCACATCCGCAATCAAATGCCCGCGACGCAAACACTCACGGGCAAACTGAATACGCTGGTTGACCAGAAACGCGTGGGGCGTCATGCCGAAGTGCTGTTTGAAGGCGCGGATCAGATAGGACGGTGACAGCTCGGCAGCCGCGCAGATGTCGTCGAGGCTGAGCAGCTCGGTGCAGTGCCGGCGGATGAAGTCGGCGGCGCGTTCGAGTTTGAAGTTCGGTTCGCGCAGTGGCTGTTCGATGGGGTCCAGGCGCAGTTGCAGCTCGCTGAAAAACTCCACCGCTGCGCTCTGTTTGTGCAGCACGTCTTGCTGCTCGTTGACCAACACGCCGTACAACGCATTCAAATCGCGAAACAGACGAGCATCATTCAAATGGGTATCGGAAAACCGCCGAAACTCAAGCTCCGCACTAAAGCCCAACTGATGCTGCAGATCCGTCAGCCACGGTGTTTCCACATACAGCATCAGATACGACCACGGCTGATCGTCGATCGGGTTGCACGCGTGCACGTCCCCCGGATTCATCAGCACCACCGTGCCGGCCGTCACTTCGAACGAGGATTGCTCATGCACATAAGTGCTGCGCCCGGCGGTGATCGCACCGATGGAAAAGTGCGCGTGGGAATGCCGTGAATAGCAGACCTCACGCCCGTCGGCGATGGCCCGGGCTTCGATGAAGGGCAGGGCATCGTCGCGCCAGAAGCGCGGGGCTTGTTCGGGGTTTTTGGCGGCAGCGTGTTTCATCGTTGTGGTTCTCGGCAGGCCAGTACCCGAGTGTATTAGCTCTGGCCGGCGAAGGCTCGCTCGAGTTCGGCGATGTCGAGTTTTTTCATCCCGAGCATGGCCTGCATCGCCCGTTGGGCCTTGGTCTGGTCGGCGTCGGTCATCATGTGCATGAACGCCACCGGCACGATCTGCCACGACACGCCGAACTTGTCCTTGAGCCAGCCGCACTGTTGCGCTTCCACTGGACCGCCAGCAGACAGGTTGCCCCAGAAATGGTCGACTTCTTCCTGGTTCTGGCAGTTGACCTGAAACGAAATCGCCTCATTGAACTTGAACACCGGCCCGCCATTGAGGCCGGTGAAGGTGTGGCCGTCGAGTTCGAAACTGACGGTCATCACCGAGCCTTCCGGGCGACCGTGAAATTCCTGGCCGGCCTTGCCGTAGTGGGTGAGGGCGGTGATTTTCGAGTGGTCGAAGATCGAGCAGTAAAACTTCGCCGCCGCCTCGGCCTGATCGTCGAACCACAGGCAGGGCGTCAGTTTTTGAAAGCGTTGCATGGCAGTCATCCTCGGCAGGTTGGACACGCTGGATTAAGAGCTTAGCCAGTCTGTGCCCGGCTGGCGGTGCCGCGGATCGATGGTTGGATGCAATGAGGATGTAATGTAGTCGTATTGACTTTGTTGTTTGTCAAAATGACTCTTTTGTGTTTGTGTCAAATTGACTCGTATTTTCGCAACTGGCTGATATTGCTGGGCTAAAAATCTGGCACGCAAGTTGAAGTGTCTTGCGTACAAACCGACCCGCTCAGGAGTACGAAAACATGTTCACTTTCTTCGAGAGTCCGCTGAACGTTCTGCACCTGTCGAGCAAAGTGCTCGTCGCCGGTCTTGTCATGTTGCTGGCCGGGATCTACGGCGCTTATCTGTATCAGGGCCACATGCCGATTGCGCTGCTGGTGGCGATGCACGCGATGACCATCGTAGGCCCGACGCTGATCAAGATCGGTTACGTCATGCGGTTGCTGTCGCAATATCGACTGGCCCGGTTCCCTGTCATGGCGGTGGCCTGAGATGCGCAGACTCGCCGCAGCACCTGTGTTCAGCCTTGGTTTTCGGCCGCTGTTTCTGGCCGGTGCCGGATTTGCCGCTCTGGCGATCCTGGTCTGGGGTCTGTGGCTTTACGGCCACTGGTTCGACCTGCAACCGGCGGGCGGCATGCTCGCCTGGCACCGGCATGAAATGCCGTTCGGTTTCGCGGCGGCGATTGTTGCCGGGTTTCTGCTGACGGCGGTGCCCAACTGGACGGGGATTCCTGGCGTGCGCGGCGGGGCGTTGATTGCGTTGGTTTCGGTCTGGCTTTTCGGGCGTATGGCGTGGTGGATGCCGTTGCCCGTTGAATTGCTCCTCACGCTGCAATGGATTTTTCTGCCGCTGCTGGCGGTGATGCTGGCGCGGGATCTGATTGCTGCGGGCAAGCGCGATAACTACCCGATTGTGCTGGTACTCGCGCTGATGGCGGGTTGTCAGGCGCTGACTTTGATTGGCCTGTTCAACGACGACACCGGCCTGCAACGCCAAGGCGTGCTGGGTGCGCTGTGGCTGATTGCAGCACTGATGACCGTGATCGGCGGGCGGGTGATTCCGTTCTTCATCCAGCGTGGCTTGAACCGTCCACCGGCGCCGGCCGCCCATCCGTTACCCACGCGGTTGCTGTTGATCGGCAGTCTACTGACGGCGATCACGTTTGCGGCGGGTCTCAACGATTCACCCCGGCTGTGGCTGGCAGCGCTGTTTGCGCTCACCGGCAGTTTGCAGATACTGCGGCTGATCCGCTGGCATGATCGCGGGATGTGGCGGGTGCCGCTGCTCTGGTCTTTGTACCTGGCTTACGGCTGGATGGCATTGGCAACCTGGGCCATGGCGGCGTGGCATCTGGGGCTGATCGGCCAGCAAAGCCTGGCGACCCATGCGCTGGCGGTTGGCGGTGTCGGCGGCTTGATTCTGGCGATGATTGCGCGGGTCAGCCTCGGCCACACCGGGCGGCTGTTGCAGCCGCCGAAAGCCGTGGTGCTGGGGTTTGCATTGGTGTTGATCGCGGCGGGTTGTCGGGTGTTGCTGGTGCCGTTTTCGAGTCTGGGGCTCGGGCTGTCCGTGGTGCTCTGGTGCGCTGCGTTTGCTCTGTTTTTACGGCATTACACCGGGATCCTGCTCAAACCGAGGCTGTAGATTCTTTAGCCGCGACGCTCGGCAATCATCAACAACGACTGCGGCACGGGGCTTTGCGGATGCTGCGGCTCGCGCAGGCTGGTCAACTGAAACCCGGCCATGTCCAGCGCATTCAGCCAACTGGACAAGGTGCGGAAATACCACGGCATCGGCTGCCACTGGCCCTTGAACCCGTCGAAGGTTTCTTCCCGCCAGCCATCCTGATAATCACCCGCTGCCACCGACCACGGATGCAGTGTCTGGATCACCAGCGCGCCGCCGGGCACGAGCAGGGCGTTCATGGCGGCGAGCAACGGGATGATGTCCTGATGCAGCAGGGAGAAGTTGGCGCAGATCAGGTCGTAATCGCAGCCGATGTCGACTTTCGCTTCCACCAGATCTTCATAACTGGCGACGTGCACCGCACACGATCCCGCCGCTTGCGCTGCCTCGACCAGCGTCGCATCACCGTCCACGCCAACCGCTTCGATTCCCCGTTCTGCCAGTGCTCGCAACAGCCAGCCCTCGCCGCATCCCAGATCGAGCACACGCTCCGGCTGGCGCCCCATCACCGCCAACAGAATCGACTGATCGGTGACTTGTTGGCGGCTCTCGATGGCGCCACTGCGGATGGCTTCGGTCCAGGCCTGAGCGTTGTGGCTCCAGCTCTGGAGGAGGGTGGACTCAGGCGAGGACATGGCGAACTCCGAGGATGCGGGTGCAGGCAAGGATAGGTCAGGTGCAGTCCGCCAGACGAATCCGGTTGCGTCCGCCGCGCTTGGATTCGTAGAGCGCGCTGTCACCCTGTTCGATCAATGCCGCGAGGCTGGCCGGCGGCTGGTCGAAGACCTTGGCGCCGATGCTCAGCGTTACCGCTTCCGGGGTGACGTAGGACTGAGAAGTCATCTGCTGAAACTGCTCACGCAGCTCGCTGCCCAGCACCATGATCTGTTCGTGGGAAGCATCGCCCAGCAACATGACGAATTCATCTCCGCCCAGCCTTGCCGCCAGCGCGTCCTGAGGCAACTGCGAGCGGATCATCTCGCTGAGCGAAATCAGCAGGCGGTCGCCGGCGGTGTGGCCATACAGATCGTTGATCAGTTTGAAGTTGTCGATGTCGATCAGCAGCAGGGCGCCGGGGCGGGCGCTGGAGACTTCCCCGAGCAGGCGCGGCGCGCGGACTTCGAGGGCGCGGCGGTTGTACAACGCGGTCAGCGGATCCCGGGCGGCCAGTTCGGCGATCTGTTTTTCCCGGCGGTAGCGCTCGGTGCCGGTCATCGACAGCGCGATCAGCATGATCGCCATCGCGCCTTCGACCAGAGAGATCTGAATGATCTCGCCGCGCAGCGACGCCAGATCGATCAGCGTGCCCGGGAGTACCGCCGTAATCGCCTTGGCGAAATAAAACAGCCCGTGAATCAACAGCACATAACGCAGTTGCACGGCGCCAATGCTCAATGATTTGCCGTGAGGGCGCAGCAGCAGACTGGCCCGCAGCATCAGCACGGCCACCAGCAGCGAGTTGGCCACCAGCATGATCTTCGACCACGAGGGATCTTCCGGTAACAGCAGCAACCCCAGCCACACGAGGAACATCAAGTACCAGGCTCGTGATAGCGACCGCTGGGTAAACCTCGCGACGCCCAGCAGGAACAGCCAGTGCGCAACGACCAGCAAGCCGTTGGCGAACCAGATGCCGATCAATGGATAACCGTTGGCGCGCAGCAGGGCCAGGCTCGAGCCGACGGTGATGGTGGCGAAACCGGCGCTCCAGAACAGCAACGAGGATTCGCGGATGCTGCGCCATTCGACCGCCAGGTAAAGGGCGGCCGCCGCTGCCAGGGCGGTGGAAATGGTCAACATCGTAAGGGGGTCGAGCGCCATGAAAAGAGAGGTCTGTCTGAATGGTGGTAATGGGCCACGATTGTAAGCGTTCCCCCAGTGCGCTGCTATTTTCACTCACCGGATATTCCATTTGCGGGAGGTGTGCCATGGATCGACTGACTGGCGGTTGTCTGTGCGGCGCGGTACGGATCGAAACGACGGGCCGACCCTGGCGGGTTGGCGTTTGCCATTGTCTGGATTGCCGCAAACATCACGGCGCGCTGTTTGCGTCGGCGGCGATCTTTCCGGCGGAGGCGGTGACCATCACGGGCGAAACCCGGGACTACGCCGGGCGGTTTTTCTGCCCGCGCTGTGGTTCATCGGTGTTCGGTCGCAGTGGCGATGAAATCGAGGTCAGTCTGGGCGCGCTGGATGCGCCCGATCGGTTGCAGCCGACTTATGAACTGTGGACGGTGCGTCGCGAGTCGTGGCTGCCGGCGTTTCCATTGGCCAGACACTATGTGGGTAATCGCGAGGGGGCGGGGAGAACCGAAGAGTAGCCGGGGTCAGGTATGGCGCCTGACCCCGGCCAATAAAATCAGCCGCGAATAAAGGCCAGCAGATCAGCGTTGATCGTCGGCGCCTCGGTGGTCGGCATGCCGTGAGGGAAGCCTGGATAAATCTTCAGCGTGCTGTTTTTCAGCAGTTTCGCCGAGAGTACGCCGGCGTTTTCGTACGGCACGATCTGGTCGTCGTCGCCGTGCATCACCAGCACCGGGATCGAGATGCCTTTCAGATCCTCGGTGAAGTCGGTCTGCGAGAAAGCGACGATCCCGTCATAGTGCGCCTTGGCGCCGCCCATCATGCCCTGACGCCACCAGTTGAGCACGACAGGCTCCGAAGGCTTGGCCCCCGGCCGGTTGTAGCCATAGAACGGGCCGGCCGGCACGTCGTGATAGAACTGCGCACGATTGGCTGCCAGTTGGGCCTGAAGATCGTCGAACACCGACTTCGGCAGGCCGCCGGGATTGCTTTCGGTTTTCACCATCAGCGGCGGGACGGCACTGATGATCGCGGCTTTGGAGACTCGATCTTCGCCATGTCGGGCGATGTAGTGAATCACCTCGCCGCCACCGGTGGAGTGGCCAACGTGCACGGCTTTCTGCGTTCCCAGATGATTGACCACCGCCGCCACATCATCGGCGTAGTGATCCATGTCGTGGCCGTCCCAGACCTGGCTCGAGCGACCGTGACCCCGTCGGTCATGGGCCACCACCCGGAAGCCCTGAGCAAGGAAGAACAGCATCTGCGCATCCCAATCGTCCGAGCTCAGCGGCCAGCCGTGGTGGAAGTGGATCACCGGGGCGTCTTTCGGCCCCCAGTCCTTGTAGAAGATTTCGACGCCGTCTTTCGTTGTGACATAGCCCATGTTCGCTACTCCTGAAAATGCGGAACGGAAACCTGAAGGGGTGAGGACAAGCGCTATGAACTCTAGGACTGAAGTGCGCTTTAAGGTCAAGCAAGTTCCGAACGGTCATCGCTGGCGTGAATGGTGGGCCATAGCCGTTGTGCGCTTGACCTTAAAGTCTGGTTGAACCTTAGAGTGGCGCTGACCGGCCACCTGCCGGGCCACTCATCGAGAAAGGTCAGCGAACATGAGCAAGCGCTTTACAGAAGTCGAATTCGGATCGCATAAGGTCGAGGTGCTGGAGGGCGGCTACTACGACCGTTTCCGCATGAACCCCAACCTCGACGAAGTGGCCCGGGACAAGGCCGCCGGCAACATCGACTTCTTCCGGCGCATTCCCAAGCAGCAGGTCGCGTCCAGAGTCGGGCCGACCTGGGCACCAAACTTCTATTACCGATCCGGCAGCGTGCAGTTGCTGTTCCTCGCACCGCTGGACCGCTTGCGCGCCACCTTGCCTGCGCCGCTTGAACCGCTGCGGGCGCTTCCCGGTTACGGACTGGTGGCGCTGACGTTTTTCTCCTACTCGGTCTGCGACAACGACCCGTACGACGAAGTCTCCGTGGCGATTGTCGTGCGTCGCCCCGGCGCCCGTGGCTCCCATGCGCTTGAACTGATGGACGCCATGCGCCGGCGCAGCTTCACCGCCCATGTGCTGGCGCTGCCGGTGAACACCGAAATCGCCCGGGTGCGCGGCGTGCACGGCTATCAACTGCCCAAGTGGCGCGCCGACATCAACGTGAACATCGGCGCTAGCGTCAGTGCTCGCATCGACGGGCCCAAGGGCCTGCCGGACCTGGTGTTGAAAGCGCCGCTGCCGACCCTGAAAAACGTCACCCCGCAATCACGCATGAACACCGCCACCATGATTCATCAGGTCGATGGCCTGTGGCACCAGAGCGTGGTGCAGAGCAACACACTATCCTTTGCCCAACGCCTGTTTCCCCGCGATGTGCAGCTGGATCGCAATGGCGGCCCCCTGAGCCAGTTGCTCGACGGCCTCGGGGCTACGCGGATCCTGCGCCTGGACGTGATCAAGGACGCCCAGATCGTGCTCAACCTGCCGGTGCCGCTGACAGCACGGCCATGACCGGTGGTCGCGGCGGCTGGTCGTCGGGGCAAAATGCGCTTAGCTGAAAGGGATAAGCCGAGGCGTGCACGGCATCGAATGCTGTCGCAACGCCCCTTCAGAACACCGTGAGTCTGAGGAAATCCCCGATGCTGACCTTGAACATCAATGGCAAGGATCAGGAGCTCGATGTCCCCGCGGACATGCCGTTGCTCTGGGTTCTGCGCGATGTCGCGCACCTGACCGGCACCAAGTTCGGTTGTGGCATGGCCCAGTGTGGCGCGTGCACCGTGCATGTCGATGGCGCGCCGTTGCGCTCCTGCATCACGCCGGCCACCGCCGTCGCCCATGGCCAGAAAATCCTCACCATCGAAGGTCTCTCGACCGACGGTTCGCACCCGGTGCAGCAAGCCTGGGCCGAACTGGACGTGGTGCAGTGCGGTTACTGCCAGTCCGGGCAGATCATGTCCGCCGCCGCGTTGCTGGCGAAAATCCCCAAACCCACCGACGACGACATCGATCAGGCGCTCTCCGGCAACATCTGCCGCTGCGGCACCTATCCAAGAATCCGCGCGGCGGTCAAACGTGCCGCCGACATCGGTTGAGCGAGGGGAGGTGAGTGATGAACAGTCCTGTATCCCGTCGCGGATTTCTCAAGGGCAGTGCCGTGCTTGGCGGTGGTCTCGTCGTGGCGTTTGTGGTGCCCGGTGGCAACCGCTTTGCCTCGGCGGCGGAGAATGAAGGCAAGGCCTTCGCGCCGAACGCGTTCCTGCGGATTGCGCCGGACAACAGCGTCACCGTGCTGCTCGGCCATTCGGAAATGGGCCAGGGCATCTGGACCGGCCTGACCATGCTGATTGCCGAAGAACTCGACGCCGACTGGTCGAAGATCCGCGTCGAGCACTCGCCGGCCTCGGCTGCCGATTACGGCATGCCGGCGTTTGGCGGGATGCAGATCACCGGCGGTTCGACTTCGACCTGGATGGAGTTCGACCGTTACCGGCTCGCGGGCGCCACCGCGCGGCAGATGTTGATCGAGGCGGCCGCCAAGCGTTTCAACGTGGCGCCGTCGACGATCCGCACCGAATCCGGCGTGGTGATTGCCGGCGACAACCGCGCCACCTACGGCGAACTGGCGGACGCCGCCGGACAACTGCCGGTGCCGGATCCGAAGTCGATCACCTTCAAGGAAGCCAAGGACTGGAAAGTCATCGGCAAACCCACCAAACGACTCGATACACCGGAGAAAATCACCGGCCGTGCCAAGTTCGGCATGGACGTGCAGTTCGACGGGTTGATGACGGCGATGGTCGCGAGGGCCCCGGTGTTCGGCGCCAGTGTAAAGTCCTTCGAAGGCGCGCAAGCGCTGGCCATTCCCGGCGTGCGCAAAGTGGTGCAGGTGCCCACGGGCGTGGCGGTGATTGCCGATCATTACTGGGCGGCAAAACTGGGGCGTGATGCATTGAAAGTCGATTGGGATCTGGGGCCGCACGCGGATCTGAGCAGCGAAAAACTGCTGGAGAGTTTCCGCAAACTTGCCGCCACACCGGGCATTTCCGCCAGTCAGGCCGGGGATGCCAAGGGCAGCTTTGGCAAAGCGGCGAAGAAAATCGATGTCGAGTACAGCGTGCCGTATCTGGCTCATGCGCCGATGGAGCCGCTGAACTGCACGGTGAAGATCACCGCAGACAAATGCGAGATCTGGACCGGTACCCAGTTTCAGACGCTGGACCAAATGATCGCCGGCAAGATCACCGGACTGAAACCCGAGCAGGTGGAAATCCATACCGAATTTCTCGGCGGCGGTTTCGGGCGCCGGGCCAACCCGACTTCGGATTTTGTCGCCGAAGCGGTGCAGGTGGCGAAGGCTGCCGCGATGCCGGTGAAAACCGTGTGGTCGCGGGAGGATGACATTCGCGGCGGGTATTACCGCTCGATGTTCCTGCATCAGGCGCGGATCGGCCTCGGCGCCGACGGCATGCCGCAAGCGTGGCAGCATGTGCTGGTCGGGCAGTCGATCATGGCCGGCACCATGCTGGAAAAAACCATGGTCAAGAACGGCGTCGACCAGACCTCGGTCGAGGGCGTGGCGGACAGTCCGTACATAAAGGGGCTGGCGGATCATCAGGTCGATCTGCATTCGCCGGCCACCGGGATCAACGTGCTGTGGTTGCGTTCGGTGGGCCACAGCCACACCGCGTTTGTCATGGAGTCGCTGATCGATGAAATGGCCACGGCGGCGGGCAAGGACCCGGTGGAATACCGGCGAACGTTGCTCAAGGATCACGCCCGGCACCTTGGCGTGCTGAATCTGGCGGTGGAGAAGGCCAACTGGAAAGCGCCGCTGCCCGACGGCCATGCGCTGGGCGTGGCGGTGCACGAGTCATTCGGCAGTTATGTGGCGCAGGTGGCCGAGGTATCGCAGGACAACCTGAAGATTCGCGTGCACCGGGTGGTGTGCGCAGTGGATTGCGGGATTGCGGTCAACCCGCAGAGCATCGCGGCGCAGATGGAATCGTGCATCACCTTCGGCCTGGGCATGGCGCTGCACAGCAAGCTGACACTCAAGGACGGTCAGGTCGTGCAGTCCAACTATCACGACTATCAGGTGCTTCGGCTGAACGAGATGCCGGTGGTCGAGGTGCATATCGTGCCGAGCACGGACAAGCCCGGCGGCATCGGCGAGGCCGGTGTGCCGCCGACCGCGCCGGCGGTGGCCAACGCGGTGTTCGCCCTGACCGGGCAGCGCCTGCGGGAATTGCCGCTGCAACTGTCGGGGGTGTGAGATGAAACGACATCTGTTGTTGGGCACGGTGATTCTGGTCGGTCTGGGCGGTTATGCGTCGGACCTGTTCGCTGACGATCAGGAAGCCCTGAAGGCTTTTGGCACGGTGCAGAAAGTGTTCCAGAGCCCGCGTTGTCAGAACTGCCACATTCCCGGCGATTCACCGTTGCAGTTCGACGCCGGCACGCCCCACGCGATGAACGTGGTGCGCGGCATGGACGGCAAGGGAGCCGCCGGTTTGCCCTGCGCCACCTGCCACGCCGAAACCAATCCGCCGGCCAGTTACGGCCCCCACGCACCACCGGGTGCGCCGCACTGGAGCCTGCCGCCGGCCTCGCACAAGATGGCCTGGATCGGTCTGCCGCCGGATCGCTTGTGCGCGATGATCAAGGACCGCAGCAGCAACGGCGACCGGGACTTCGCCGCGCTGATCAAGCACGTCAGCGAGGACAAACTGGTGCTCTGGGGCTGGAATCCAGGAGCAGGGCGGCAACCGGTGCCGGTGCCCCACGACATCTTCGTCAGTCAATTCAAGCTTTGGGCGGATGCCGGAGGGCCATGCCCGGTGGCCGGCGGATGAGCATTTGAGTCATCGCCGAATCGGTCTACGCTAAAGACCACTGATGACAATGGAGTGCACTGATGCTGGTTCCAGGCAAACCCGTTAATGAAGCGGCACGCATACAGGCGTTGCATGGATTGAATCTTCTCGATACCGCCCCCGAAGAGCGTTTCGACCGCCTGACACGTCTGGCCAGGCGCCTGTTCAACGTACCGATCGCGCTGGTCACGCTGGTGGACAAGGAGCGGCAATGGTTCAAGTCCTGCGTGGGGCTGGACACTACCGAAACGCCACGTTCTGTTTCGTTCTGCGGCCACGCGATTCTCAAGGATGAACTGCTGCTGGTGCCCGATGCCCGCGAGGACGAGCGTTTTCACGACAATCCGTTGGTGACCGGGGAGCCGAAGATCCGTTTCTATGCCGGTTACCCGCTGACCGTGCCCGACGGCAACAAGATGGGCACCTTGTGCCTGATCGACACCAGACCCCGTGATCTTGACGATGAAGAGCGCGCCTTGTTGCGCGATCTGGCGGGCATGGCCGAGCAGGAACTGATGGCCGTGCAGATGGCGAGCATGGACGAGCTGACGCTGCTGTCCAACCGCCGGGGCTTCAAGATGCTGGCCCAACATGCGCTGGACGCCTGCGCACGCCTGGAAAAACCGGCGACGCTGCTGTTTTTCGACCTCAACGACTTCAAGCAGATCAACGACCTTTACGGGCATGCCGAGGGCGACAGCGCGCTAAAGACCTTCGCCGATGTGTTGCGCATTGCCTTTCGCGAGAGCGACGTGGTCGGGCGTCTGGGCGGCGATGAATTCGTGGCGCTGCTGACGGGCTCAAGTCATGTGGAAACCACCAGAATCATGGCACGGCTCAAGGAAATTCTCGAAGAGCGCAATGCCACGTTGCATCGGGGTTACGCGATTCGCTTCAGTGTCGGGCAGATCGAGTACGACCCGCGACGGCATGAAACCGTGGACAAGCTGCTGGCGGATGCGGATGGGGCGATGTATCCCCATAAGCAGGCTTTAAAGCGTTGTTAGTAGTGGTCAACAATTCGCGGACACAGAATCGAGTTTTTTTTCAGCAACCGCCGGTGGCACGAAACCGTTGTAGAAATGTGGCCGTGTTCAGTTGTACCGCTGCATAAGGTATCGGCCAAGGCTCTGCTCAGCCAGCGCCTTCGTCATGTAACCCACCGTCGGCACCCACTCCGCATTCAGGCTACAAAACAGCCGCTCCATCGACGAGTTGTCGGAGCAACTTCCCCGTCTGCTCAGGCTGCTTGCTGATCAACCCCCGCTCCTTCATCAAATCTCTGACCTTGAAGCGTCCCGCCTCGAAGCCCTCATCCCGGAGCATCGCAACGATACTCCGGCTACCGGTAGAGCTTTGGTTTTAGCTGAATTGCTTTTTGATACGGCTGTGTAGGCTCACTTGGCGAACATCGATACAACGTCACCAGGCCAGATGGACGCAATAACAAGATCAAGGCAACTCGAACATCAAACGCAACAGTTTAACAAGGTGGTGCTTGGCACAAGCAGGCCTTGACGCGCCGCTGAACGGGATGTCGTCAGTGACTTTTAGCCAGTGGTCTGGTTGGTCAAGGGCTGTAAAGACATCTAAATGGCCTGTAAAGGTATTAAAACTGTCATTTTTTACAGGTGCGTTGAGGGGGCTGTTAGCGCAACAGTAAGGCGCGAATAAACAGATCTTTCTCGGATGGCCGACACGCAACGGTTCGTTTCTGGGGAGGACATCGAATCTCTTACTTAACGGCACAAGGAGAAGGTGCATGAAAAGTCAGTTCGACGAGCTTCCTCGTCTGTACGAAGAAATGGCGGACTGGCCGTTCCGCAGCTGTATGGAAATCCCGAACGTTTTGGCCTTGCTGGGCAATGTGACCCACCGGGACGTGCTGGACTTCGGCTGCGGCAATGGTATGTACTCGCGCTGGCTCAGGGAGGCTGGAGCCAGTCGTGTGGTTGGCTATGACGTTTCCGACGGTATGTTGCATTACGCCAAGCGTCGGGAGGAAAAGGACAAGCTCGGTATTGAATACACATCCCGTCTCGATGCCAGTCACGAGGCCAAGTTCGACAAAGTACTGGCCGTCTATGTGATTCCGTACGCCGATACAAGGCAGGCGCTGCTGGAAATGTGCGAGGCGATGGCGCGGGTGCTGCGTCCCGGTGGGCAACTGGTCGCCTTGCCTATACATCCCGAATATCACCGTAACCCGGCCTACTACGAGCCTTACGGCTTGAGAATGACGCCTGAGGGACCGGACATTGACGGCGGCAAGATCCGCCTGGATCTGATCTTGCCGCCATACGATGCCAGCGTGAGAGCATTTTACTGGGGTAAAGACACCCTCGAACGCGCGATGCTGGGTGCCGGTTTCAAGCTCGTGCAGTGGGTGCAGCCCGGACTGCCGAATGAGCCAGAGGACGACGAGTCCAATAGGTTCATGCGGGATTACTGGCTCAAGCCGCATGCGGCGATAATGAACTGCCAGCGCTGACAGATCATGAGCATCGTTGGAACCGCGCGCATTCACGACGGGTTGCGCACTGTGATCGTTCCGTCCGTCTCGTCCCTCAATTGTCACGCTTGGGACGCCTTGGTGGCTGATCGCGATTTCTATCATTGCCATGGCTGGCTTTCTGCTCTTGAGCACGCGCTCGGACCGGCGGAACTGCTGACTTTGCAAGGTCCTAACGGCCTGTCCGGCGGTTGTGCGCTTTGGAGCGGTGAGCGCGAACCGGGATTGTTCTGTCTGTCCGATTACTTCCCCGGCCTCGCCGGACCTTGGCAAAGGGAGTTTCTCTGGATTGGTGCGCGCCGCTCTACCCACAACGAGATTCCCTGCTCATTGGGTAGCAGTCGTGACCGAATCCTGCGTTCGATAATGCAGGCGTCGGTCGATTTGGCGCAAAAGCGTGGTCTGGCAGGGGTGTTGGCTCCGTACATGCCTTTGGGCAAGGCGCTCGAGTTGGCGGCGTGGCACGACCAGGCGCGAGTGATCCTGCATTCGGCGGAAGCGTCGCTGGCGGTTCCTCCCGGCGGGTTGGCTGGAGCGATGGAGGTGATCGACAAGCGTTCGCGCTGGCGCACTCGCAAGGAACTGTCGGTGTTTGCTGAGCGTGGCTGTCGGGTCGAATGGCGGACGTTCGACCCCGAGCTGGAGCAGGTCGCTTCCGGGCTGATCGCGCAGAACCGCTCCAAATACGGCAGCCAGCAGGGCGCAATGTGGATGCGCCGCATGTTTGACGGACAGCGGCGTTCAGGCGTGCTCGATGCGGCGATCGCGGCGGTGGCCTACCGCAGCGACAAAGTCATCGCGGTGGCGGTGTTCTATCGGCTCGGCAAAACTTTGCACTACCGCTACTTCGGTTCCGACTACAGGGTAACGGACGACGATTTCCGTTATTTCGTACTGTCCTTTTATGAATTGCTGGATTGGGCTGCTGCGCATGGCGTCGAGACGGTCGAGCTGTCGACCTCGTCGTTACAGGCAAAGTCGTTGCGCGGAGGGATAGTAAATCCGCTGGCCGCAGTCGTGCTCCTGACCGATTCAGCTCCACCATCCCATGAGTCCGTCGCCCGACATAACACATGCTTTGCAGTGGAGCACCGAGACGCGTTCAAGCGCCGGCTATCGCCGGATTGGAATCTTATCTTTTCGTGACTCACCAAGGAGAAAGCCATGTTGTATTTAGTCTACGTCATGCGCCCAACGGCCAAAGCACGCAGCGATCTCAAGGCGTTCTGGAAATGGGTGCGAGAAAGGGAAGACTGGTTCTACGACAGTCTTCACATGACCCACGATCCGCGCTGGCTGGTCAGAACGATAGGTACCGACGTCCATGCAGTGGAGCATTCAGTCTCCTTCGCGGACGAGGCAGCGTGGGGCGCCTATCGCCAGGAGGTTCATCGTCGCTCGCAGGATCCGGACTGGGAAAAGCGCCGAGTAGAGCAAGATCTGTGGTGGGAAATTATCGAGGCGAGTCTGCTCAACGACGCGCCGCTTCCGCCTGTCTCTGATCGAAGCTCGTCGCCCGAGCACATCCACCGTTCGTCGACAGGACAGGGGGAGACATGACCGAGCTTTCTTCGCTGTCACAACGAAGTCGAATGCTGCTGAGTAGCGCACGCTTCATGACCCTGGCCACGGTAACGCCGCGGGGCGAGCCATGGGCATCGACGGTCAACTACGTTTGCCAGGCTGAGCCATTGAAGGTGATCTGGTATTCCTCGCGTGATGCGATGCACTCACTCAATATCACCAGTCGCGCAGACGTATCCGCCAGCGTTTTTCGCTGCGACCTGGGGGACGCGTCGCCGATCGGACTGGACGGTGGCCAACTCTTCGGTGAATGTCGCGTCATCGTCGGAGCCGAAGTCGAAGAGGTCCATCGGCATTACTACGAACGGAACTTTCCTGATGTTTTGGCAAGGCGACAATGGATGCTGCCGACCGAGCAGTTCCATGGGGAAGGGCCGCGCCGCTTCTACGAACTATCAATCATGAGCTGGTGGTTGTTCGACATCGAGCAGTGGTTGCAGGATAGACGGGACCGTCGGATCGAGGTGCCATTGTCGGACTTGATATCCGTGTGGCCGGGAGCTTGAAGTGGAGACATCAAACTGGTTTTCCCGCTTGAAGGGCAGGCTGGTAGTCTCCTGTCAGGCGCTGGAGGACGAGCCGCTGCATGGTAGCGCGGTGATGTGCCGGATGGCGCAGGCTGCCCGCATGGGGGGCGCCTCGGCCATCCTGGCCAATGGTGGAACAGACATCGCGGCGATCCGTGCCAGTGTGGACCTGCCGATCATCGGCGTAATCAACCGGGTCTACGCTGATTCTGTGGTTACGCTGACTGCAACAATGCGCGAAGTGGACGAATTGATGGCAGTTGGGCCGGACATGATCGGTGTAGAAGCGACCTTAGGTCTCCGTCCTGGTGGCGAAACCCTGACCGAGTTCGTCACCTGCATCCGTCTGCGCTATCCACATGTACGGCTGATGGCCGATGTCGCTACCGTCGAGGAAGCCCGACTGGCCGAATGCCTCGGATTCGACTGCGTTTCCAGCGCCTTTTACGGTCATACCGAGGGGACCATCGGGCAGCACCTGCCGGCGCAGGCGTTTGCCCATCTGCGTGCACTGCGTAAGGCCGTCACGTGCCCACTCTGGGCCGAAGGTGGTATCACCACGCCCGAGCAGGCCGCCGCCGCGCTGGCGGCAGGAGCTGATACTGTGGTGGTCGGCAGTGCTATAACACGTCCACAGACGATCACTGCACGTTTCGTGGTGGAGATGGCGCGGGTCATTTCCGAAACTGGTTTGGCGCCCACAGTAAACTGAGAGGACTTCAGGGCAGGAGGGTTAGCAGTATTGCCGATGAGCACCATGCAACGAGCGATTAGCGTACTTGGGGCACGTCAAATGAAGGTATTGATGGGCTAATAAGCTTTTTTCTGTCTTTCACTCGCACAAAAGCAAACGCCCCGAACAAGACGGGGCGTTTGCTTAGGCCGTCACTCGTGTGTTTTTCACACGGTCTGAATCAGCCGGATCCTTGTGATAACGAAGATTACTCTTCGATGTTGCCCATGGCGGTGGTGTTGAAGCCGCCGTCCACGTAGGTGATTTCACCGCTGATGCCGGACGCCAGGTCCGAGCACAGGAAGGCGCCGACGTTGCCGACTTCTTCGATGGTGACGTTGCGACGCAGAGGGGTCTGCGCTTCGTTGGCGGCCAGCATCTTGCGGAAGCTCTTGATGCCGGAAGCGGCCAGGGTGCGGATCGGGCCGGCCGATACGCAGTTGACGCGGGTGCCTTCCGGGCCCAGGGATCCGGCCAGGTAGCGTACGCCGGCTTCCAGCGAAGCCTTGGCCATGCCCATGACGTTGTAGTTCGGCATGGTGCGCTCGGCGCCCAGGTAGGACAGGGTCAGCAGGCTGCCGTTGCGGCCCTTCATCATTTCGCGACCGGCCTTGGCCAGGGCGACGAAGCTGTAGGCGCTGATGTCGTGGGAGATGCGGTAGCCTTCACGGGTGGTGACTTCGGTGAAGTCGCCGTCCAGCTGGTCGCCCGGTGCGAAGCCTACGGAGTGCACGATGCAGTCCAGGCCGTCCCACTTCTTGCTCAGTTCTTCGAAGACCTTGGCGATTTCCGCATCGCTGGCCACGTCGCACGGGAAGCACAGCTCAGGGCTCGAACCCCAGCCCTGTGCGAACTCTTCAACACGACCTTTCAGTTTTTCGTTCTGATAAGTGAAGGCAAGCTCAGCGCCCTCGCGATGCATGGCGGCAGCGATGCCGGATGCGATGGACAGCTTGCTGGCGACACCGACGATCAGTACGCGCTTACCGGCGAGAAAACCCATGTGTTGCTCCTCTTTCAGGTTATTGCGCAGTGGCTGGTGCCAGAAAAGCGGCTTCCAGCAACTGCTGTGTATACGGATGTTGGGGGGCGGCAAAGATACTTTGCGCGTCTCCCTGTTCGACCACTTGGCCATGCTTGACCACCATCAACTGGTGGCTCAGCGCTTTCACAACAGCCAGATCATGGCTGATGAACAAATACGTCAGGTTGTACTTGGCTTGCAGTGAACGCAACAGCTCCACCACTTGCCGCTGCACCGTCCGGTCGAGCGCCGAAGTCGGCTCGTCCAGAAGGATCAGCGCCGGTTTGAGCACCAAAGCCCGGGCAATGGCGATACGCTGCCGCTGCCCACCGGAAAATTCGTGGGGGTAGCGGTGCCGGGTTTCCGGATCCAGACCTACCTCCTTCAATGCCGCAATGATCGCCGCTTCCTGCTCGGCGGCGGTACCCATCCTGTGGATCCGCAAACCTTCGCCAACGATGTCGCTCACGCACATCCGCGGGCTCAGGCTGCCAAACGGGTCCTGGAACACTACCTGCATCTCCCGACGCAACGGGCGAACCTCGTTCTGCGTCAGGCAGTCTAGCTGCTTGCCTTCAAAACGGATCGCGCCTTTGCTGCCGATCAACCGCAAGATCGCCAGCCCCAGAGTGGATTTGCCGGAACCGCTTTCCCCCACGATCCCCAGGGTCTGACCCTGAGGCAGGCTGAAATTGATGCCGTCCACTGCCTTGACGTGATCCACCGTGCGCTTGAGCAGGCCTTTCTTGATCGGGAACCAGACTTTCAAGTCCTCGACCTGCAACAGCGGCGCGCCGATTTTATTGCTCGCCGGGCCTCCGCTGGGCTCCGCCGCCAGCAGCTCCCGAGTGTACGGATGCTGCGGAGAACGGAACAGCTCTGCGCACGATGCCTGTTCGACGATGCAACCGCGCTGCATGACACATACGCGATGCGCAATTCTTCGCACCAGGTTCAAATCGTGACTGATCAGGAGCAGCGCCATGCCCAATCGAGCCTGCAATTCCTTGAGCAGGTCGAGGATTTTCAGCTGAACGGTCACGTCCAGCGCGGTGGTCGGCTCGTCGGCGATCAGCAGTTCCGGCTCGTTGGCCAGGGCCATGGCGATCATCACCCTCTGGCGCTGGCCGCCGGACAACTCGTGGGGCAGGGCCTTGAGCCGCTTGTGCGGCTCGGGGATGCCGACCATTTCCAGCAGTTCCAGCGTGCGCTTGGTCGCGACCTTGCCGGTCAGGCCTTTATGGATGCCGAGGATCTCGTTGATCTGTTTTTCGATGGAGTGCAGCGGGTTGAGCGAGGTCATCGGCTCCTGAAAGATCATCGCGATCCGGTTGCCACGGATGTGACGGATGGTCTTTTCGCTCAGTTCCAGCAGGTTCTGCCCGGAATAAGTGATGCTGCCGGCCGGATGGCGGGCCAGCGGGTAGGGCAGCAGGCGCAGGATCGAGTGCGCCGTCACCGACTTGCCCGAGCCGGATTCGCCCACCAGCGCCAGAGTCTCGCCACGCTTGATGTCGAAGCTGATGCCCTCGACCACCCGATGGGCGCGATCCCCCGTGCCGAATTCGACGGCGAGGTCGCGGATTTCGATCAGATTGTCCTGATTCATTTCACTTCCTCGGGTCGAAGGCATCGCGAGCGGACTCGCCGATAAACACCAGCAAACTCAACATCAGCGCCAGCACCGCAAACGCGCTCATGCCCAGCCACGGCGCCTGCAGGTTGGATTTGCCCTGGGCCACCAGCTCACCCAGCGACGGACTGCCGGCCGGCAAGCCGAAGCCGAGGAAGTCCAGTGCGGTGAGGGTGCCGATGGCGCCGGTCAGGATGAACGGCATGAAGGTCATGGTCGAGACCATGGCGTTGGGCAGGATGTGGCGGAACATGATCGCGCCGTTCTGCATGCCCAGCGCCCGTGCCGCGCGTACGTATTCGAGGTTGCGCCCGCGCAGGAACTCGGCGCGCACCACGTCCACAAGGCTCATCCACGAGAACAGCAGCATGATCCCCAGCAGCCACCAGAAATTCGGCTGGACGAAACTGGCGAGAATGATCAGCAGGTACAGCACCGGCAAACCCGACCAGATCTCCAGAAAGCGCTGGCCGGCCAGGTCGACCCAGCCGCCATAGAAGCCCTGCAGCGCGCCGGCGATCACGCCGATGATCGAGCTGAGCACGGTCAGGGTCAGGGCGAACAGCACGGAGATACGGAAGCCGTAGATCACCCGCGCCAGCACATCGCGGCCCTGATCGTCGGTGCCCAGCAGGTTCACCGTCGAGGGCGGGGCAGGGGCCGGGACTTTAAGGTCATAGTTGATGCTCTGGTAGCTGAACGGAATCGGCGCCCACAACACCCACGCGTCCTTGGCCTTGAGCAGTTCCTGGATGTACGGGCTCTTGTAGTTGGCTTCCAGCGGGAACTCGCCGCCGAAGGTGGTTTCCGGGTAACGCTTGATCGCCGGGAAGTACCAGTTGTTGTCGTAGTGCACCACCAGCGGCTTGTCGTTGGCGATCAGTTCGGCGCCGAGGCTCAGGCCGAACAGGATCAGGAACAGCCACAGCGACCACCAGCCACGCTTGTTGGCCTTGAACAGTTCGAAGCGCCGGCGGTTGAGCGGGGACAGATTCATCTCAATGCTCCCGGCTGGCGAAGTCGATGCGCGGATCGACCAGGGTGTAGGTGAGGTCGCCGATCAGTTTCACCACCAGCCCCAGCAGGGTGAAGATGAACAGGGTGCCGAACACCACCGGGTAATCGCGGTTGATCGCCGCTTCGAAACTCATCAGGCCGAGGCCGTCGAGGGAGAAGATCACTTCCACCAGCAGCGAGCCGGTGAAGAAGATGCCAATGAACGCCGACGGGAACCCGGCGATCACCAGCAGCATCGCGTTGCGGAATACATGGCCGTAGAGCACGCGATGGCGGGTCAGGCCCTTGGCTTTGGCGGTGACTACGTATTGTTTGTTGATCTCGTCGAGAAAGCTGTTCTTGGTCAGCAGGGTCATGGTCGCGAAGTTGCCGATCACCAATGCCGTCACCGGCAGCGCCAGGTGCCAGAAGTAGTCGAGGACCTTGCCGCCCAGGCTCAGCTCATCGAAGTTGTTCGACGTCAGCCCTCGTAGCGGGAACCAGTCCAGATAACTGCCGCCGGCAAACACCACGATCAGCAGAATCGCGAACAGGAACGCCGGGATCGCATAACCGACGATGATCGCCGAACTGGTCCAGACGTCGAAGTGACTGCCGTGCCGCGTGGCCTTGGCGATCCCCAGCGGGATCGATACCAGGTACATGATCAGCGTGCTCCACAACCCCAGCGAGATCGACACCGGCATCTTCTCCTTGATCAGGTCGATGACCTTGGCGTCGCGGAAGAAACTGTCGCCGAAGTCCAGCCGCGCATAGTTCTTGACCATGATCCACAGCCGTTCCGGCGCCGACTTGTCGAAACCGTACATGTGCTCGATTTCCTTGATCAGCGCCGGGTCCAGACCTTGCGCGCCGCGATAGGCCGAGCCGGCCACCGACACTTCGGCACCGCCGCCGGCGATGCGGCTGGTGGCGCCTTCGAAGCCTTCGAGCTTGGCGATCATCTGCTCCACCGGCCCGCCGGGCGCGGCCTGGATGATCACGAAGTTGATCAGCAGAATGCCGAACAGGGTCGGGATGATCAGCAACAGTCGCCGAAAAATGTACGCCAGCATCTGATTACTCCGTGCCCACAGGGTCGGCTTGCAGTTGGGTTTGCACTTCTACCGCAGGTTTCGTGTCGGGCTTGACCCACCAGGTATTAATGCCGATGTCGTACTTGGGGGAGACTTTCGGATGGCCTATGTGGTTCCAGTACGCCACTCGCCAGCTCTTGATGTGCCAGTTGGGGATCACGTAGTAACCCCATTGCAGCACGCGGTCCAGCGCCCGGGCGTGGGCCACCAGGCTTTTGCGCGAGTCGGCGTTGATCAGGCTCTCGACCAGATGATCGACGATCGGGTCTTTCAGGCCCATGGAGTTGCGGCTGCTCGGTTTGTCGGCGGCGGCGCTCATCCAGAATTCGCGCTGCTCGTTGCCCGGCGAGTTGGATTGCGGGAAGCTGCCGACGATCATGTCGAAATCTCGAGAACGCACGCGGTTGACGTATTGCGAGACGTCGACGCGGCGGATCACCAGATCGATGCCCAAGTCGGCGAGGTTGCGCTTGAACGGCAGCAGCACCCGCTCGAATTCGGTCTGGGCCAGCAGGAACTCGATGACCACCGGTTTGCCGGTGGTGTCGACCATTTTGTCGTCGACGATCTTCCAGCCGGCCTCTTGCAGCAGTTGATAAGCCTCACGTTGTTGCAGGCGGATCATGCCGCTGGCGTCGGTCTTGGGGTTTTCGAAGGCTTCGCTGAACACCTGCGCCGGGAGCTGGCGGCGGAACGGGTCGAGGATCGCCAGTTGATCGGCGTCCGGCAGGCCGGTGGCGGCCATTTCCGAGTTTTCGAAATAACTGCGGGTGCGCACGTAGGCGCTGTTGAACAGCTGCTTGTTGGTCCATTCGAAGTCGAGCAGCAGGCTCAGGGCCTGACGCACACGAACGTCCTGGAACACCGGACGGCGCAGGTTGAAGACGAACCCCTGCATGCCGGTCGGATTACCGTTGGGGATCAGTTCCTTGACCAGCCGGCCTTCGGTGACGGCGGGGATGTTGTAGGCGTTGGCCCAGTTCTTCGCGGTCATTTCCAGCCAGTAGTCGAACTGGCCGGCCTTCAGCGCTTCCAGGGCGACGGTGTTGTCGCGGAAGTAGTCGGTGGTCATCACGTCGAAATTGTAGAAACCGCGATTGACCGGCAGGTCCTTGCCCCAGTAATCCTTGACCCGCTCGTAACGTACCGAGCGGCCAGCTTTCACTTCGGCGACCCTGTACGGGCCGCTGCCCAGCGGGATTTCCAGATTGCCCTTGTTGAAATCGCGACTGGCCCACCAGTGTTTCGGCAGTACCGGCAACTGGCCGAGGATCAGCGGCAGCTCGCGATTGTTGTTGTGCTTGAACTTGAACAGCACCGTCAGCGGGTCTTCGGCGACGGCCTCTTCGACGTCGCTGTAGTAACCGCGAAACATCGGCGAGCCTTCTTTCGTCAGGGTCTCGAAGCTGAACACCACGTCCTCGGCACGCACCGGATGGCCGTCATGGAAGCGCGCTTCGGGGCGCAGGTAGAAACGCACCCAGCTGTTGTCCGGGGCTTTTTCGATCTTGCCGGCGATCAGACCGTATTCGGTGAACGGCTCGTCGAGGCTGTGCCGGGTCAGGGTGTCGTAGATCTGCCCGACATCGTCCGCCGGCACGCCTTTGCTGATGAACGGGTTGAGGCTGTCGAAGCCGCCGAAACCGGCCTGACGGAAAACCCCGCCCTTGGGCGCATTGGGGTCGACGTAATCGAAATGCTTGAAGTCGGCGGGGTATTTCGGCGGCTCGTTGTACAGGGTCACGGCGTGTTGCGGGGCGGCGCAGGCCAGCCCGGCGAACAACAGGCCGCAAGCCTGCACGAGCAGGGTGCGAACGGCGTTCATTGACCTTTCTCCGAAGATTTCAGCCACCACGCGCTCAGGCCCAGGGTGTAGGGCGGCGTGGTGACGAAGGCGAACCGGTTGCGGTAGGCCAGACGGTGATAATTGAGGTACCAGTTGGGAATGCTGTAGTGCTGCCAGAGCAACACGCGGTCCAGCGCCTTGCCGGCGGCGACCTGTTCGTCGCGGGTGCGGGCGGCGAGCAATTGCTCAAGCAGATGATCGACCACCGGGTTGGCGATGCCCGCGTAATTCTTGCTGCCCTTGACCCCGACCTGGCTGGAGTGGAAGTACTGCCACTGTTCCAGCCCCGGGCTGAGGGTCTGGTTGAGGGTCATGAGGATCATGTCGAAGTCGAACTGATCCAGACGCTGTTTGTACTGGGCGCGATCCACCGTGCGCAGGCGCGCGTCGATGCCGATGCTGTTGAGGTTCTCGATGTACGGCTGGAGGATCCGCTCAAGGTTCGGGTTGACCAGCAGCAGTTCAAAACTCAGCGGTTGGCCGGAAGTGTTCTGCAGGCGCTGGCCATTGAGCTTCCAGCCGGCCTCGGCCAGCAGCGCGAGGGCCTTGCGCATGGTTTCCCGGGGAATGCCGCGTCCGTCAGTCTTTGGCAGCGTGAACGGCTCGGTGAACAGCCGGGCCGGCAGTTGATCCTTGTAGGGCTTGAGCATCAGCCATTCGTGACCGACGGGCAGGCCGCTGGCGCTGAACTCGCTGTTCGGGTAGTAACTGGTGGTGCGCTGGTAGGCGTCGCTGAACAACGCGCGGTTGGTCCACTCGAAGTCGAACATCAGGCCCAGGGCTTCGCGGGTCTTGACGTCCGAGAAGGTGGCTCGTCGGGTGTTCATGAACAGGCCTTGGCTCTGGGTCGGGATCCGGTGCGGGATCTGCGCCTTGATCACGTCGCCACGGCGCACGGCCGGGAAGGTGTAGCCATTGGCCCAGTTCTTCGCCTGATGCTCGATATAGATGTCGAACTCGCCCGCCTTGAAGGCTTCGAAGGCCACATCGCTGTCGCGATAGAACTCGACTTCCATGCGATCGAAGTTGTACTTGCCGCGATTGACCGGCAAGTCCTTGCCCCAGTAATCCTTGACCCGTTCGAAAATCAACTGCCGCCCAGGCGTCACCGAAGTGATGCGATAAGGCCCGCTGCCCAGCGGCGGCTCGAAGGTGGTGGCCTTGAAGTCGCGGCTCTTCCAGTAATGCTGGGGCAGCACTGGCAACTCGCCCAGGCGCAGGATCAGCAACGGATTGCCCGAGCGCTTCATGATGAAGCGAATGCGCTGCGGGTTGAGGATGTCGACCCGCGACACTTCCTGAAGCGCCGTGCGGTACAGCGGATGACCTTCCTTGAGCAGCGTCCGGTAGGAGAACGCCACGTCGTAGGCGGTAATCGGTGTGCCATCGTGGAAACGCGCTTCCGGGCGCAGGTTGAACACCACCCAGCTGCGGTCTTCGCTGTATTCCACCGATTGCGCGATCAGGCCATAGCTGGAGGCCGGCTCATCGCCGGATGGCGAATACTGACCGGTGCCGACCATCAGCGGCTCGTTCAGCTCGTTGATGCCGTACTGCAGGAAATTCGGGGTGGTGACCGGGCTGGTGCCCTTGAAGGTGTAAGGATTGAGCGTATCGAAGGTGCCAAACGCCATCACCCGCAACGTACCGCCCTTGGGCGCTTGCGGGTTGACCCAGTCGAAGTGGGTAAATCTGGCCGGGTACTTGAGCGTGCCGAACTGCGCATAACCGTGACTTTCGGTGATCGTGGCGCTGACGGGGGAGCTCAAGGCCAGGCTGATCAGGAGCAGGAGGAGGGGACGCTTCAAGTCAGATCCGATCCAGGCGGCTTGGGCTTTGTGGGCCGTACAGTAACAGCTTGTATGGACAGGAAAAAGACAGGGGCTTAATGCGCGGTTAATTGTGGGAGTCGCCTGCATCGACAGCAAAAAATGACAGGCAAAAAAAAGCCCCTGAAATTCAGGGGCTCTTTGTCAGTGCGGCTGGTAGACCGTGAGCATCTGCCCAGGCTTGAGCGCCTTGCCGGCGCCCGGGTTCCAGCGCTTGAGATGCTGCATCTCGACGTTGAAACGCTTGGCAACAACATACAGCGTGTCGCCGCGCTGGACCTTGTACTGGGTCTGCTGCTTGCTGTCGTCCTTGGCTTTGGTCTTGCTGTTGGCCGCGATCACGGTGTTGATGCGCCCGCCGGTCTTGCCGGCCGGGGTGCGTTTGCTGGTGTCCTGCATGACCAGGGTCTGGCCGACCTTGAGGTTCTTGCCGGTCAGCTTGTTCCAGCGTTGCAGGTCCTTGACGTCGACCTTGTTGGCCTTGGCGATGGAGCCGAGGTTGTCGCCGCGCTTGACCCGGTACGCACGCTTGAGCTTCGCGACTTCGGTCGGGTCGGCGCCTTCGAAGACCGGCTTCAGCGAACGAGGGCTGATCAGTTCTTCAGGACGCATGGTCTGCAGGCTGGCGGTCAGCAATTGCGCCTTCGAGGTCGGCACCAGCAGGTGCTGCGGGCCGTCGATGGTGGTGCGCTGCTTGAACGCCGGGTTGAGCTGGAACAGCTCGTCTTCGTCGATGTTGGCCACGGCGGCGACCTTGGACAGGTCCATGCGCTGGTTGATTTCGACGACCTGGAAGTAAGGTTCGTTGGCGATCGGGTTGAGGTTCACCCCGTAGGCTTCCGGCGACAGCACCACTTGCGACAGGGCCAGCAGTTTCGGCACGTAGGCCTGGGTTTCTGCCGGCAGCGGCAGGTTCCAGTAGTCGGTTGGCAGGCCGAGCTTCTCGTTGCGTTCGATGGCGCGGCTGACCGTGCCTTCGCCGGCATTGTAGGCTGCCAGGGCCAGCAGCCAGTCGCCGTTGAACATGTCGTGCAGGCGGGTCAGGTAATCCATCGCTGCCGTGGTCGAGGCGGTGATGTCGCGACGGCCGTCGTAGAAACGGGTCTGGCGCAGGTTGTAGTAACGCCCGGTGGAAGGGATGAATTGCCAGAGCCCCACCGCGTCGGCCCGGGAATAGGCCATCGGGTTGTAGGCACTTTCAATCACTGGCAGCAGGGCCAGTTCCAGCGGCATGTTGCGTTCTTCGAGGCGCTCGACGATGTAATGAATGTAGAGGCTGCCGCGCTCGCCGGCGTTCTCGAGAAAGGAAGGGTTACTGGCGAACCACAGGCGCTGCTGCTCGATGCGCGGGTTTACGCCCAGGCCTTCCTGAAGTTGAAAACCACCGCGCATGCGTTCCCAGATGTCCTGGGGCACCTGCGGGCTGGGCTTCTCGGACAACCAGATCGGCTTCTGCTTGGCTCGCGCAGCAATGTTCGGCGTATGGGTCGCTTCAGTCTGCGGAGCATGGCTGGAACAGCCCGCCAGCGTGGCGGACACAGCCACCGCGATGGCTTGCGCCAGGCGGGTCAATGCGTCTGAATTGACGGACTTACGTATGGATGACGACATTGGCTGGAAGTAAGTTCCGGGCAAAAATGTCGGGCGATTCTAGAAAGCGCACCCCCTGCGGTCAACCATTCAGCGTTTTTGTACCAAGTGGTGAACGCCTTAGAACTTATCTTTCCAAGCCCGCAGAGCCGCAAAAACCTCACTCGGCGCCCGGTTTTGAGCGCCATTCCGTTCGTCCACTTTTTGTGTAACTAATGTTTCACTGGTACGCAGAAACGGGTTTGTGAGCTTTTCCAGGGCAATGGTCGAGGGCAGGGTCATGACCCCGTTCTGCCGTTGCTGGCTGACTTTTTCCAGACGGGCGGCAATGTCCGGGTTGCCCGGCTCCACGGCAGCGGCGAACTTCAGGTTGCTCAGGGTGTATTCGTGGGTGCAGTAGACCAGCGTGTCTTCCGGCAGGGCTGCCAGACGACCGAGGGAATAGTGCATCTGCTCCGGCGTGCCTTCGAACAACCGGCCGCAACCGGCGGCGAACAGGGTGTCGCCGCAGAACAGCAGGCCGTGGTGGTAATAGGCGATGTGCCCCAGGGTGTGGCCGGGAACGGCGTAGACATCGAAATCCCAGCCAAGCACGCGAACCTGGTCGTTATCCTTGAGCGCCACATCCCGCCCCGGAATGCTTTCGCTGGCCGGACCGTAGACAGTCGCGCCGGTAGCCTTTTTAAGCGTCTCGACACCGCCGACATGATCATGGTGATGATGAGTGATCAGAATATCGCCCAGCACCCAGCCCGGATGCGCGGCGAGCCACGCCTGCACGGGGGCGGCATCTCCCGGATCGACCACGGCGCAACGCTGGGTGGCATGATCCTGTAACAACCAGATGTAGTTGTCGGTGAAGGCGGGCAGGGCACTGATCTGTATCATCTTCGGATTCGCCAAGCGGGTAACATTGGCGCATCTTAGAGGTTCCTGGCGTGTTGGAGAATGCAATGATCGATAAAGCGTTCGCTCAGGCCGATCCTGACTGGCTGGCCCTGATCGGGGCGGCCCGTGAATGGCTGTCCGGTCCCCTCGGGCAATTTCTGCTGGACGAAGAGCGACGCATGCTCGAAGACGAGCTCGGCCGGTTCTTTGGCGGCTATCTGGTGCATTACGGCCCTTCTGCGGAAACACCGCCGTCGGCGCCGCAGGTGCAGCGTAACGTGCGGCTCGGTGCGCCATTGCCCGGCGTCGAGATCGTCTGCGAAGAGCAGGCCTGGCCGTTGA
This sequence comes from Pseudomonas sp. 91RF, assembly GCF_003576265.1. Classification (NCBI taxonomy): domain Bacteria; kingdom Pseudomonadati; phylum Pseudomonadota; class Gammaproteobacteria; order Pseudomonadales; family Pseudomonadaceae; genus Pseudomonas; species Pseudomonas sp. 91RF. Next base: position 97,628 of record NZ_QWFC01000013.1, read on the forward strand.
GCGAGCACGCCGCCGACGTGGTGGTGTTGCAGCACGGTCTGGATTTCTGCCTGTCGCCCCACGGCCTGCTGCGTGAAGCGGCGAGCAGCGTGCGCCCCGGCGGGCATCTGCTGATTGTCGGCATCAATCCCTGGAGCACCTGGGGTCTGCGCCATGTGTTCGCTCACGATGCGTTGCATCAGGCGCGCTGCATCTCGCCGTCGCGGGTCGCCGACTGGCTCAATCTGCTGGGCTTCGCGCTGGAGAAACGCCGCTTCGGGTGCTATCGTCCGCCGCTCGCGTCACCCAAGTGGCAGGCCCGTCTGGCCGGCTGGGAACGCAAGGCCGGCGACTGGCAACTGGCGGGCGGCGGTTTCTATCTGTTGGTCGCGCGCAAGATCGTGGTCGGCCTGCGTCCGGTGCGCCAGGAACGCCGCGAGCCGATGGGCAAGCTGATTCCGTTGCCGATGGCCAAGGTCAATCGTCGCCGCATCGAACCGTAAACCTTCTTTTATTGTGGCCGGGTGTGTCCCGGCCCGGGCCGTTGTCGATCCGTGATCGGCGAGGCCAGGCATTTTTCTGGATAGATTGGCATGAGCGAAAGCGTCGATAGCGTAGAACTGTTCACTGACGGCGCCTGCAAGGGCAACCCCGGCCCGGGCGGCTGGGGCGCCTTGCTGGTGTGCAAGGGCGTCGAAAAGGAACTGTGGGGCGGCGAAGCCAACACCACCAACAACCGCATGGAGCTGCTCGGCGCGATTCGCGGCCTCGAAGCTCTCAAGCGTCCTTGCGAAGTGCTGCTGGTGACCGACTCGCAATACGTGATGAAAGGCATCAATGAGTGGATGGCCAACTGGAAGAAACGCGGCTGGAAAACTGCGGCCAAAGAGCCAGTAAAAAATGCCGACCTGTGGAAAGAGCTGGACGAGCAGGTCAACCGCCACAAGGTCACCTGGAAATGGGTTCGCGGCCACATCGGCCACCACGGCAACGAACGGGCCGACCAATTGGCCAATCGTGGTGTGGATGAAGTGCGCGGCTACAAGCAGGACTGATTCCGTCTGGCTGAAACACCTCCGGCGAGCGTGTTAACATCGCCGCTTTTGCACGATTGACCCCGTTGAGAGCTGAACACTGATGGCCACCAGATCCGTTGTACTCGATACCGAAACCACCGGCATGCCGGTGACCGATGGTCACCGGATCATTGAAATCGGTTGCGTCGAGCTGATTGGTCGGCGCCTGACGGGGCGGCACTTTCACGTCTACCTGCAACCGGACCGCGAGAGTGACGAAGGCGCGATCGGCGTCCACGGCATCACCAACGAATTCCTCGTCGGCAAGCCGCGTTTCGCTGAAGTGGCCGATGAGTTCTTCGAGTTCATCAACGGCGCGCAGCTGATCATCCATAACGCGGCGTTCGACGTTGGTTTCATCAACAACGAATTCGCCCTGATGGGCCAGCAGGATCGCGCGGACATCACGCAGCACTGCACGATCCTCGACACCCTGATGATGGCCCGGGAACGTCACCCGGGGCAGCGCAACAGCCTCGATGCCTTGTGCAAACGTTACGGCGTCGACAACTCCGGCCGTGAGCTGCACGGCGCATTGCTCGACTCGGAGATTCTTGCCGACGTCTACCTGACCATGACCGGTGGCCAGACCAGCCTGTCGCTGGCCGGTAACGCCTCCGACGGTAACGGCACGGGCGAGGGCGCGGACAACTCCGCCACTGAAATCCGTCGCTTGCCGGCGGATCGCAAGCCGGGGCGGATCATTCGCGCCACCGAAGCGGAACTGGCCGAGCACCAGGTGCGTCTGGAGATCATCGCCAAATCCGCTGGCGCGCCGGCGCTGTGGACGCAGTTGCTGGAAGCCGAAGCCCAGGCTTGAAGATAAAAGGATCGTCCGAAGGCGCTGGCCGCGTCCGGACGATCCTTTGTTTTTGGCAGTACTGACAACTGGCCACCCTCGCCACATCCGCTCCGACCCTCTACCCTGAGGACAATGGCAGACCACTCTCCGCCGCCTCAGGACACTGAGCCTCATGTACAAAGATCTGAAGTTTCCGGTGTTGATTGTTCACCGCGACATCAAGGCCGACACGGTTGCCGGCGAACGCATTCGCGGCATTGCCCGTGAGCTCGAGCAGGAAGGTTTCAGCATCGTTTCGGCCACGGACTACACCGAGGGCCGGCTGGTGGCGTCGACCCACCATGGTCTGGCGTGCATGTTGATTGCCGCGGAAGACGCCAGTACCAATTCCCATTTGTTACAGAACATGGCCGAACTGATCGGCTTGGCTCGTGTGCGGGCGCCGGATCTGCCGATCTTCGCCCTCGGCGAGCAGGTCACCCTGGAAAACGCCCCGGCCGATGCCATGGCCGAACTGAATCAGTTGCGCGGTATTCTTTACCTGTTCGAAGACACCGTACCGTTTCTGGCCCGGCAGGTGGCGCGGGCGGCGCGCAAGTATCTGGACGGGCTGCTGCCGCCGTTCTTCAAGGCCTTGGTGCAGCACACCGCCGATTCCAACTATTCCTGGCACACCCCCGGGCATGGTGGTGGGGTGGCGTATCACAAGAGCCCGGTGGGGCAGGCGTTTCACCAGTTCTTCGGGGAAAATACCCTGCGTTCGGATTTGTCGGTGTCGGTGCCGGAGCTGGGCTCGCTGCTCGATCACACCGGGCCGCTGGCCGAAGCGGAAGCGCGGGCGGCGCGCAATTTCGGCGCCGATCACACCTTTTTCGTGATCAATGGCACCTCGACCGCCAACAAAATCGTCTGGCATTCGATGGTCGGGCGCGATGATCTGGTGCTGGTGGATCGCAACTGCCACAAGTCGGTGTTGCACGCGATCATCATGACCGGGGCGATTCCGCTGTACCTGTGCCCGGAGCGCAACGAGCTCGGGATCATCGGTCCGATTCCGCTGAGTGAATTCAGCCGCGAATCGATCCAGGCCAAGATCGATGCGAGCCCGCTGACCAAGGGTCGGGAGCCGAAAGTCAAACTCGCCGTGGTCACCAATTCCACATACGACGGCCTCTGCTACAACGCCGAACTGATCAAGCAGAGCTTGGGCAACAGCGTCGAAGTCCTGCATTTCGACGAGGCCTGGTACGCCTATGCGGCGTTTCACGAATTTTTTGCCGGCCGTTACGGCATGGCCACCTCGCGCAGTGCCGACAGCCCGCTGGTGTTTACCACCCATTCCACCCACAAATTGTTGGCGGCATTCAGTCAGGCTTCGATGATTCATGTGCAGGACGGCGGGGCGCGACAACTGGACCGTGACCGGTTCAACGAAGCATTCATGATGCATATCTCGACGTCGCCGCAGTACAGCATCATCGCTTCGCTGGACGTGGCCTCGGCCATGATGGAAGGCCCGGCCGGGCGTTCGCTGTTGCAGGAAACCTTCGATGAAGCTCTGAGCTTTCGCCGGGCGCTGGCCAATTTGCGGCAACACATCGACGCCAATGACTGGTGGTTCTCGATCTGGCAGCCGCCGGGTGTCGAGGGTATTGACCGGGTGCAGACCGAAGACTGGCTGCTGAAGCCCGAGGCGGACTGGCACGGTTTCGGCGAGGTCAGCGACGACTATGTGCTGCTCGACCCGATCAAGGTCACTCTGGTGATGCCCGGCCTGACCGCTGGTGGCGCGCTGAGCGACAAGGGGATTCCGGCGGCGGTAGTCAGCCGTTTCCTCTGGGAACGCGGGTTGGTGGTGGAGAAAACCGGGCTCTATTCGTTTCTGGTGCTGTTCTCCATGGGCATCACCAAGGGCAAGTGGAGCACGCTGCTGACCGAGCTTTTGGAGTTCAAGCGCAGCTACGACGCCAACGTCAGCCTCGACACCTGCCTGAAATGTGTCGCTCAGGAAGCCCCGGCGCGCTATCGCGGCATGGGTCTGCGCGACCTGTGCGATCAGCTCCATGCCTGTTACCGCAGCAACGCCACCGCCAGGCACCTCAAGCGCATGTACACCGTGCTGCCGGAAATCGCCATGAAACCGGCCCATGCCTACGATCAACTGGTGCGCGGCGAAGTCGAGGCAGTGCCGATCGATGAGCTGGAGGGGCGTGTCGCGGCGGTGATGCTGGTGCCTTATCCGCCGGGGATTCCGTTGATCATGCCCGGCGAGCGTTTTACCGAATCCACCCGGTCGATCATCGATTACCTGAAGTTTGCCCGCACGTTCGATGCGAGTTTCCCGGGTTTCGTGGTCGATGTGCACGGACTGCAACACGAAGACGAGGGCAATGGACGGCACTACACCGTCGATTGCGTCAAGGAATGAGGGCGTTTCCCAGTATGCAACCGGCCATGAATCCAAAATACCCCGGGCTGTCGGTGCGCGTTGCCGACGACGGCTTTGCCGCCTATATCTGGGGCAGCGATTTCAGTTTTGAGGTCGCCGCCTATGGCGCCGCCGAAATCGGCAAATCCGTCGCGCAGTGGGGCGTGACGCCCATCGTGCCGTACCGCAAGTGCTACGGCATCGATCCCGAGGAGTTCAGCAGTTTTCGCGATGCCGCCGACAGTGCGATTTTCATGGCGTATCTGGAAGATCAGCCGGTAGGGCATCTGGTGATCAGCACCAACTGGAATGGTTTTGCCCATATCGATGAACTGGCGGTGCATGCGCCGGCACGGCGTCATGGTGTTGCCAAGGCACTGCTGGATGTAGCGCAGTTCTGGAGCCGCAAGAAAAAACTGCCGGGGATCATGCTCGAGACCCAGAACAACAACCTCGGTGCCTGTCGCCTGTATGAGCGTTGCGGTTATGTGATCGGTGGCATCGACCATCTGCGCTATCGCGGCATCGATCCGAACACCGCCGAGGTGGCGTTGTTCTGGTATCGATTGTTCGATAATCCGCTGGAAAACCCGATCAGCTCGCCAGCATCGCCTCGGCTTGTTCCGTAACGATACCCAGCAATGTCTGGACGGCCGATGTCGGCGGCGCGTGCTTGAAGGTCAGTGCATAGAGGCTGATCGGCACTGCCGGTGACAACGGACAAGTGTCGATCCCACTGGCCCGGGCACCCAGCGCGGTGAACGGGTCGACGATGGCCAGGCCTTCGCCGGCCTCGACCATGCTGCGCATCATCTGATGAGTCTGCACCCGGGTGTGGATGCTCGGTGCCGGGCGCAAGGCCTGGAGTTTGTGTTCCAGCGCCGGGCTCAGCGGGTCCTGACCTTCGAGGCCGACCATCGCCTGGCCGGCCAGGTCCTGCAGCGAAATGTACTTCTGCTTCGGTTGTAGCCAGCCGTGAGGCGCGAGCAATTGCAGCTTGCCCTGGGCCAGCGGCTGGCAATGGATATCCGGATGTTCGGGGTCGTGCAGGCTCAGTCCCAGATCGCTCTCGCGCAGCAACAGACTGCGAACGATGTGGCGGGTGGGTTCACTGAGCAGCGTGCAGGGCACGTCCGGCAGGCGTCGGCGCAATGCGGCGAGACTTTGCGGCAACAGCTGCTGGGCCAGCGGCGGGGTGCCAATGATTCGAAGGGGTGGGGCGAGGTATTGCTTGAGACTGCTGGCCAGCCGTTGCACCGGTTCCAGCGCGTCATAGATGTGGGCGATTTCAACTTGCAGCGCACGGGCTTCGGCCGTGGCCTGAAGCCGTCCGCGCACACTGGCGAACAGCATGAAACCCAACTGACTCTCGGCTTCACGCAGTCGCTCCTCGACATCGCCCGCCGGCAATTGCAGCCATTCGGCGGCGGTGCCTACGTGACCCGTCTGTAAAAGCGCCTGTATCACCTCGATATGACGTAAACGCATGCGTGAAGTCCATGTCCGGCCGTTGGGGTCAGTGGCTGAATCCTACCCCAACTCGGCGCGGATGACTTCTGCTCATAACAATCGGTTATGAAGCGACAGTCGGCTCGGGTTCGCGAATCAACGTGATGCCCGACTGAACCAGCAGGAATTCGTTGTCGTCGATTTTATTGACCCGATCGCCAATGGCCAGTTTGTAGGTGGTAACAGGCTCCATGCCGGTGAAACCGTCTGCCGACGGGTTGGATTCCTGGAACTCATGCACGGAATAAACGCGGCCTTCCGCATCTCTTGCATGGAACTGACCGACGAGTACTGCTGCCATCTGCTTAGAACCTCTGGAGATAAAACGCTTGATTTGCGGCTTGGTAGACCGTCATCAAGCTTGGTAAGTTTTCCTACAGGAAAAAAATAATCCGGACGCGGGAAATATCCCTCGTCGTCTGGTGGAATCGTCGCTGGATCATCTATAACTACAGGCTCCTCCCACGGACAGTCGAGAGTCTTCCCATGAGCAATGTCTATAACGTCGCGGTAGTGGTCGGCAGCCTGCGTAAAGCATCGATCAATCGCAAGGTCGCGCTGGCGCTGGCGGAACTGGCACCGGCCAACCTCAAGCTGAACATTGTGGAAATTGGCGATCTGCCACTCTATAACGAAGACATCGACGGCGATTCACCGCCGGCAGCCTACAGCACTTTTCGGCAAAAAGTGGGCTCATCCGACGCGGTGCTGTTTGTCACCCCGGAGTACAACCGCTCGGTACCGGCACCCTTGAAGAACGCCATTGACGTTGGTTCGCGGCCTTATGGCAAGAGTGTCTGGGGTGGCAAACCGGGCGCGGTGATCAGCGTTTCGCCGGGTGCCATCGGCGGTTTCGGCGCCAACCAGCATTTGCGCCAGTCCTTCGTTTTCCTCAATGTGCCTTGCATGCAGCAGCCGGAAGCCTACCTGGGCGGCGCCGGTACGGCGTTCGATGAGTCGGGCAAGCTGAACGAGTCGGTCAAGCCGTTCCTGCAGAGCTTCATCAATGCCTATGGCGAGTGGGTGGCGCAGCACAAGAAGTGATCCACTGAATTTTCTGACAAGATATCGACCCTGTGGGAGCGAGCCTGCTCGCGATGGCGGTGTATCAGCTGGCACATCAGTTGAATGACACACCGCAATCGCGAGCAGGCTCGCTCCCACAAGTTTTGTGGTGTGGCTCAATCTTTCCCTTTTATTGAAGGCTGTCGCGAATGCTCGCTGCGTCACTGATTTTCCTGCTGACCATTACTCTGGTGATCTGGCAACCCAAAGGCCTCGGGGTCGGCTGGAGTGCAACGCTCGGCGCCATTGTCGCGCTGCTTTTTGGCGTGGTGCATCTGAGCGATATTCCGCTGGTGTGGCAGATCATCTGGAACGCTACCGGCACTTTTGTGGCGCTGATCATCATCAGCCTGTTGCTCGACGAAGCGGGGTTCTTTGCCTGGGCTGCGTTGCACGTGGCGCGATGGGGGCGGGGCAGCGGGCGCAAGCTGTTCGCCTTCATGGTGTTGCTCGGTGCGCTGGTGTCGGCGTTGTTCGCCAATGACGGCGCGGCGCTGATCCTCACACCGATCGTGATTTCCATGCTGCTGGCCCTGCGTTTTTCCCCGGCGGCGACCCTGGCGTTCGTCATGGGCGCCGGCTTCATTGCCGACACCGCGAGCCTGCCGCTGGTGGTGTCGAACCTGGTCAACATCGTTTCGGCCGACTTCTTTCACATCGGTTTCAATCGCTATGCAGCGGTGATGGTGCCGGTCAACTTTGTCAGCGTCGCGGCCACGCTGGCGGTGTTGTTGTGGTTCTTCCGCCGCGACATTCCAAAAGACTACGACCCTGAACAGCTTGAGCATCCGGAGACGGCGATCCACGACAAGGCCACGTTCTACGCCGGCTGGGCGGTGTTGCTGATTCTGTTGCTGGGCTGTTTTGCCCTGGAGCCGGTGGGCATTCCAATCAGCGCCATCTCGGCAGTGTGCGCGGCGTTGTTGCTGGGCATCGCCGCCCGTGGGCACAAAATCTCCACGCGCAAAGTGATGAAAGAAGCGCCGTGGCAGATCGTGATTTTCTCCCTGGGCATGTATCTGGTGGTCTACGGTCTGCGCAATGCCGGGCTGACGGATCATCTGGCCGGCTGGCTGGATGCCTTTGCCGGGTATGGCGTGTGGGGCGCGGCCATGGGCACCGGGGTGCTGACGGCCTTGTTGTCGTCGATCATGAACAATCTGCCGACGGTGCTGATCGGGCTGCTGTCGATCGATGCCAGTCAGGCGACCGGTGTGGTGAAAGAGGCGATGATCTACGCCAACGTGATCGGCAGCGACCTGGGACCGAAAATCACCCCGATCGGCAGTCTCGCGACTCTGCTCTGGCTACATGTGCTGGAGCGCAAGGACATCCGGATCGGCTGGGGGTATTACTTCAAGGTCGGGATTGTGCTGACGGTGCCGGTTCTTTTGGTCACCTTGGCGGCGCTGGCGCTGCGGTTGAGCGTCTAACTCTGTCCGGGCACGTTCGGCCACAGATCCGAAACCAGAAACAGCCGCTCGGCTTCTTCCCATTCGCCCCGGGTATTCTCGGTCAGGCGCACCATCAACTGCGCCGGGGCGAGCGGTTCGAGCTCATTGAGCCAGGCGCGCAACTGCTCGTGACTCCAGGCCTGATCCGCCGGGTAATGTGCCGGCGCCAGCCACGCGTGGCGGGGCAGGGGTTGCCAGCGTCCGGCCGGGCGCTGGGCGATAAACGCCGGCCAGTCCTTTTGATGCAGCCAGCTGCCGCGCAAGTGCTGCGGATGGGCGCCGCCCGGCGGTTCGGACTGCCCGGGCCATGGATACAGCAGATAACCGCCCAGCCACAACTGCGCACTGAATGACTCGATATCCAGCGCCGCCAGGGCCTCGCGGCTTTCCGGGCGGGCGGAAATCGGTAACTGGTGTTCGCTCAGATGGGCCAGTTTGCGGTCCAGTCGATCGTGGCAGCCAGGCCCGAGCCACTGCGCCGGATCGCGGCCGTCACCCTTCTGCGGGCCGAGGTAGAGCTTGATCGCCAGTTCCAGGTGATGCACGCCGTCGCGGTCGCGCAGCAGCATGTCGAGTTCGCCGAGGGTGTGGCCCTCGCGGCGGATCGGCAGGTTGGCGGCGATCAGTTCGATCCCCGGCGCATGCTCCACGGCAAACTGCCACAGCCGCTCGTAATACAGGCCCAGGCGCCGGGTGCGAGCCTGGGACAGCCATTGCAGCAGACCGTAACTGTCCCGGTCGAGCCGGTGCAGCCAGTGCGCCAGCCGCTCGGGGTCGTGCACCCAGTCGCTGCCGGCCAGCGGATGACGTTGCGGCCACGGCGTGGCGGCGAGCATCGGCGGGGCGAGGATCACCCACGCCAGATCGCGCACTTCCGGGTGGCGCAACTGATGGGGCAACTGGAGCAAATCGGGAAATAGGATCATCTTGCGAGCATAGCCTTAAACGCAGGCGCACTCTCGGGCTGAAAGGGTTTTGTCTATCCGTCGCTTTCGCCCATAATCGTCGTTTTCGCCGTCGCAGCCCCAGCAGGAGTCCCATGGAGCAATTTCGTAATATCGGCATCATCGGTCGCCTGGGCAGTTCCCAGGTGCTGGATACCGTCCGCCGACTGAAACGCTTTCTGCTCGATCGTCACCTGCATGTGATCCTCGAAGACACCATCGCCGAAGTCCTGCCCGGCCATGGCCTGCAAACCTCGTCGCGCAAGATGCTCGGCGAAGTCTGCGACATGGTCATCGTCGTCGGCGGTGACGGCAGCCTGCTCGGTGCGGCCCGGGCGCTGGCCAAGCACAACATTCCGGTGCTCGGGATCAACCGTGGCAGCCTCGGCTTTCTCACCGACATCCGCCCCGACGAGCTGGAAATCAAGGTCGCCGAAGTACTCGACGGCCACTATCTGGTGGAAAACCGCTTCCTGCTGCAGGCCGAAGTCCGCCGGCACGCCGAGGCCATCGGCCAGGGCGATGCGCTGAATGACGTGGTGCTGCACCCGGGCAAATCGACGCGGATGATCGAGTTCGAGCTGTACATCGACGGCCAGTTCGTCTGCAGCCAGAAGGCCGACGGCCTGATCGTCGCCACGCCGACCGGCTCCACCGCGTACGCGCTGTCCGCCGGCGGCCCGATCATGCATCCCAAGCTCGACGCTATTGTGATTGTGCCGATGTACCCCCATACCTTGTCGGGCAGACCGATCGTGGTCGATGGCAACAGTGAGCTGAAAATCGTCGTGTCCAAAGATATGCAGATCTACCCGCAGGTCTCCTGCGACGGGCAGAACCACTTTACCTGCGCGCCGGGCGACACCATCACCGTCAGCAAGAAAGCGCAGAAGCTGCGGCTGATCCATCCGCTCGACCACAACTACTACGAGGTCTGCCGCACCAAACTCGGCTGGGGCAGCAAGCTGGGTGGTGGAGGCGACTGATGCTCGATCCCGCGCGCAGTTATGACCTGATCGGTGACGTGCACGGATGCGCCCTGACCCTGGAACACCTGCTGGACCGTCTCGGTTACCACAAGCAGGGCGGGGTCTGGCGGCATCCTTCGCGCATGGCCGTGTTCGTCGGCGACATCATCGACCGTGGCCCGCGGATCCGCGAGGCGCTGCACATCGTCCACGACATGGTCGAGGCCGGCCAGGCGTTGTGCATCATGGGCAACCACGAATTCAACGCACTGGGCTGGAGCACGCCGGCGCCACCGGGCAGCGGCAAGCAGTTCGTGCGCGAGCACACGCCGCGTCATGCCCGTTTGCTGCATGAAACCCTGACCCAGTTCGAAGACCATCCCGGTGACTGGCACGACTTCCAGCGCTGGTTCTATGAGCTTCCGCTGTTTGTCGACGCCGGACGCTTCCGGGTCGTGCATGCCTGCTGGGATGCCGGCTTGATCGAACCGTTGCGCGCGCTGTTCCCCGATGGCTGCATCGATGAGCACTTCCTTCAGGCGTCGGCCGTGCCGGGCAGCTTCGCCTGCACCGTCTTCGATCGCCTGCTGCGCGGCACCGACATGCGCCTGCCGGATGGTCTGACCATGACCAGCGGCGATGGTCTGGTGCGTTCGTTCTTCCGCACCAAGTTCTGGGAAGACGACCCGCAGACTTACGGCGACATCGTGTTCCAGCCCGATGCGCTGCCGGAGCCGGTGGCGCAGAAGCCGCTGACCTCCAGCGAAAAGAATTCCCTGCTGCGCTATGGCGTCGATGAACCGTTGCTGTTCGTCGGCCACTACTGGCGCAGCGGCAAACCGGCGCCGATTCGCCCGAACCTCGCGTGCCTGGATTACAGCGCCGTGCTCTACGGCAAACTGGTGGCTTATCGTCTGGATCAGGAAACCCGCCTGGATCCACATAAATTTGTCTGGGTCGATGTCGAGCGGCCGGAGGTGCTGCGATGAGCGCGGTAGCGGTATTGCGTCTGCCACTGGCGGCGGACCTGAGTGGTTTCGTCAAACTGCTGCAACGCATGCAGGTGCCTCACCGCGTCAGCGAAGAATCGGGCGAGCAGGTGTTGTGGGTGCCGTCGGAAATCAGCGAAGACGTGCGTTCGCTGTACGAGCGCTTCCCGGCAGGTGACCCGGATCAGCAACTGGACATTCCGGTGGCGCCGACCTTCAAGCGGCCTAGCTTCGCCGAGCAACTGAAACACGCCAGGGCCACCGGGTTCATCCTGTTGCTGAGCCTGCTGGTCGGCGGTCTGACGTATCTGGGTGACAACCTCGACACGATGCGCTGGCTGACCTTCCTCGATTTCCGCGTGGTCGGCGACTACATCCACTTCACCTCACTGGCCGACAGCCTGGCGGCGGGGCAGTGGTGGCGCCTGTTCACGCCGATGCTGATCCACTTCGGCATCCTGCACCTGGCCATGAACGGCATGTGGTACTGGGAACTGGGGCGGCGCATCGAGTCGCGTCAGGGCAGTATCAACCTGATCGGCCTGACGCTGCTGTTCAGCCTGGTGTCCAACTACGCACAGTTTGCCTGGAGCGGCCCGAGCCTGTTCGGCGGCCTGTCCGGCGTGCTTTACGGGTTGCTCGGTCACTGCTGGATCTTCCAGTTGCTGGCGCCGAACCCGGCCTATCGTCTGCCCCGCGGCGTGCTGGTGATGATGCTGGTGTGGTTGCTGGTGTGCATGTCCGGGCTGATCTCGATGATCGGCTTCGGCCAGATCGCCAATGCCGCCCACGTCGGCGGGTTACTCATCGGATGCTTCACCGGTTTGTTGGGCGGTTTGTACAACCGCCGTAAACTGGCCGCCTGAATTTTTGAATAAAGAGCACGGAGACCCTGATGTCCTCTTTTAACGACCTGATCAAGAACATCACCCCGGATATCTACCAGAGTCTGAAACTGGCCGTAGAGATCGGCAAATGGTCCGACGGTGGCAAACTCACCGCCGAACAGCGCGAGCTGTCGCTGCAGGCGATGATCGCCTGGGAAATCCAGAACCTGCCCGAAGAAGAGCGCACCGGTTACATGGGCCCGCAGGAGTGTGCGTCGAAGTCGATCGAAGTGCCGAACATCCTGTTCAAGTCGGACGCCATCCATTGATCGAGATTGGCCGCGGTGCAATCAGCAAAATGTCGGCGCGCCTGGACGGGCCGAACGTGCAATACGCGTTTCGTCTGGATGACGTCGAGGTGCCGGTCAACCCGTTGATCGGCAGCACGGTGCGTCTGGAGTATCTGGGGGCGATTCACTGCACCCATTGCGGACGCAAGACCAAGACCAGTTTCAGTCAGGGTTACTGCTATCCGTGCATGACCAAGCTGGCCCAGTGCGACGTGTGCATCATGAGCCCGGAGCGCTGCCACTTCGACGCCGGCACCTGCCGGGAACCGGAGTGGGGCGAGAAGTTCTGCATGACCGACCATGTCGTCTACCTGGCCAATTCGTCGGGGATCAAGGTCGGCATCACTCGCGCCACCCAGCTGCCGACCCGCTGGCTCGACCAGGGCGCCAGTCAGGCGCTGCCGATCATGCGCGTCGCCACGCGCCAACAGTCGGGCTTCGTCGAAGACCTGTTCCGCAGTCAGGTGGCGGACAAGACCAACTGGCGCGCGCTGCTCAAGGGCGATGCGGCGGCGGTGGATCTTGCCGAGGTGCGCGACCAGTTGTTCGCCAGCTGCGCCGAAGGCCTGCGAGGCTTGCAGGATCGGTTCGGTCTGCAGGCGATTCAGCCGGTCACCGACGTTGAGCCGCTGGAAATCCGTTACCCGGTCGAGCAGTACCCGGCCAAGATCGTCAGCTTCAACCTGGACAAGAACCCGATTGCCGAAGGCACGCTGCTGGGGATCAAGGGCCAGTACCTGATCTTCGACACCGGCGTGATCAACATTCGCAAGTACACGGCCTATCAGCTCGCCGTGCATCAATAAGGACTTCAGCATGCGCACCGAACAACCGAAGATGATTTACCTGAAGGACTATCAGGCGCCCGAGTACCTGATCGATGAAACACACCTGACCTTCGAGTTGTTCGAGGACCACAGTCTGGTCCACGCGCAACTGGTGATGCGCCGCAACCCGGCCCGTGGCCCGGGCCTGCCGCCGCTGGTGCTCGATGGCCAGCAGCTGGAATTGCTCTCGGTGACCCTGGCCGACCAGGAACTGAGCGCTGCCGACTACCAGTTGACCGAGAATCACCTGACCCTGCAGCCGAAGAGTGAAACCTTCACGGTCGACACCAGCGTCAGGATCCACCCGGAAACCAACACCGCGCTGGAAGGCCTGTACAAGTCCGGCACGATGTTCTGCACCCAGTGCGAGGCCGAAGGCTTCCGCAAGATCACCTATTACCTCGACCGCCCGGATGTGATGAGCAAGTTCACCACCACGGTGGTCGCCGAGCAGCACAGCTATCCGGTGCTGCTGTCCAACGGCAACCCGATCGCCAGCGGCCCCGGCGAAGACGGCCGGCACTGGGCGACCTGGGAAGACCCGTTCATGAAGCCGGCGTACCTGTTTGCGCTGGTGGCCGGTGACTTGTGGTGCGTTGAAGACTCCTTCACCACCATGACCAACCGCAACGTGGCGCTGCGCATTTATGTCGAGCCGGAAAACATCGACAAGTGCCAGCACGCCATGAACAGCCTGAAAAAGTCGATGCGCTGGGACGAGGAGGTCTACGGTCGCGAGTACGATCTGGACATCTTCATGATCGTCGCGGTGAACGACTTCAACATGGGCGCCATGGAGAACAAAGGCCTCAACATCTTCAACTCCAGTGCCGTGCTGGCCCGCGCCGAAACCGCCACCGACGCTGCGCACCAGCGCGTTGAAGCGATCGTCGCCCATGAATACTTCCACAACTGGTCGGGCAACCGTGTGACCTGCCGCGACTGGTTCCAGTTGTCGCTCAAGGAAGGCTTCACCGTTTTCCGCGATGCCGGTTTCTCTTCCGACATGAACTCGGCCACGGTCAAGCGCATTCAGGACGTGGCGTACCTGCGTACCCACCAGTTCGCCGAAGATGCAGGTCCCATGGCCCACGCCGTGCGCCCGGACAGCTTCATCGAGATTTCCAACTTCTACACCCTGACCGTGTACGAAAAGGGCTCGGAAGTGGTCGGCATGATCCACACCCTGTTGGGCGCCGAAGGCTTCCGCAAGGGCAGCGACCTGTACTTCGAGCGCCACGACGGCCAGGCCGTGACCTGCGACGACTTCATCAAGGCCATGGAAGATGCCAACGGCGTCGACCTGACCCAATTCAAGCGCTGGTACAGCCAGGCCGGTACGCCGCGTCTGGCGGTGAGCGAGTCTTACGACGCGGTCGCAAAAACCTACAGCCTGACCTTCCGCCAGAGCTGCCCGGAAACCCCGGACAAGGTTGAAAAACTGCCGTTCGTGATCCCGGTGGAACTGGGCCTGCTCGACAGCCAGGGCAACGAGATTGCCTTGCGTCTGGCCGGCGAAGCCTCGGCCCAAGGCACGAGCCGGGTGATCTCGGTGACCGAAGCCGAACAGACTTTCACCTTCGTCGACATCGCCGAACAACCGCTGCCGTCCCTGCTGCGTGGTTTCTCGGCACCGGTGAAACTGAGCTTCCCGTACAACCGTGATCAGCTGATGTTCCTGATGCAGCACGACAGCGACGGTTTCAACCGCTGGGATGCCGGCCAGCAACTGTCGGTGCAGGTGTTGCAGGAACTGATTGTTCAGCAGCAGAAGGGCGAAAGCCTGGTGCTCGACCCACGTCTGATTTCCGCTCTGCGCACCGTGCTGGCTGACCAGACGCTGGATCAGGCGATGGTCGCGGAAATGCTCTCGCTGCCGAGCGAAGCGTATCTGACCGAAATCAGCGAAGTCGCCGACGTGGATGCAATCCACACCGCCCGTGAATTTGCCCGCCAGCAACTGGCGGACAACCTGTTCGAGGCGCTGTGGCTGCGTTATCAGGCTAACCGCGACCTGTCGAAGAAAACCCCGTACGTGGCCGAAGCCGAGCATTTCGCCCGTCGCGCGTTGCAGAACATTGCGCTGTCGTACCTGATGCTCAGCGGCAAGCCTGAAGTGCTGGCGGCAACGCTGGAACAGTTCGACGCCTGTGACAACATGACCGAGCGCCTGACTGCGCTGGCGGTGCTGGTCAACTCGCCGTTCGACGCCGAGAAGGCCAAGGCCCTGGCCAGTTTCGCCGAACACTTCAAGGACAATCCGTTGGTCATGGATCAGTGGTTCAGCGTGCAGGCCGGCAGCACCTTGCCGGGCGGTCTGGCGCGTGTGAAAGCCCTGATGCAGCACCCGGCGTTCAACATCAAGAACCCGAACAAGGTGCGTGCGCTGGTCGGCGCTTTTGCCGGGCAGAACCTGATCAACTTCCACGCGGCGGACGGTTCGGGTTATCGCTTCCTCGCGGATCTGGTGATCGAGCTGAACGGCTTCAACCCGCAGATCGCTTCGCGCCAGCTGGCGCCGCTGACTCGCTGGCGTAAATACGACAGCGCTCGTCAGGCGCTGATGAAGGCAGAGCTGGAGCGGATTCTGGCATCCGGTCAGCTGTCCAGTGATGTGTATGAAGTGGTCAGCAAAAGCCTTGCCTGAAGCTGTTTCAGGGCAATAAAAACGCCGCTCAACGAGCGGCGTTTTTGTGGATGGATAAAAATCCCTTACTGGCGCAAATCAAACCGATCCAGATCCATCACCTTCACCCACGCGGCAACGAAGTCGTTGACGAACTGTTCCTTCGCATCGGAGCTGGCATACACCTCGGCCAGCGCCCGCAGTATCGCGTTGGAACCGAACACCAGATCGACCCGTGTGCCTGTCCATTTCACATTGCCGGTCTTGCGGTCGTGACCTTCGAACTCGTCCGCCGCCTTGGACGTCGGTTTCCATTCCACGCCCATGTCCAGCAGGTTGCGGAAGAAGTCGTTGGTCAGTACACCGGGCTTGTCGGTGAACACGCCGTGCTTCGTCTTGCCGACGTTGGTGTCCAGCACGCGCAGGCCACCGACCAGCACGGTCAACTCCGGTGCCGAGAGCGTCAGCAGCTGCGCCTTGTCGATCAGCAACGCTTCGGCCGGCACGCGATAGGTGCTGGCGGCGTAGTTGCGGAAGCCGTCGGTGTGCGGTTCAAGGAAACCGAACGATTCGACGTCGGTCTGCTCCTGAGTCGCATCGGTACGGCCGGGCGAGAAGGGCACGGTGACCGAATGGCCGGCGTTTTTCGCCGCCTGTTCGACCCCGGCATTGCCGGCCAGCACGATCAGGTCCGCCAGCGAGACTTTCTTGCCCGATGCGCCGGCGTTGAACTCGTTCTGAATGCTTTCGAGGGCTTTGAGCACCTTGTCCAGTTGCTCGGGCTGGTTGGCCTGCCAGAACCGTTGTGGTGCCAGACGCAGACGTCCGCCGTTGGCGCCGCCGCGTTTGTCCGAGCCGCGGAAGGTCGAAGCGGCCGCCCAGGCGGTGGAGACCAGTTCCGAAACCGACAGCCCCGACGCCAGTACTTTGCCTTTCAACGCCCTGATATCGCTGTCGTCGATCAGCGGATGGCTGGCCTCGGGAATCGGGTCTTGCCACAACAGTTCTTCCTGCGGCATTTCCGGGCCGAGATAGCGTGACAGCGGGCCCATGTCGCGGTGGATCAGTTTGTACCAGGCGCGGGCGAAGGCGTCGGCCAGTTGATCAGGATTGGCCAGGAAACGCCGCGAAATCTTCTCGTAGGCCGGATCGAAGCGCAGGGCCAGGTCAGAGGTGAGCATGGTCGGGTCGATGCGCTTGTTCGGGTCATGAGCATGGGGAATGGTGCCGGCCCCGGCGCCGTTTTTCGGTTTCCACTGGTGGGCGCCGGCCGGGCTCTTGGTCAGTTCCCACTCGAAGCCGAACAGGTTTTCCAGGTAGTTGTTGCTCCATTTGGTCGGGGTGGTGGTCCAGGTCACTTCCAGGCCGCTGGTGATGGTGTCCGCACCTTTGCCGCTGCCGAAGCTGTTTTTCCAGCCCAAGCCCTGAAGCTCAAGACCGGCGGCTTCCGGTTCCGGGCCGACGTTATCGGCAGGGCCGGCACCGTGGGTCTTGCCGAAGGCGTGGCCGCCAGCGATCAGGGCGACGGTTTCCTCGTCGTTCATGGCCATGCGGCCGAAGGTTTCGCGAATGTCCCGGGCCGAGGCCACCGGATCGGGATTGCCCTCGGGGCCTTCGGGGTTCACGTAGATCAGGCCCATCTGCACGGCGGCCAGCGGGTTTTCCAGATTGCGTTCGCCCTGGTTGGTGCGACTCTGTTCATGGCCGTGCTCGGCAGGTTCGGCCACCAGCGTGCCGTCGCCCGGTTCCTGCATGGCTTCGGGGTGTTTGCCGTAACGGGTGTCGCCACCCAGCCAGGTGTTTTCCGAACCCCAGTACACATCTTCATCCGGCTCCCACACATCCGGCCGGCCGCCGGAGAATCCGAAAGTCTTGAAGCCCATGGACTCCAGCGCGACGTTGCCGGTGAGGACGATCAGATCGGCCCAGGAAATGTTGCGGCCGTATTTCTGTTTGATTGGCCACAGCAGGCGCCGGGCTTTGTCGAGGCTGACGTTGTCCGGCCAGCTGTTGAGCGGGGCGAAGCGTTGCTGGCCGGATCCTGCGCCGCCACGGCCGTCAGCGGTGCGATAAGTGCCGGCGCTGTGCCAGGCCATGCGGATGAAGAGCGGGCCGTAGTGGCCGAAGTCGGCGGGCCACCAGTCCTGGGAGTCAGTCATCAGCGCCGTCAGATCGCGTTTCAGGGCCTGGAAATCCAGGTTTTTGAAAGCCTTGGCGTAGTCGAAGTCCTTGCCCAGCGGATCGGAGGCGGGCGAGTGCTGACTCAGGATTTTCAGGTTCAGTTGATTCGGCCACCAATCGCGGTTCGTCGTGCCACCGCCGGCGGCGTGATTGAACGGGCATTTCGATTCATTTGCCATGTTCGGGTCCTTATCAGGTCTTCTGCGGCCGGCTCGTGCCGACTTCGGATTAGTAAGGCTAGACCCGACTGGGCAGGTCAGCTAATAGGCCGACTATTGGTGGCTGATAGGCAAAGTCTTTTACCGCTGTCTGTTCAGGATTTTTTCGAAGAAACGCAGGACGTCCTTTCGCAAGCGGCGATGCTGCGTGCTGAAAGACCCGTCCTTGAGCGGTTGTTGTAAACATCGGGCAAGAATCATGATGGCCATTAGAAATGTTATTGTATAACATAAAAATGATTTCATCTGATCGATATCGCTGACATGTCCGTGTGGCAGTGGCATCGATCCCTTCCTTTCTGCCTTACGGAATACTAGAAATGTCTGCCCGTTTTCCCTCCTTCCAGCCAAGCCTGCTGGCCTCTGCGCTGCTGATCGCGTCCCCCGCATTCGCTGCCGAACCCCTTGAGCTGCAACCCCAAGTCATCACTGCCAATCCACTGGGCAGCCAGACCCTGGCTTCACCCTCGACCGTATTGAGCGGTGATGACCTGACGCTCCAGCAGAAGGGCAGCTTGGGCGAAACCCTGAACAAGCAGCCGGGTGTGTCGTCCTCCTACTTCGGCCCGGGTGCCAGTCGCCCGATCATTCGCGGGCAGGACGGCGATCGCATCCGCATTCTGCGTAACGGCGTCGGAGCGCTCGATGCCTCGTCGCTGTCCTATGACCACGCGGTGCCGTTGGACCCGATCAACGTTGACCGCATCGAAATCGTCCGTGGCCCGGCCGCGTTGCTCTACGGCGGCAGCGCCATCGGCGGGGTCGTGAATACCTTCGACAACCGCATCCCGACCGAAGCCATCGACGGCATCCATGGCGCCGGCGAGCTGCGCTACGGCGGCGCCGACACCACCCGCAGCAGCGCCGGTAAACTCGAAGCCGGCAACGGTCAGTTCGCCCTGCACCTGGACGCCAGCGCCCGCGAATTCAATGACCTGAAGATCCCCGGCTACGCCAAAAGCAGCCGCAAACGGGCGGGGGATGATGGCGATTCCAGCAAGCATCGCCTGGCCAACAGCGACGGTCGCCAGGACGGCGGCGCGGTGGGTGGTTCGTACACCTGGGATGACGGTTACGCGGGTCTGTCTTACAGCAATTACGACTCCAATTACGGCTCACCAGCCGAAGACGACGTGCGGATTCGCATGCAGCAGGAGCACTACGCGTTCGCCTCGGAAATCCGCAACCTCCAAGGGCCGTTCAGCTCGGTCAAGTTCGACGCCGGTTACACCGATTACCAGCACCGCGAAATCGAGGGCGGCGAGGTCGGCACCACTTTCAAGAACAAGGGTTACGAAGCGCGGGTCGAAGCCCGGCACCAGCCGTTGGGACCGTTCAACGGGGTGATCGGCGCGCAGGTCAGTCGCAATGAATTCTCGGCGCTGGGCGAAGAAGCCTTTGTGCCGCACACCGATACCAATGCCGGCGCACTGTTCATTCTGGAAGAGCTGCAAGCCACGGATCGCCTGCTGTTCACCCTCGGCGGACGCCTGGAACACACCACGGTCGACCCGGACGCCAAAGGCAACGAGCGCTTCGCCAATGCCGACCGCTCCAGCAGTTTCACCGCCGGCAGCCTGTCGTCCGGCGCGGTCTACACGCTGACGCCGGTCTGGTCGGTCGCCGCCACGCTGGGCTACACCGAGCGGGCACCGACGTTCTACGAGCTGTACGCCAACGGCGCCCACGTCGCCACCGGCACTTTCGAAGTCGGGGATGCGGGTCTGTCGAAAGAGAAAGCCGTCTCCAGCGATCTGGCCCTGCGTTTCGACAATGGCACGCACAAGGGCAGCGTCGGCGTGTTCTACAGCCACTTCTCCAATTACATCGGCCTGCTCGGCACCGGTCGCACGCTGAATGACGAAGGGGAAGAGGACGCAGGCGGCATTCCCGAATACGCCTATTCCGGTGTTCGTGCGCGCTTCAGCGGCATCGAAGCCCAGGATCGCTGGCAACTCGGCGAGAGCGCCTACGGCAAGTTCGCGCTGGAACTGTCGGGCGACTACACCCGGGCCAAGAACCTCGACAACGGTCAGGATCTGCCGCGCATTGCGCCGCTGCGCTTGAATACCGGTTTGTTGTGGGAGCTGGATCGCTGGCAGGCGCGGATCGATGTGGAGCACGCCAGTTCGCAGCATCGGGTGCCGGACAATGAAAGCAGCACCGATGGCTACACCACGCTGGGGGCGAATGTGGGGTATCACTTTGACGTCGGCCAGAGCAAATGGCTGGCCTTCGTCAATGCCGAGAACCTGACCAACCAGACCGTGCGCTATGCCAGCTCGATCCTGCGCGACATTGCGCCGGCAGAAGGGCGAAGCATTCAGGTGGGGTTGCGCACTACCTTCTGATCGTCCCTGCGCCAGCGTCACGCGAACCGCGTGACGCTGGCGTCGACATCAACTCGACTGAGCGGTGTCGTCTTCCGGGAGTTCCTCCCGCAGATCCTGTTGCCCCGGCAGCTCGGTGATCACGCTGAAATCCGTGACTTCCACCGCCCCCAGCCCATAACCCAGCAAGTGGAACGAGAAGGCCTTGCGCGGTTGCGGGTTGTCGAAGCTGAAATCCATTTCCAGCGGCTGGTCCGCCGTGGCGACCATTTCCGACGGCAGGCCCAGTTGCACGTCCTGTTCGAACTCCTTGGCCTTGAGCTGGATGTACGCCGCCTGCTGTGGGTCCATCGAGCGCACGGTCAGGCGCACGCGGGTGTGTGAACCCTTGGGCATTTCCAGGTACTGCGCGCCGATCAGGTTGTCGGCCCAGTCATCCTTGATCTGCGCTTGCAGCGGGATGACGTTGTCGCTGCCGAACTGGTAACGCTGATTCAGCGGAGTGCGCAGCAGCGACAGATCCAGAGCATCGGCGCGGGCCGCAATCTGCCGCGCATTCTGGCCGCTGGCATTGCCCTTGAACGTGGCGCTTTCGGCAATGAAACCTTCGCTGGCATAAGCGCGGCAACGTCGCGGCATGTCGCATTCGGTCAGAATGCCGTGGCCGTCGTGGTAGCGCAGTTTGCCGTTGGTGAACGACATGATTTCGCGCCCGGTGTCGTAGTCGCGAAACAGCGAGCGGCCGCTGAGTGCGGCGGGCACCGGCAGGTCAAAGTAATCGAGGATCGACGCGCTCAGATCGACATGCCCGTAGACCCCTGCGTTCAGATGTGGCAACTGTGCCTGCTCCGGTGCGAGGGTCAGGTTGAAACCCCAGGACGAGGCCAGCCGCACGCCATCGATGCCATGGGATTCGTCCGAGGTGATCACCACCAGCGTGTCTTTCAGTACACCCTGACGTTCGAGGCCGCTGAGGAACTGGTCCAATGCGTCGTCCAGATAGCCGACGGCGGCCTGTTTCGGCGTGTCGTAGCGTTGCAGGTAGTCTTCCGGCGCGGAGTAGGGCTGATGGGTGCCGACGGTCAGCAGGGTCAGCATCCAGGGTTTTTTCTGTTTCTTCAGTTGGCCGACATAACCCAGTGCGCCTTCGAAGAAGGCCTTGTCGTCCTTGCCCCACGGGAATTCCAGGTAGTTGGCGTTGGTGAACCACTCCAGGCCGTGGGTCGCATCGAAGCCGATGTGCGGCATGATCTTGTCTTTGGCCATGAAGCGCAGGCCGGCGCCTTGCAGGTAGTGAGTACTGAAACCGTGCTGGCGCAACTGAGCCGGCAGACAGGCCTGGTTGCGTTCGTTCTGGGTCAGCATTTCCACGCCTTTGGGCGTGCCGTTGTTCAACTTGTCGTAATCGCCGCAGAGCATGGCGTACAGGCCGCGAATGGTCTGGTGCGTGTGCAGCACGTAGTCCGGCGTGTTCATGCCGCGCTCGGCCCAGCGGCTGAGCTTGGGCATCAGGTCTTCCTGATAATGGCTGCCGATGGCCTCGCGATTGGCGCGGATGTAGGCGCCGGGAATGCCTTCGACGGCAACGATCAGCACGTTGCGCGCCTGACCTTTAGCGGCCAGTAACGAGTGGCCGTTCAAGTCGAGGTCGGTGAGCCCGGCCATCGATGGCGCGGGTACTTCGCTGCCACCTTCCAGCCATTCTTCGGCCTGCATCTGCGCGTCGGCCACCTGCGCGGCGAGCAACTGATGCGGCAGGTTGTACAGACGCCATGGGTCGGCGTCGCTTGGCGAAATATTCTGTGCGCCCCAATGGGCGGCGAACAGCAACACCGGTGCCGACCACACGGCGCGGGGCAGGGCCGGCGCCGGCGTTCCTCGGTTTGCCCACTGCGTCGCCAGCCACAGCAACAGGCCCAGCAGCAATGCACCGGCCACTCCCGGATGGGCGAAGCCGCCGCCGGTGGAGTTCTCGACGAATTGCGGGTCGATCAGGTAATGCAGGTCCTGAGGGTTGGGCAGGCGCCCGACCGCGCTGACCAGTTCTGCCGTCGCCACTGCCAGCAGACCCCAGAACACCAGCACCGGCAGGCCCAGCCACCACGGCCGGCGATGCAGCAGAACCACCAGCAGGCTGCCGATAGCCAGATCCGACAAATAGCCGAAAAGGCTCGACCAGCCGAGTGCCGCACGCAGGCACACCGGCACGATCAGTACCAGAAAAACCAGAGAAAGAAGACGGGCGTCGGGGTGCCGAAGCCGTTGAAAAAGAGCGCTCACAAAAAGACCTTCCAGCCATCAAACCGTCATAAAAGTGTGGGCGATGATACCAAGGGTGGGACGGAGGATCGTGTTTTTAAACGCTGAGCAAAACCCTCAGTGCATGAAGTGATTTGTGAGTGAAGTACGCCTGGAGCCTTGACCGGCTTCGGTCAGCAGGGATTGGCTGAAGGAGGGTGTTTGAAAAAAATTTTGTTTCCGACTGTTTAGCCGGGCCATGAACAATCGTTTGCTCTGTCGTGGCGTGAGTCCGGCCAGAATGGTTGTCGCGCCGGGTAGCGGAAGCGCTCAGCTACCCGGCAGAAGGATTATGCAATCACCTTTATGAGACCGAAAACGGTACCGGTTCCCATTGCGGTCAATATGCAATCCATACTTTTATTCACCGCATCCGATAGATATGAATGAGGGATGATGGTGTCCAGAGCCTGCGTCGACTGAGACTTGCGCACCATTCGCAGTGACTCCGGATTCACCAGGATATCTACGGTGAGTTCGTTTGTCGGGAGTTTTGCGGCAACTTGCGCCCCCATATTGGGCACTGCGCTCAATTTGATCGTCATGGCTTGAGAGTCGAAACCATCGATGACGAAGTCGTTGAAAGATGCGGTACTCACGCCTTGTCGCTGCTGGGGATTATTCATTCTTGAAACTCCTGCGTGGTAGGGAATAATGAAACGGTCCCGCAGAAGATAGCGAAAGAGTGCCTACTCAGAACCTGTCATTACTGACAGTCTTTCAGGTCAAATCAGTCTTTAAACCTTGCTTTATATAATTCCCTGCAAGCTTTGACCCTCAGACGCAAAAAAGGGCGGCATGATCGTCGATCATGCCGCCCCGTTTGTTTTTTGAAGCCGTAAATCCGTCAGCCGGCGATCAATGCATCTTGCTGTGATCGTGGCCTTCCATATTGGTCAGCGAGCGCACCGGCGCCTGCACTTCAATGGCCTGTTTTTCGCCCTTGGCGTTTTCCACGGTCAGGGTCAGTGGCACGGTTTCGCCTTCCTTCAGTTGACCGTTCAGGCCCATCAACATCACGTGGTAGCCGTTCGGATCGAGCTTCACAGCCTTGCCCGCCGGCAGGTCGACCGAGTTGACCGGACCCATGCTCATCACGTCGTTCTTCATGGTCATTTCGTGAATCTGCACGTTCTTGGCCACGGGCGATGCAACACTGAGCAGCTTGCTGTCGCTGTCGGCGGTGACGGTCATGAACGCGCCGCTGGCCGACTGGTTTGGCACGGTTGCACGGACCCAGGCGTCATCGACCGTGGTCTGCGCCGTAACCTGGAAGGCCAGGCCCAACAGGGACAGGCCCAGTGCGGCACGTTTGATGTTGTTCAGGAAAGGGTTCATCAGCAGACCTCCATGACGGTTTGCAAATCTTCCGTACACTCTTGTGCAGAAAGCGATTGGGACAGACCCACGCGCAGGTTGCCGCGGGTGTCGTAGACATAACTGGTAGACGTGTGCGACAGGGTGTAAGTGTCGCCGGCAGGGACTTTTTCGTAGAAGACGTCGAATTCCTTGGCGGTGGCCTTGGTTTCCTCGAGGGTGCCGTAGAGGGCGACGAAGCTCGGGTCGAAGGTCTTGACGTAGGCGTCGAGGATTTCGGGTGTGTCGCGCTCCGGGTCGAGGGTGATGAACACCACTTGCAGGATGTCGCCATCCTTGCCCATCAGCTTCTTGATTTTCGCCGCGCGGGCCAGGGTCGTCGGGCAGACGGCCGGGCATTGGGTGAAACCGAAGAAAATCATCGGCATCAGGCCGCGAAAGCTCGACAGCGTCACGGTGTTGCCTTCGGTGTCCTTGAGCTTGAAGGTGCGTCCGAGGATCTTGTCGCTCAGATCCTTGCCGTACTTGTACGACAGTTGGCCACGGGTGTCGCAGCCGGCGAGCAGGCCCAGACCGAGCACGCCCATTCCCGCAAGCACCTTGCGGCGAGTCAACAAAGCCGTCATCTAATACCGCCTTTTGCAGCCCGCCGGTCAGCAAGACAGGCGGGGGGTTAACCGTAAAAGCGGCGCATGATACCAAAATGAACCGGCAGGTCGGTTTTTGATCACCGACGGATGTCAGATCTGGCGACAAAAGGTGTAAGAAAACATGACCTGCGGTTATTGCGCCGACGCTTCGACCGGGCTCCAGCTACCGCCCAGTGCGGTGTACAGGTTCACTTGCGCCACCAGTTGCGCCAACCGGTCGGAGATCAGACCTTGCTGCGAACTGAACAGCGAACGCTGGGCATCGAGAAACGTCAGGCTGCTGTCGACACCGGTCCGGTAACGGTGCTGCGCCATGTCGTAATAGTCCTGAGTGGCCTGCACCAGATCGCGCTGGGCCTGTAGCTGTTGCTGATAGGTTTCCCGCGCGGCGAGACCATCGGACACTTCCTGAAATGCTGTCTGAATGGTCTTTTCGTATTCGGCGACCGTGATGTCCTTCTGCAGCTTCGCGTAATCGAGGCTGGCGCTCAGGCTGCCGGCGTTGAAGATCGGCAGGTTGATCTGCGGCTGGAAGGTCCAGGCGCCGGAGCCGCCCTTGAACAGTCCCGACAGGTCCCGACTCGATGTGCCGGCATTGGCCGTCAGGCTGACACTGGGGAAAAACGCCGCCCGGGCAGCGCCGATATTGGCGTTGGCAGCTTTCAGCTTGTATTCGGCCTGGAGAATGTCCGGCCGGCGTTGCAGCAGATCCGACGGCAACCCGGCCGGGACTTGCGCCACCAAATCACTGGCCAGTGGACGTGCCGGCAGAGTCTCCGGAACCGGCGCACCGACCAGCAAGGTCAGGCTGTTCAAGTCTTGGGCCACCTGGCGTTGATAGCGGGCGAGGCTGGCACGGGTGCTGTCGACGCTGGTCTGCGCCTGGATCTGGTCCAGCGCCGAAGATTTGCCGGCCTCGCGGTTGCGGGTGGTCAGGTGCAGGCTTTTCTCGTCAGCGGCCAGGGTTTCCTGGGCCAGGGCCAGCAACTCCTGGTCGGCGCGCCAGGTCAGGTAGGCATTGGCGACGTTCGCCACCAGGCTCAATTGCGCGCTGCGCCGGGCTTCTTCGGTGGCCAGCCAGCTCATCAAGGCCTGCTCGCTGAGGCTGCGGACCCGGCCAAAGAAATCCAGTTCGTAGGCGCTGATACCGAGGTTCACGGAATAGGTCGAAGTAATCGCCGCTTTGGTTTTGGTCACGCTCGCCGGCACCCGTTGGCGCAGCTCATTGGCATTGGCTGAAACTGCCGGCAGCAGATCGGCGCGCTGGATGCGGTACTGGGCCTGGAATGCTTCGACGTTCAGTGCCGCAACGCGCAGGTCGCGGTTATTGACCAGAGCGCTTTCAATCAATTGCTGCAACGCCGGGTCATTGAACAGCCCGCGCCAGTCCTCGACAGCGGTCGTGGTCCGGGTTGGCGCAGGGTAGGCGGGGCCTTTTGGATACTGCGCCGCGCTGGGTGACGCCGGACGCTGGTAATCGGGAATCAGCGAGCAACCGCCCATCAGCAACGCCATGGACAGCAGGGAGATCGGCAACCTGGACATCAAACAGCCTCGTTCACAAATAGGAGTGGGCGCGAAGGCCCGTGATGAGAAAACGCCGGATCAGGCCCCGGCCATCCATTTCGCCAGACCGTGACGCCCGCTGACCCCGAGTTTGGCCGCCGCGCGTTTGAGGTAGGTCTCGATCGAGCTGTTCTTGACCCGCAACCGTTCGGCCATCTGCGGCACGGTGCCGCCGGTCAACAAGCCCAGGCAGACTTCCTTCTCGCGTACTGACAGGGTGATGTCGCCCAGTGCCAGGCGCTCGTCGAACACCTGTTGCAACGGTGTCTGCTCCTGATCGGCCTGAACCGGGCGCGGTTGCCGGGCGATAATTTGCCGACGGATCTGCGCGTGACGCTCGATCAATGGCAACAAGGTGTCGGACAGGCTTTTGAGAAACGACAGCTCCGGCAGGGAAAACACCCGGTGCGTGTGAGGGCGACAGAACGAGATGACACAGCGGCGGTTTGAGGTGCGTGACACCAGATTGCACTGGTGGACGCTGTGGTGCGGGTGTCGTTGCTGCAGCGAGGCCTTGAGTTGAATCAACAGCGAGTCATTCATCTCGATCATCTTCTGCAACAGCGGATGATCGTCCTGACATTGCAGCGGGTCCGGGGGCGGGAAGGTATCCGGCAAACCGGCGCTGCCCAGGGCCTTGATCTCGACCACGCTGGCCTCGCGCTCGTCGAGTGTCCATTCGCTGAGATCCACCCGGTTGACCGGCACCAGGGTGTCGACCAACTGAAACATGTTGGAGGCGAATCGTTCGTTCCCCGTACTGGCGATCAACTCGCCCAGTTGCCAGTAGAAGTGCGGGTTTTCCATGTTGCGAAGACTGCCGGTCAGATTCATATCCTTGTCATCCCTGATTTAAAGCCATTGCCGAATCATCTGCCGTGCATACACCTGCGAAGCCGCCAACCAGCGTTTCTCCTTGAAATCGATCTGGAGCGGGATTTAAGCCTATGCATTTGTCCTACGTCTGTAGGGGAAAACGGGGACACAAAGTGCCACTAATTCCGAAAAAATGGCGTCACGTTTCTGTCAGATCAATGTGTAAGGACTCGTAGTCCGTGACTGTACGGTCTAGTGGGAACCCCGAAAACCGGGGCTCGGACCGCCGCGTCCCACATTTGCGAGGCGCTGGTCGGTAGTAGCGTGTGGCGATTGTCCTACAGGATTTTCAGCCATTTCTTTCCGAACTTTCGGGGGAATAACTGACTTGTCCGGGGCTGGGGACCCTCAGGGCGGGGTGAAGAGGGGGGAGTTGTCCGGGTTTCACGTGTCATGCGGTTTTCGGGGCCGATGCTTGAATACGCGCCAAATCACATGAGACGGATCTTATGAACCAATTTGCTGCCGATGCGGCGGACGGTCTGTCCGCGATTTCCGAAGCCTTCCCGCTGACCGCTGCCCAGCGTGACATCTGGCTCGATCAACTGCGTCAGGGGGATTCGCCGGTGTACAACATCGGTGGTTATGTCGAGATGAGCGGTGCCCTTGATCCTGCGTTGATGCACGCGTCCCTTGAAGGCCTCGTGGCCCGGCATGACGCCCTGCGTACCAGTCTGTTGCTGGGTGCCGGTGAGCACGGTCTGCCGTTGCAGCGTTTTGCGCCCTCGATGCCGGTGCCGATGCCGTTCCATGACTTCAGTGCCCATCCCGAGCCCGAGGCTGCGGCGCGCCGCTTGACTCAGGAGCGCATCGAGCAGCCATTCACACTGGACGGCGGGCCGCTGTTCCGTTTCTGCCTCATTCGCCTCGATGACCGCTGCCATTGGTTTTCGCTCCAGGCCCATCACCTGATTGTCGATGGCTGGGGCTTTGGCGAAATGCTCAAATCCCTCGACGAAATCTACAACGCCCTGGCGCTCGGGCAACAGCCGCCGGATTCGGCGCCGTCCTATGTCGACTTCATTCATGACGACGCGCGCTATTACGAGTCTGCCCGCTACGCGCGTGACCGTGCGTACTGGCTGGAAAAATACCGGCATCTTCCCGAACCGCTGTTGTTGCCGCGCTATCAGGAACGCTTTGCCGGCGCGACGGCACCGACGCGGATTTTTTCGCAGGTCTTTCCGGCACGCCTTCACGACCGTATGAAGCAGGTGGCCGCAGAATACGGGGCTTCGGCGCTGCACTTCCTGCTGGCGGCGATGCATGTGTACTTCAGCCGCATTGGCCAGCGTGATGAGTGGGTAGTGGGCTTGCCGTTGCTCAATCGATCCGGCGCCCGTTTCAAGTCGACCCTGGGGCTGTTCACCCAGGTCAGCGCCGTGCGCATGGGGTTCGGGCGCGAGCTGGCGTTCGGTGCGCTGGTCAAGGCCGTTCGCGATGAGCTGAAACAGGATTTCCGCCATCAGCGTTTTCCTCTGAGTGAGATGAACCGTGCACTGGGTCTGCTGCGCGAGGATCGTTCACAGCTGTTCGAAGTGACCGTCTCCTACGAGCGGGACGCCCATGAATACCGGTACGGAGAGGCCCGGGGGCGGGTGGTCAAAGTATCGAACCACGAAGAGGGCACGCCGCTGTCCGTGCACCTGTTGAGCAGCCGAGGCGACGAAGAGGACAGTTTGTACCTGGTGTACAACGAGGCCTACTTTGACGCGGATGAAATCGCGGCACTGTGCGGTCGATTGCTGTGGGTGCTGGAGCAGGGGCTTGAAGACACCTCGCTGGCGGTGGGGGATTTCAGTCTGAACCTGCCGGCCGAGTCGATCTTGCTGCAAGAGTGGAATGACACCCGCGCTGATTACCCCGACGGGCTGACCCTCCATCAGCGAATCGAAGCGCAGGCGGCGATGCGGCCGGATGCAGTGGCGGCAGAGTTCCAGGGGCAACGGTTGACCTATGCCGAGCTGAACCGAAAAGCCAACGCCCTGGCCCATCATTTGATCGGGCTGGGTGTGCAACCCGATGACCGCGTGGCGCTGGTCGCCCGCCGAGGGCTGGACACCCTGGTCGCGTTGCTGGCAATCCTCAAGTCCGGCGCCGGTTATGTGCCGGTCGATCCGGCCCATCCTGCGGAACGTTTGAGCTATTTATTGAGCGACAGCGCGCCGGTCGTGGTCCTGACCCAGAGCAATCTGCGCGAACGTCTGCCGGTGCTGAATGTGCCGGTGATCGACATCGACTCGCGCATCTGGCCGGTCAACGATCTCAACCCCGAAGTCGCGGGCCTGACCACCGCACATCTGGCCTACGTGATCTACACCTCCGGTTCCACCGGCCAGCCCAAAGGCGTGATGGTCGAACACCACACGTTGTCGAACCTGGTGGACTGGCACTGTGAGGCTTTTGACCTGAGTGCTGGAGGTCACACGTCAAGCCTGGCCGGCTTCGGTTTCGACGCCATGGCCTGGGAAGTCTGGCCCGCACTGTGTGCCGGCGCGACCCTGCACCTGGCGCCGTCCCGTGACGGTGGCGAAGACATCGACGCGCTGCTCGACTGGTGGCGTGCACAACCGCTGGACGTGAGTTTCCTGCCGACGCCGATTGCCGAGTATGCCTTCAGCCGCCACCTCGAACATCCGACGTTGCGCACGCTGCTGATCGGCGGTGATCGCCTGCGTCAGTTCAATCGCGAGCAGACGTTCGAGGTGATCAACAACTACGGCCCGACCGAGGCCACCGTGGTCGCCACCTCAGGGCTGATCGAACCGGGCCGGACGCTGCATATCGGCAAGCCCGTGAGCAATGCCACGACCTATCTGCTGGATGACCGACAGCGACCGGTGCCGATTGGTGTGGCCGGTGAGCTCTACGTCGGTGGTGCCGGAGTGGCGCGGGGTTACTTCAACCGCCCGGAACTGACCGCCGAACGCTTTCTCGACGACCCGTTCAGCTCCCGCCCCAACGCGCGCATGTACCGTACCGGCGACCTCGCACGCTGGCGCCCGGACGGCACCATCGAATATCTGGGCCGCAACGACGATCAGGTGAAAATCCGTGGTGTGCGCATCGAGCCCGGCGAAATCGAAGCGGCGTTGAGCAGTCATGAATCCGTGCGTGATGCGGTGGTGCAGGTACGCGACGGGCAGTTGCTGGCCTGGTTCACCGAACGCCAGCCGCTGGACATCACGCAATTGCATGCCCATCTGCAAACCCGTCTGCCGAGCGCAATGCTGCCGTCGGCTTACGTGCGCTTGACGGCGTTGCCCCTGACCGCCAACGGCAAACTGGATCGCCAGGCGTTGCCGGCGCCGGGGCCGGAAGCGTTGATCCGCCGCGAATATGAAGCCCCGCAAGGCGACGTTGAAATTCTCCTGGCGCAGATCTGGGCCGAGGTGCTGCAAGTCGAAAAGGTCGGGCGTCACGATCACTTCTTCGAGCTGGGCGGGCATTCGTTGCTGGCGGTCAACCTGATCGAGCGCATGCGCCAGCTCGGCATGAGCAGCGACGTGCGCGTGCTGTTCGGCCAGCCGACCCTGGCGGCACTGGCCGCGTCTGTGGGCAGTGGCCGCGAAGTCGAAGTGCCGGCCAACCGCATCCCGCCAGGTTGCACGCAGATCACCCCGGACTTGTTGCCATTGGTAGAACTGGATCAGGCCACCCTCGACCGGATCATCGCTTCGGTACCGGGTGGGGCAGCCAACGTGCAGGACATTTATCCGCTGGCGCCATTGCAGGAAGGCATCCTTTATCACCACATCACCGCCGCCCAGGGCGATCCGTACCTGCTGCAATCGCAACTGGCGTTCGACAGCGTCGAGCGGGTCGAGGCTTATGCGACCGCGTTGCGTCAGGTGATGGCGCGTCACGATATTCTGCGCACTGCGGTGGTCTGGGAGGGCCGGACCACGCCGGTGCAGGTGGTCTTGCGCCAGGCTGAATTGCCGGTGCAGGAAATCATGCTCGATCCGGCCGAGGGCGATGTCCTCGCGCAGCTGCACGAGCGCTTCGATGCCCGGCGTTATCGCATCGACGTCAGTCAGGCGCCGCTGATCCGGCTGATGTATGCCCGCGATCCGGCCCACGGGCGGATCGTGGCGATTCTGTTGTTCCATCACCTGGCGCTGGATCACATCGCCCTGGAAGTCTTGCGTCATGAAATGCGCGCCAACCTGTTGGGGCAGGGTGAGCCGTTGCCGCCAGCGGTGCCGTATCGCAATTACGTAGCCCAGACCCGGCTCGGTGTCAGCGAGCAGGAACATGAAGCGTTTTTCCGCGAAATGCTCGCCGACATCGACGAACCGACCCTGCCGTTCGGTTTGCAGGACGTGCAGGGCGACGGTCGCGGCATCGACGAAGCCGTGCGCACGCTTGCGCCTGAACTGGACCGCCGCTTGCGCCTGCAAGCGCGGCAGGCAGGCGTCAGCGTGGCCAGCCTGATTCACCTGGCCTGGGCGCAAGTGCTGGCAGCGACCTCGGGGCAGGAGCGTGTGGTGTTCGGCAGCGTGTTCATGGGGCGCATGCAGGGTGGCGAGGGCGCGGACCGGGCGCTGGGGGTGTTCATCAACACCCTGCCATTGCGGGTGGATATGGACCGAGGCGCGCGTGATGCCGTGTTGCTTACCCACGCCCGACTGACCGACCTGCTCGGGCACGAGCATGCATCGCTGGCACTGGCCCAGCGTTGCAGCGGCGTTGCGTCGCCGGCACCGCTGTTCAGTGCGCTGCTCAACTATCGGCACACCGATCTTGAGGTGCAGGAATCGACGGCGGATCCGGCCTGGCAAGGTATCCAGACCCTGGAGAACGAAGAACGCACCAACTACCCGCTGACCTTGAGCGTCGATGATCTGGGCAGCGTCTTGCAGATCACCACGCGAACCCTGATCAGCATCGGCGCCCGGCGCATCGGCGACTACGTGCAAACCGCGTTGCAGGCGCTGGTCGATGCGCTGGAGCAAGCGCCGCAACAGCCGCTCAATCGCTTGCCGATCCTGCCGGCAGCGGAGCTTGAACAACTGCTGGTCGAGTTCAATGCCAGCGAAGTCGATTGCCCGATGGATCAACCGCTGCAGACCTTGTTCGAACAGCAGGTGCAACGCCGTCCCGACGCCATCGCCTTACAGGCCGGTGAACAACAGCTGACGTATCGCCAGTTGAATGAGCAGGCCAACCGCTTGGCGCATCACCTAAGCGAGCAAGGCGTGCGGCCCGACTCCCGGGTGGCGATCTGCGTCGAGCGCAGCCTGGATCTGATAGTCGGTCTGCTCGGCATTCTCAAGGCGGGCGGCGCGTATGTGCCACTGGATCCCGACTATCCGCTGGAACGCCTGCACTACATGTTGCAAGACAGCGCCCCGGTGGTGGTGCTGGTGCACGAGGCCACCCGCAATCTGCTGGCTGATCCGGGTGTGCCGGTCATCGATTTCGACCGTTGCACCTGGCAGGAAGCGTCGGCCGATAACCTGCAAGTTCCGGGTTTGAGCGCTGCGAACCTGGCCTACATGATCTACACCTCCGGCTCCACCGGCACGCCGAAGGGCGTGATGATCGAGCATCGCAGTGCCTGCAACATGGTGCACTGGGGTTCGCAGATCAGCCCGCCGACCGGGCACGGTGCGCTGTTGCAGAAGGCGCCGTTCAGCTTCGACAGTTCGGTGTGGGAGATCTTCTGGCCGCTGTGTTCAGGCCTGCGGCTGGTGCTGGCGCGTCCCGACGGCAACCGCGATTCGGCCTATGTGACCCAGGTGATTCGTGAACGGCAGATCACCGTGGTCAAGTTCGTGCCGGCGCTGCTGCAACAGTTCATCGAGCAGGACGATGTCAGCCAGTGCACCAGCCTGACCGACGTGCTCAACGGTGGCGGTGAACTGACGGCCGCACTGGCCCGGCGCGTCCGCGAGCGCCTGCCATGGGTACGTCTGCATAACGTTTACGGCCCGACCGAAACCACGGTCGACAGCACCGGCTGGACGCTGGAGCCGGATCAGCCGGTGCCGGAAGCAGTGGTGCCAATCGGCAAGGCACTGAGCAACACCCGGCTCTACGTGCTGGACGCCCATGACCAACCGGTACCGTTCGGGGTGAGCGGTCACTTGCACATCGGCGGGGTCGGAGTCGCGCGGGGTTACCTGGGACTGCCGGACATGCAGGCCGAGCGCTTCATCGACAGCCCGTTCGTGGCCGGTGATCGCCTGTACCGCACCGGCGATCTGGTGCGCTACCGGGCGGATAGCAACCTTGAGTTCCTCGGTCGCAACGACTTCCAGGTCAAGTTGCGTGGCCTGCGTCTGGAGCCGGGGGAAATCGAGGCGCGGCTGATCGAGCATCCGGCCGTTCGTGAAGCCGTGGTGCTGGTGCGCGACGAGCGACTGGTGGCGTATTTCACCGTGCGCGAAGGCTTCGACGCGCCACGTATCGAAAGCTTGCGCGCCCACGTGCTGGAGCGCTTGCCGGAGTACATGGCGCCGGGCGCCTACGTGAAGCTCGATGCGTTGCCCCTGACCCCCAACGACAAGGTCGATCGCAAGGCCTTGCCGGCACCGGGGGCGGAGGCGGTGCTCAGTCGTCGCTACGAGGCGCCCGAGGGCGACGTCGAAATCCGGCTGGCGCAGATCTGGGCCGAGGTGCTGCAACTGGAGCAGGTCGGACGCAACGACCACTTCTTCGAACTCGGCGGGCATTCGTTGCTGGCGGTCAGTCTGGTGGCGCGCATGCGTCAGGCCGGGCTGCACGTCGATGCCCGCACGCTGTTCAGCCAACCGACCCTGGCCGCGCTGGCGGCCCAGACTTCGGCGCAGGCCAGACAGGTTGAAGTCCCGCAAACCACCATACCGACGCTCAACCGCAAACGCCGGCTCTGAGCCGACATCGGCGTCGATTCGCGGTTCCCGCGGATCGACGCCATGACTGGCCGGTCACGGGGCTTGTCCCCGCTTCCCATGTCAGACACCCAAGCCCCGATGTTTTAGCTTTTCCGGGCTGCGCGTGGCCGCACGGATTCGCTTCTGCGCGCTCCTTTTTTCCCGAATTTACAGCAGGTTACCCCCATGCAATTTCGCGAGCTGATGGCTGTTATTTCCACCCATGCGATCCGCCTTCAACAGGACGATGAAGACCTGGTCATTCTGGGCGACGACGAGGCGCTGGACGACGCGCTTTGGGACAGCCTCGCCAAACACAAGGCGCAGTTGCTGGAGCTGGTGGCGAGCCATGGCGGCGACTGGTCGAGCCCGGCGCTGCGCATCACCCCGGACATGCTGCCGCTGGTGCAACTGGATCAACCGGCCATCGACCGCATCGTCGCCACCGTGCCGGATGGCGTGGCGAATGTGCAGGACATCTATCCGCTGGCGCCGTTGCAGGAGGGCATGCTGTATCTGCACCTCGCCGCCGGTGAAGGTGATCTGTATGTGCAACAGGCGCAGTTCACGTTCGACAGTCACGAGCGCCTCGACGCGTTTGCCCAGGCCTTGCAATGGGTGATCGACCGTCACGACATTCTGCGCACCTCGTTTGTCTGGGAGCGCCTGGACGAACCGGTGCAGGTGGTCTGGCGCCAGGCGCCGCTGGTCTGCGAAGAGGTGCAGCTCGACACGTCCACTGACGTGTTCAGCCAGTTGCAGGCGCGTTACGACGCCCGTCACTTGCGCCTCGATCTGCAGCAGGCGCCGCTGCTGCGCCTGGTCTATGCACGGGATCCGGCGCAGGGGCGGATCGTCGCGCTGCTGCTGTTCCATCACATGATCATCGACCACGTGGCGCTGGATGTGGTGCGCCGGGAAATCCAGGCCTGGCTGCAAGGGCAAAGCGAACACGTCGCGCCGGCGGTACCGTTTCGCAATCACCTGGCGCGGGCGCGCATGGCGCTCGATGAGCAGGCCCACGAGCATTTCTTCCGAGAGATGCTCGGCGATATCGACGAGCCGACACTGCCGTGGGGCCTGCAGGATGTTCAGGGCGGCGGGCAGGATTTCGAAGATGCGCAGCTGACGCTCAGCGACGCATTGAACCTGCGACTGCGCACGCAGGCGCGGCAACTCGGCGTGAGCGTGGCGAGCCTGATGCACCTGGCGCTGGCGCGGGTGTTGGGCCAGTTGTCCGGGCGCACCTCGGTGGTGTTCGGCACCGTGTTGCTGGGGCGCATGGAGGCGGGCGACGGAGGCGAGCAGGCGCTGGGCATGTTCATCAACACCTTGCCGCTGCGGGTCGATGTCGGCGCGCAAAGCGTTCACGACGGCGTGCTCGCCACACACCGACGGCTGAGCGCCTTGCTCGCCCATGAACAGGCCTCACTGGCACTGGCCCAGCGGTGCAGTGCGTTGAATGCGCAGACGCCGTTGTTCAGCGCCATGCTCAACTATCGCCACAGCGCTGTCGGTGATGTTGCCGCGGTGATCGACCTGGCCCCCGGCGTCCAGGTCCTGAGTGGCAAGGAGCCGACCAACTATCCGTTGACCCTGAGCGTCGATGACCTGGGCAGTGGTTTCCGGCTGTCCGCCATCGCCCCGACCGGCATCGGTGCCGAACGGGTCTGCGCCTATGTGCAAACCGCACTCGACGCCTTGCTCGATGCCCTGGAGCAATCGCCCGAGACGCTGATCAACCAGTTACCGGTTTTGCCGGAGCAGGAGCGGCAGCAATTGCTGGTGGGCTTCAACGACAGTCACGTCGATCTCGATCTGCAACAGACCGTTCATGGCCTGTTCGAGGCTCAGGTCGAGCGCACGCCGCAGGCCATTGCATTGCAGTCCGGTGAGCAGTCACTGACGTATGTTGAACTCAATGCCCGGGCCAATCGCCTGGCTCACCGGTTGCGTGAGCTGGGTGTCGGGCCGGATACACCGGTGGCGATCTGTGTCGAACGCGGGCCTGAACTGGTGATCGGCCTGCTGGGCATTCTCAAGGCCGGTGGCGCCTATGTGCCGCTGGACCCGGCTTACCCGGCGGAACGCCTGAACTACATGCTCAAGGACAGCGCCCCGGTGGCGTTGCTGGCGCACGGCGCGACCCGGGCGCTGTTTGAGGCGGGTGGAGTGCCGCTGCTCGATTTCGATCAGGATCACTGGCAGGACTACCCCGATCAAAATCCTCAGGTGCCGGGCCTGAACGCTTCGAACCTGGCCTACGTGATCTACACCTCGGGCTCCACCGGCACGCCGAAAGGGGTGATGGTCGAGCACCGTGGCCTGGGTAATCTGCTGCATTGGAGCTCGCAGGTGTGCCCGCCCGTGGTGGACGGCGCCCTGTTGCAGAAAACCCCTTACAGTTTCGACGCCTCGGTCTGGGAGCTCTTCTGGCCGCTGACGACTGGTCTGCGCCTGGTACTGGCGCGCCCCGACGCGCACTTCGAACCGGCGTATCTGACGCAAGTGGTGCGCGAGCAGCGCATCAGCGTGATCCAGTTCGTCCCGGCGCTGTTGCAACAGTTCCTTGACGTGGAAGATGTCAGCCAGTGCACCAGTCTCACGGATGTGTTCTGTGGCGGTGGCGAGCTGACGCCGGCGTTGGCCCGTCAGGTACGCGAGCGTCTGCCGCAGGTGCGCTTGCATAACGTCTACGGCCCGACCGAAACCACTGTGGACAGCACGGTGTGGACGCTGGAACCGTCGATGCCGGTGCCAGAGGCGCAGTTGCCCATCGGCCGCCCCGTCAGCAACACCCGCTTGTACATTCTCGACGACCAACTGCAACCGCCGCCGCTGGGCGTGGCCGGCGAGCTGTACATCGGTGGCGTGCAGGTGGCGCGTGGATACCTGAATCTTGCGTCGCTCACCGCCGAGCGTTTCCTCGACGATCCGTTCAGCGATCAGCCGAACGCGCGGCTGTACCGCACCGGTGACCTGTGCCGCTATCGGGCCGACGGCAACCTCGAATACCTCGGTCGCAACGACGATCAGGTGAAGATTCGCGGCTTGCGTATCGAACTCGGGGAAATCCAGGCGCGGCTGATGCAACTCGACGCTGTACTCGCCGCCGAAGTGCTGGTGCGCGAAGACGTGACCGGCGATCCACGGCTGGTGGCGTACTACAGCGGTGAACCGCTGGACATCGGCGAACTGCGCAGCCACCTGCTGGAGCAGTTACCGGACTACATGGTGCCGACGGCATTCGTCCATCTCGACGCCATGCCCCTGAGCCCCAACGGCAAACTCGACCGCAAGGCCTTGCCGGCGCCGGATCAAAGCGGCCAGTTGCTGCGCGGCTATGAGGCGCCGGTCGGCGATGTGGAATGCCGAATCGCCGGGATCTGGCAGACCCTGCTTAACGTCGAGCAGGTCGGGCGGCATGACAATTTCTTCGAACTGGGCGGCCATTCCTTGCTGGCGGTGAAACTGGTCGAGCGCATGCGCCAGCAGGAACTGAGCTGCGATGTGCGGGTCCTGTTCGGTCGGCCAACCGTGGCGGGACTGGCGGCAACCCTGGGCGTGTCGTCCGGCGTTCAAGTACCGGTCAATCGCATCACCCCTGACTGCCACTACATCACGCCAGACATGCTGCCTCTGGCCTCACTCGATCAGGCCGGCATCGACCGGATCGTGGAAAGTGTCCCCGGTGGCGTCGCCAACGTGCAGGACATCTACGCCCTGGCGCCGTTGCAGGCGGGGATTCTGTATCACCACATGGCAGCGACTGCGGGCGATCCTTACGTGTTGCAGGCGCAATTCGTGTTTGACGGGATTCAGTCGATCAAGGCGTTCGTCCGCGCCGTCAACGTGGTGATCGCGCGCCACGACATCCTGCGTTCCAGCGTGGTCTGGGAAGGCCTCGAAGAGCCGGTGCAAGTGGTCTGGCGTGCGGCACCGCTGGCGCTTGAACGGGTGGATGACGAAGCACTCGAAGGCGACGTGCTGCAACAGATGCAGGCACGTTTCGACCCGCGTCACTATCGTCTGAACCTGGGTCGCGCACCGATGATGCGCTTCGCCTACACCGAGGATCCGCAGCACAAGCGCTGGGTCGGCATCCTGCTGATGCATCACCTGATGCTCGACCACACCGCGCTGGAAGTGCTGGTGAGCGAGATGAACAGCGTGCTGCACGGTCACGCCGCCGAACTGGCGACCCCGGTGCAGTACCGCAACTACGTCGCACAGGCCCGATTCGGCGCGGATGCCGAGGTGCATGAAGAGTTTTTCCGCGACATGCTCGGCGACATCGACGAGCCGACCCTGGCGTTCGGCGTGCAGGACGTGCACGGCGACGGCAGCGCGGTGCTCGACAGCCAACTTACGCTGAACACCGCGCTGGCCTTGCGTCTGCGCGAGCAGGCGCGGCGGCTCGGCATCAGCGTGGCGAGTCTGGCGCACCAGGCCTGGGCGCAGGTCCTGGCGCAGATCAGCGGCCGGGACGAAGTGGTGTTCGGCACCGTACTGCTGGGCCGGATGCAGGGCGGCGAGGGCGCGGACCGGGCGTTGGGCCTGTTCATCAACACCTTGCCGCTGCGCGTCAGCGTGACCGCCACCGCGGTGCGCGACAGCGTGCTCGCCACCCATGAACGGCTGGCGCAATTGCTCGCCCATGAACAGGCGTCGCTGGCGCTGGCCCAGCGTTGCAGCGGGGTTTCCGGCTCGTTGCCGCTGTTCGGCACGTTGCTCAACTATCGCCACAGCGCACCGCAGGCTGCGGGGCTGACGCTGGATGGCATTGAACTGCTCAGCTCCCGCGAGCGCAGCAACTATCCGCTGGTGGTCAGCGTCGATGACCTTGGCGAAGGCTTGCGTCTGAGTGTGCAGGCGGTGCCGGGCATCGATGGGGCGCGTGTCTGCGAGTACATCAATGTTGCCTTCGACAGTCTGGTGCAGGCGCTGGAGCAGACGCCGCAACGGGGTGTCGATCAGTTGTCGATTTTGCCTCCGCATGAGCGTCGAGAGTTGCTGGCTGAGTTCAATGCCACTGAGCGGGAATACCCGTCAGGTTCGACGGTTCACAGTCTGTTTGAACAGCAAGTGAAACGGCATCCGCAAGCCGTGGCAGCGGTGCATGGCGACACCGCGTTGACTTATGAAGAGCTGAATCAACGGGCCAATTGCCTGGCCCATCATCTCATCGGGCAGGGTGTGCAACCGGGCGACCATGTGGCGATCCTGCTGCCGCGGTCGCTGGATCTGCTGGTCGCGCAACTGGGCATCGGCAAATGTGCGGCGGCTTATGTGCCGCTGGACATCAACGCCCCGGCCGAACGTCAGGCGTTCATGGTTGAGGATTGTCGGGCGAAAGCGCTGCTGACCTTGAGCACCGAGTCAGTCGGCTACAGCGTGCGTCGGATCGACCTCGATGCGCTGAAACTCGACGTGCAACCGACACACAACCCGGACCTGCCGCAGTCCTCGGAATCCGTGGCCTACATCATGTACACCTCCGGCTCCACCGGTACGCCGAAAGGGGTAATGGTGCCGCACCGGGCCATCGGGCGGCTGGTGATCAACAACGGTTATGCCGATTTCAATCCGCAGGATCGTGTGGCGTTCGCTTCCAACCCGGCATTCGACGCCAGCACCATGGACGTCTGGGGGCCGCTGCTCAACGGCGGGCGCGTGGTTGTGATCGATCACGACACCTTGCTTGATCCAGACGTGTTCGGGCAGGTATTGGCCGCTTCGGGCGTCACGATCCTGTTCGTCACCACCGCGCTGTTCAACCAGTACGTGCAGTTGATCCCGGAAGCGCTGAAGGGCCTGCGCATGGTGCTGTGCGGTGGCGAACGTGCCGATCCGGCTGCCTTCCGCCGCTTGCTGGCCGAGGCGCCAGACCTGCGCATCGTCCACTGTTACGGCCCGACCGAGACCACTACCTACGCCACAACCTTCGAAGTGCGCGAAGTGGCAGAAGATGCTGACAGCGTGCCGATTGGAGGCCCGATCTCCAACACCCAGGTCTACGTACTCGACGCCCGTCAGCAACCGGTGCCGATGGGCGTGACCGGCGAGCTGTACATCGGCGGCCAGGGCGTGGCGTTGGGCTATCTGAATCGCCCGGACCTGACCGCCGAGAAATTCCTGCAAGACCCGTTCGGCGATCAACCGGGGGCGTTGCTGTACCGCACCGGCGACCTCGCACGCTGGCTCGCACCGGGGCAACTGGAATGCATCGGCCGCAACGACGATCAGGTGAAAATCCGTGGTTTCCGCATCGAACTGGGAGAAATCGAAAACCGCCTGCTGAACTGCGGAGGGGTCAAGGAAGCCATCGTGCTGGCCCGTCAGGACGGCCAGGAACCGCTGCGTCTGGTGGCGTATTTCACGGCCGATGAAGGCGTCGACAGCGCGATTTTGCGCAGTCAATTGCAGGCGCGTTTGCCGGAATACATGGTGCCGTCGGCTTGGGTGCAACTCGACGCATTGCCGTTGAACAACAACGGCAAGGTCGACCGCAAAGCCTTGCCGCTGCCGGATCCGGGCGCATGGCTCAGTCAGGCATACGAAGCCCCGCAAGGCCCGGTGGAAACTGCGCTGGCGCAGATCTGGGCCGATGTCCTGAAGCTGGAAAAGGTTGGTCGCCACGACAACTTCTTCGAGCTGGGCGGCCATTCATTGCTGGCAGTGAGCCTGATCGAACGCCTGCGCCGGATCGGCCTGAGCACCGACGTGCGCGTGCTGTTCAGCCAGCCAACGCTCGCAGCGCTGGCGGCAGCGGTGGGCAGTAGTCGCGAAATCGAAGTGCCAGCCAACCGCATTCCTGCTGATTGCACGCGCATCACCCCGGACCTGCTGAGTCTGACCGCACTGGACCAGGCCGGCATCGACCGGATCGTCGTCACGGTGCCGGGCGGCGCCGCCAACGTGCAGGACATCTATCCGCTGGCGCCGTTGCAGGAAGGTATCCTTTATCACCACTTGAGCGCGGAGCAGGGCGACCCGTACCTGCTGCAATCGCGGCTGGCCTTCGACACTGTCGAGCGCCTGCGCACCTTCACCGACACCTTGCAGCAGGTCATCGCACGCCACGACATCCTGCGTACCAGCGTTGTCCACGAAGGCCTGGCGACGCCTCATCAAGTGGTGTGGCGCCACGCCGAACTGGTGGTTCAGCACGTCGCGCTGGATTCAGCAAACGGCGACATCCTTGAACAATTGCACGAGCGCTTCGATGCCCGTCACTACCGCCTCGACATCAGCCAGGGGCCGCTGCTGCGCATGGTGTATGCCGAAGATCCGAAGCAGCAGCGTGTGGTGGCGATCCTGCTGTCCCACCACCTGATTCTCGATCACACCGCGCTGGAAGTGATCGTCGATGAAATGCGCGGTGTGATGTTCGGTGAGATCGACCACCTTTCAGCGCCGATTCCCTATCGCAACTATGTGGCCCAGGCGCGCCTGGGGCTCAGCGAGCAGGAACACGAAGCGTTTTTCCGCGAGATGCTCGGCGACATCGACGAGCCGACCCTGCCGCTGGGGCTGCGGGATGTGCAGGGCGACGGTCACGGCATCGAGGAAGCGCTGCAACCGGTAGCGGCCGAGCTCAATGTGCGTCTGCGTGAACAGGCGCGGCAACTGGGCGTGAGTGCCGCCAGCCTGATGCACCTGGCCTGGGCGCAAGTGCTGGGCGTGCTGTCGAACCGCCGCGATGTGGTGTTCGGCACGGTGATGATGGGACGGATGCAGGGCGGCGATGGTGCCGACCGGGCGCTGGGGGTGTTCATCAATACCTTGCCGCTGCGCATCGATGTCGGTGCCGGCGCGCGGGACGGGGTCAAGGCGACTCACGCAAGACTGACCGCGTTGCTGGGGCATGAACATGCCTCGCTGGCGCTGGCCCAGCGTTGCAGCGGTGTCGCGGCATCGTCGCCGCTGTTCAGTGCCTTGTTCAACTACCGTCACAGCGCCCCCGCGCAGCCGTCGCAGAACGGCCAGGGTATCTGGGAGGGCGTGCAGAAACTCGGCGGTGAAGAGCGCACCAACTACCCGCTGACCCTGAGCGTTGACGATCTGGGCGAAGGGTTCGCCTTGTCGGTTCTGGCGGTGAGCCAGATCGGTGCGCAACGGATTTGCAGTTACATGCACACCGCGCTGGAACAACTGGTGCAGGCGCTGGAACAGACGCCGCAAAAACCGTTGAACCGCTTGCCGATCCTTTCGACTGCGGAACTGGAACGTCTGGTCGAGGGCTTCAATCCCCCGGTCACGGCCTATCCCCGTGGTGCAACGATTAACGCACTGGTCGAGGCGCAGGCCCAGCGCAATCCGCATGCCCTCGCCGTGATTCAGGGCGCACAACAGCTGACCTACGGGCAGCTCAATCAGCGCGCCAACCAACTGGCCCATCACTTGATCGGCCTCGGTGTGCAACCGGACGACCGCGTCGCCATTTGCGTGCGTCGTGGCCCGCAGATGCTGGTGGGGTTGCTGGCGATTATCAAGGCCGGTGCCGGTTATGTGCCGGTGGATCCGGCGCACCCGGCGGAGCGCATTGCCTACCTGTTGCAGGACAGCGATCCGGTGGCCGTGCTGGTCCAGGCCTCGACCCGGGACCTGCCGGGCATGATGCCGGTGATCGATCTGGACAGCGACGCCTGGCAGCACCTGCCCGACAGCAACCCGCAACTGCCGTACCTGACCCCGGCAAATCTTGCGTACGTCATCTACACCTCGGGCTCCACCGGCCAGCCGAAAGGGGTGATGGTCGAACACGCGACTTTGGAAAACCTCGTGCACTGGCACGCTGAAGCCTTCGACCTGCACGCCGGCAGCCACACCGCCAGCGTTGCCGGGTTCGGTTTCGATGCGATGGCCTGGGAAGTCTGGCCGGCTCTGTGCGTCGGCGCGACCCTGCACCTGCCGCCGGAATCGGTGAGCAATGAACACCTGGACGAATTGCTCGACTGGTGGCG
Source organism: Pseudomonas sp. 91RF (assembly GCF_003576265.1). Taxonomy (NCBI): domain Bacteria; kingdom Pseudomonadati; phylum Pseudomonadota; class Gammaproteobacteria; order Pseudomonadales; family Pseudomonadaceae; genus Pseudomonas; species Pseudomonas sp. 91RF. The sequence continues at coordinate 140,734 of NZ_QWFC01000013.1, forward strand.
GGCGCAGCCATTGCAGGTGAGTTTCCTGCCAACGCCAGTGGCCGAATACGCCTTCAGCCGCGAGTTGCAACACCCGACCCTGCGCACCTTGCTGATTGGTGGCGACAAACTGCGTCAGTTCAACCGTGCGCAGCGCTTTGCGGTGATCAACAACTATGGCCCGACCGAAGCCACGGTGGTCGCGACCTCCGGCCCGGTGGAGGTCGGTCAGCCGCTGCACATCGGCCGTCCGATGGCCAACGCCCGCATCTATCTGCTGGATGACCAGCAACGTCCGGTGCCGGTGGGGGTGACGGGCGAGTTGTACGTGGCCGGCGCCGGTGTGGCGCGGGGTTACCTGAATCGTCCGGAAATGACCGCCGAACGCTTCCTCGCCGACCCGTTCAGCGACCAGCCGCAGGCGCGGATGTACCGCACCGGCGACCTCGCGCGCTGGCGGGCGGACGGCAATATCGAATACCTGGGCCGCAACGACGATCAGGTGAAACTGCGCGGCGTGCGGGTCGAGCTGGGGGAAATCGAAGCCGCGCTGGCCAGCCATCCGACGGTGCAGGACGCCGTGGCGCTGGTGCGCGACGGGCAGTTGCTGGTGTGGTTCACCGAGCGTGCGCCGGCCGATATCGAAGCCCTGCGCAATCATCTGCAAGGGCTTCTGCCGCAAGCCTTGATCCCGGCGGCTTACGTACGACTCGACGCCTTGCCGCTGACCGCCAACGGCAAACTCGACCGCAAGGCCTTGCCGGAACCGGATCAGAACGCCTGGCTCAGCCGTGAATACGAAGCCCCGCAAGGCCCGGTGGAAACTGCACTGGCGCAGATTTGGGCGGATGTCCTGAAACTGGAAAAGGTCGGTCGTCACGACAACTTCTTCGAACTGGGTGGCCATTCGTTGCTGGCCGTCAGCCTGATCGAACGTCTGCGCCAGATCGGCCTGAACACCGACGTGCGCGTGCTGTTCAGCCAGCCAACGCTGGCTGCACTGGCCGCTGCGGTGGGCAGCGGTCGTGAGATCGAAGTACCGGCCAACCGCATTCCTGCTGATTGCACCCATATCACCCCGGACCTGTTGAGCCTGGCCGAACTGGATCAGCCGAGCATCGACCGCATCGTTGCCACGGTGCCCGGCGGCGCCGTGAACGTGCAGGACATTTATCCGCTGGCGCCGTTGCAGGAAGGCATCCTTTATCACCACTTGAGCGCCGAACAGGGCGACCCGTACCTGCTGCAATCGCGGCTGGCCTTCGACAACGTCGAACGTGTGGACGCGTTTGCGGCGGCGCTGCGTCAGGTCATTGCCCGCCACGACATCCTGCGCACGGCGGTGATCTGGCAGGAACTGGCCGCGCCGATGCAGGTGGTGTGGCGTCACGCCGGACTGGCGGTGCAGGAAATCGTGCTCGACCCTGCACAGGGCGACATCCTCGAGCAATTGCACGGGCGTTTCGATGCCCGTCATTACCGCCTCGACATCAGCCAGGCACCGTTGCTGCGTCTGGTGTATGCCCGTGATCCGGCTCACGACCGGGTGGTCGCGATGTTGCTGTTCCACCATGTGGTGATGGATCACACCGCGCTGGACGTGGTGCAGCACGAAATGCTCGCCTGCCTGCAAGGGCGCGAAGCCTCGTTGGGCGCGGCGGTGCCTTATCGTAATTACGTGGCGCAGGCGCGGCTGGGTGTCAGCGAGCAGGACCACGAAGCATTCTTCCGCGACATGCTCGGCGACATCGACGAGCCGACCTTGCCGTTCGGCTTGCAGGATGTGCAAGGCGACGGTCGCGACATCGAGGAAACGCGACAGGCCCTGACGGCTGCCACCGGTCAGCGTCTGCGCAGCCTGGCCCGGCAACTGGGCATCAGCGTGGCCAGCCTGTTCCACCTTGCCTGGGCGCAGGTGCTGGCGGCGACATCCGGGCAGGATCGTGTGGTATTCGGCACGGTGCTGATGGGCCGGATGCAGGGCGGCGAGGGTGCCGACCGGGCGTTGGGGATGTTCATCAACACCTTGCCGCTGCGGGTCGATCTCGGTGAAACCCCGGTGCGCGAAGGGGCTCGGGCGACGCATGCGCGCCTGAGCGCATTGCTCGGCCATGAGCATGCGTCACTGGCGTTGGCCCAGCGTTGCAGCGGGGTGGCCGCGCCGTCGCCGCTGTTCAGTTCGATGCTCAACTACCGGCACAGCGCCGACGAAGCGCAGCAGCAAAACCTGCGTCAGGCCTGGCAAGGCATCGAGACCCTGAGCAGCGAAGAACGCACCAACTACCCGCTGAGCCTGGGCGTCGATGATCTGGGCAACGGTTTTGTGCTCACCGCCATGACCCCGGAGAACATCGGTTCACAGCGCATCTGCGATTACATGCAGACCGCGCTGGAGAAACTGGCGGATGCCCTGGAACAGGCACCGGATCAGCCGCTGAATCGCTTGCCGATCCTCGACGGTGCAGAGCGTCAGCAGGTGCTGTACGACCTTAACGACACCGGCACCGCAGACAATCTGGAGCAAACCGTTCACGGGTTGTTCGAAGCGCAAGTCCAACGTACACCGCAAGCCATCGCGTTGCAGGCCGGTGAACAGCGGCTGACCTACGCCGAACTCAACGCTCAGGCCAACCGTCTGGCCCATCACCTGCGCGAACTGGGCGTGGGGCCGGATTCGCGGGTGGCGATCTGCGTCGAGCGCGGGCTGGAACTGATGGTCGGTCTGCTCGGCATCCTCAAGGCGGGCGGTGCCTATGTGCCGCTTGACCCGGCGTATCCGGCGGAGCGTCTGGATTACATGCTCAAGGACAGCGCGCCGGTAGCGGTGCTGGTGCACGGGGCGACTCGCGCATTGCTCGACGAAAGCACCGCGCTGGTGATCGATCTGGATCAGGACCACTGGACATTCAACCCGCAGGACAATCCGCAAGTGCCGGGCCTCAACGCTTCGAACCTGGCCTACGTGATCTACACCTCCGGTTCGACCGGGGCGCCGAAAGGCGTGATGGTCGAGCATCGCGGCGTCGGCAATCTGCTGCACTGGAGTTCGCAGCTGTGTCCCGCCGTGACGGATGGTGCGCTGTTGCAGAAAACCCCGTTCAGTTTCGATGCCTCGGTCTGGGAGCTGTTCTGGCCGTTGAGCGCCGGGCTGCGGCTGGTGCTGGCGCGTCCTGACGGACACCGCGAGCCGGCGTATCTGGCGCAGGTGATTCGTGAGCAGCGGATCAGCGTGATCCAGTTCGTGCCGGTGCTGTTGCAACAGTTTCTCGAGCAGGACGACGTCAGCCAGTGCAGCAGCCTCACCGATGTGTTCTGTGGTGGCGGCGACCTGACACCGGCACTGGCGAGCCTTGTGCGCGAGCGCCTGCCGCAGGTGCGCTTGCACAATGTTTACGGCCCGACCGAAGCGACGGTCGACAGCACGGTGTGGACGCTGGAACCGTCGATGCCGGTACCGGACGGCGCCTTGCCGATCGGACGGCCGATCAACAACACCCGTCTGTATGTACTGGATGCCGCCGAGCGGCCGGTGCCGATGGGCGTCATTGGTCAGTTGTTCATCGGCGGTGCCGGGGTTGCGCGGGGCTATCTGGGCCTGCCGCAGTTGATGGCCGAACGGTTTATCCCGAGCCCGTTCGTGGCCGGCGATCGGCTGTACGCCACGGGCGATCTGGTGCGCTACCGCGCCGATGGTCAGCTCGAGTTCATCGGGCGCAACGACTTCCAGGTCAAGCTGCGCGGCCTGCGCCTTGAACCGGGTGAAATCGAAGCGCAACTGCTCAGCCATCCGGCCCTGCGTGAAGCCGTGGTGCTGGTGCGTGAAGAACGTCTGGTGGCGTACTTCACCTGGCACGCCGAGGCCGGGCAACCGGGGATCGAGGCGTTGCGCGAACACTTGCTTGCACGCCTGCCGGACTACATGGTGCCGTCGGCCTTCGTGGCGCTCGACAGCCTGCCACTGAGCCCCAACGGCAAGGTGGAGCGCAAGGCGCTGCCGGCTCCCGGCGCCGAGTCGGTGCTGGTGCGCGAGTATGAGGCTCCGCTCGGCGAGACCGAAATCGCCCTGGCCCGATTGTGGGGCGAGGTGCTGAACGTCGAACGGGTGGGGCGCCACGATCACTTCTTCGAACTGGGCGGGCACTCGCTGCTGGCGGTGAGCCTGATCGAGCGTATGCGCCAGATCGGCCTGAGCACCGATGTGCGGGTGCTGTTCAGTCAACCGACCCTGGCCGCGCTGGCTGCGGCCGTGGGCAGCGGTCGTGAAATCGAAGTGCCGGCCAATCGCATCGTAGCCGGTTGCACCCGCATCACTCCGGAGATGCTGACGCTGGTTTCGCTGGATCAGGCCGCCATCGACCGCGTGGTGTCCAGCGTGCCGGGCGGCGCCGCCAACGTGCAGGACATCTATCCGCTGGCACCGTTGCAGGAAGGCATTCTTTACCACCACTTGAGCGCGGGAGAGGGCGACCCGTACCTGCTGCAATCGCGTATCGCGTTCGACAGTCTTGAACGTGTGCAGCGTTTCACTGCGGCACTGCAGCACGTCATCGACCGCCATGACGTGCTGCGCACGGGCGTGGTGTGGGAAGGTTTGAGCGTGCCGGTGCAGGTCGTGTGGCGTCGGGCTGAACTGGTGGTGCAGGAGGTCGTGCTGGATCCTGCGGCCGGCGACATTCTTGAGCAACTGCACGCCCGATTCGATGCGCGGCATTACCGCCTCGACATCGCCCAGGCGCCGTTGCTGCGTCTGGTGTATGCCCGGGATCCGGCCCGTGGCCGGGTGGTGGCGATGCTGCTGTTCCATCACATCGTGCTTGACCACACCGCGCTGGAAGTGGTGCGCCACGAAATGCAGGCGTACCTGCGCGGGGTCGATGAGCCGTTGCCGGCAGCGGTGCCGTATCGCAATTACGTGGCGCAGGCGCGGTTGGGCGTTACGGAGTCGGAGCATGAAGCGTTTTTCCGCGACATGCTCGGTGACATAGACGAGCCGACCCTGCCGTTCAGTCTGCGCGATGTGCGCGGCGACGGACGCGGCATCGAGGAAGTGCAGCAGGTACTCGACAGCGGCCTGAATCTGCGCCTGCGCAGTCAGGCACGGCAGATGGGCATCAGCGTGGCCAGCCTGTTCCACCTTGCCTGGGCCCAGGTACTGGCGGCGACCTCCGGGCAGGACAACGTGGTGTTCGGCACCGTGCTGATGGGCCGGATGCAAGGCGGCCAGGGCGCCGACCGTGCACTGGGCATGTTCATCAACACCTTGCCGTTGCGGGTCGATCTGGGTGACAGCCCGGTGCGCGAGGCGGTCAAGGCGACGCATCAGCGTCTCACCGCACTGTTGGGGCATGAGCATGCTTCACTGGCACTGGCCCAGCGTTGCAGCGGGATCGCGGCGCCGTCGCCGTTGTTCAGCGCGATGCTCAACTATCGGCACAGCCACGGTGCAGAGCATGCGGACAGCGTGGTTCAGGCCTGGCAGGGCATCGAGACCCTGAGCAGCGAAGAGCGCACCAACTACCCGCTGAGCCTGAACGTCGATGACCTGGGCAGCGGCTTCTCGCTGATTGCCATGGTGCCGGCGGACATCGGCGCGCAGCGGATTTGCGGTTACATGCAGACGGCGTTGCTGGCGTTGGTGGAGGCGCTGGAACAGGCACCGACGCGGGCGATGAATCGTTTGCCGGTTCTTGAGGGGGCAGAGCGGCAGCGGCTGTTGTTCGACTTCAACGCGACCGATGTCGGTTATGACCTTCAGCAAAGCATCCACGGCTTGTTCGAGGCGCAGGTCTTGCGGTCGCCGCAGGCTGTGGCGGTACTTTCCGGTGAGCAGCGACTGAGTTATGCCGAGCTGAATGCTCGGGCCAATCGCTTGGCCCATCACTTGCGCGGACTGGGCGTTGGCCCGGATGCGCGGGTGGCGATCTGCGTCGAGCGCGGGCTGGAGATGGTGGTCGGGCTGCTGGCCATTCTGAAGGCCGGCGGTGGATATGTGCCGCTGGATCCGGCGTATCCGCTGGAGCGTCTGGCTTACATGCTGGAAGACAGCGCGCCGTCGGCGGTGCTGGTGCAGGGGTCGACCCGCGCGTTGCTGGGTGAGGTCGCGGTACCAGTGGTCGATCTGGATCACGACACTTGGCAATCATTGTCGGCTGATAACCCTTCGGTCGATGGGTTGACTCCGCAGCACACGGCCTACGTGATCTATACCTCCGGCTCGACCGGGCAGCCGAAAGGCGTGATCAACGAGCACAGCGGGGTGGTCAACCGCTTGCTGTGGATGCAGGACGCTTATCGCCTGACGGCTGAAGATTCAGTGCTGCAGAAAACCCCGTTCAGCTTCGACGTGTCGGTGTGGGAATTTTTCTGGCCGTTGATGACCGGTGCGCGACTGGTCATGGCCCGTCCCGGCGGTCACAAGGATCCGCTGTACCTGAGTGAAGTGATCGAAGCCGAACGCATCACCACGCTGCACTTCGTGCCGTCGATGCTCGACGTGTTCCTCGCCCATGGCGCCACCGCACGTTGCCACGGTTTGCGCCAGGTGATGTGCAGCGGTGAAGCGTTGCCGGGCAGTCTGGTGCGGCGCTTCAAGCAGCAATTGCCGAACAGTGGCTTGCACAATCTCTATGGCCCGACCGAAGCGGCAGTGGACGTTACCGCCTGGGATTGCTCTGGTCCGTTGGAGCAAACGCCAGACAACACCCCCATCGGCAAACCGATCGCCAACACCCGCATGTACATCCTCGATGCCCAGCAACAACCGGTGCCGCAAGGCGTGGTCGGCGAGCTGTACATCGGCGGCGTGCAGGTTGCTCGCGGTTACCTGAATCGTCCAGAACTCAGCGCCGAGCGGTTCCTCAACGACCCGTTCCAGCCCAACGGCCGCCTGTACCGCACCGGCGACGTCGCCCGCTACCTGGCCGACGGCAACATCGAATACCTGGGTCGCAACGACGATCAGGTGAAGATCCGTGGCCTGCGCATCGAACTGGGTGAAATCCAGTCGCGCCTGACCGACATCGGCGGCGTGCAGGAGGCCGCGGTGCTGGCCCGCGAGGACGTGCCGGGGGACAAACGTCTGGTCGCCTATTACACCGGCGCCCGGCTGGAAATCGACTTGCTGCGCGGTCATCTGCTGGAACACCTGCCGGATTACATGGTGCCGGCGGTGTTCGTGCATCTCGATGCGCTGCCGCTGAGTCCCAACGGCAAGCTCGACCGCAAGGCTCTACCGGTGCCGGATCAGGCGTCGGTCATCACTCGCGAGTACGAAGCGCCAGTCGGCGAGGTGGAAATCCTGCTGGCCGGGCTCTGGGCCGAGCTGCTCAACGTGGAGCGGGTAGGGCGCCACGACAACTTTTTTGAACTGGGCGGGCACTCATTGCTGGCGGTCAGTCTGATCGGCCGGTTACGTCAGGAAGGCATGGAAGCCGAGGTCAGGGCGTTGTTCGAACAACCGACCCTGGCCGGTTACGCCGCAATTACGGAAAGAATGGAGATCGTCCTGTGAACGTGATCGAACTGTTGGCAACACTTAAAGCGAAAGACATCCAGTTGGCGGTCACCGACGACCAGTTGCGCGTACAGGGCAACAAACAGGCGCTGAGCGATCCTGCGGTGCTGGCGCTGTTGCGCGAGCACAAACCGGCGCTGATCGAGCTGATCAAGGCCGGGCAATATTCGGCGACCAAGAGCGGTCAGGTCGAGGTGCCGGCCAATGGCATTGCACCCGGCACCACGCGCATCACTCCGGCGATGCTGACCCTGGCCGACCTCGATCAGGCGACCATCGACCGTCTGGTGGACGACGTGCCGGGCGGCGCGGCCAACGTGCAGGACATCTATCCGCTGGCGCCGTTGCAGGAAGGCATTCTTTACCACCACGTCAGCGCCACCCAGGGTGATCCCTATGTGATGCAGGCGCATTTCGCTTTCGCTGATCGTGATCGGTTGAACGCGTTCATTCAGGCATTGCAGGCCGTCATCGATCGCCACGACATCCTCCGTACAGCGGTGGTCTGGGAGGGGCTGGATACACCGCAGCAAGTGGTCTGGCGTGAGGCCGGATTGCCGGTGGAAGAGATCGATGCCGAAGGCGATGCGCTGGACTATTTGCACGAACGTTTCGATGCCCGGGAATTCCGCATGGATGTAAGCCGGGCGCCGATGATGCGTCTGGCCCATGCCTGGGACGAAGCCGGGAAACGGGTGGTCGCGACATTGCTGTTCCATCACATGGCGCTGGATCACTCGGCGCTCGATGTGGTGCGCCATGAGATGCGTGCGTTTCTCACGGGGCAGGGCAATCTGCTGGGGCGGCCGGTTGCGTTTCGGGATTACGTGGCGCAGGCACGGCTGGGTGTCAGCGAGAGCGAGCACGAATCGTTCTTCCGCGACATGCTCGGTGACATCGACGAGCCGACCTTGCCGTTCGGCCTGCAGGATGTGCAGGGCGACGGGCACGGCATCACCGAACTGAGCGTGCCGGTCGAGCCGGCCTTGGGCCAACGCCTGCGGGGGCAGGCACGGCAGCTCGGGGTGAGTGCGGCCAGTCTGTTCCATCTGGCCTGGGCGCAGGTGCTGGCCACGCTTGCCGGCAAGCAACGCGTGGTGTTCGGCACGGTACTGATGGGCCGTCTGCAAGGCGCCGAAGCCACCGACCGGGCGCTGGGCATTTTCATCAACACCTTGCCGGTGCGAGTAGACGTCGATGCTCAGAGCGTGCGCAGCGCCGTGCAGGCGACCCACGCACGCCTGACCACCCTGATGCGCCATGAACACGCGCCGCTGGCGCTGGCCCAGCGCTGCAGCAGCGTGGCCGCGCCGACGCCGCTGTTCAGCGCCTTGCTCAATTACCGCCACAGCCATGGCGCCGCGTCGGCCAGCGCACAAACCCTGTCGGCATGGGAAGGCATCACTACCCTGCACTCGGAAGAGCGCACCAACTATCCGCTGACCCTGAGTATCGACGACCTGGGCGACGCCTTCAGCCTGACCCTGCTCGCCACCACTGAAGTCGATCCGCAACGGGTGTGCGATTACATGCTCGGCGCCCTGAACGGTCTGGTGTCCGCGCTGGAGCAGGCGCCGGATTCACCGGTCAGCCAGGTGCCGATCCTCCCGGAGGTGGAGCGCGAGCAGATCCTGCGCGGCTTCAACGCCACCCTGGCCGACTATCCGCAAGGGTTGACGATTCATCAGCGTTTCGAAGCGCAAGTCGTCGAACGGCCGGAAGCGGTGGCGGCGGTGTTCCTCGGTGAGCAAGTGACCTATGCCGAGCTGAACCTGCACGCCAACGCCCTGGCCCATCATCTGATCAGCCTGGGTGTCCGCCCTGATGACCGCGTGGCCATCGTCGCCCGCCGCGGGCTCGATACGCTGGCGGGGCTGCTGGCGATTCTCAAGGCGGGGGCCGGCTACGTACCGGTCGACCCGGCGCATCCGCCCGAGCGCCTGAGCTACCTGCTCAGCGACAGTGCACCGGCGGTGGTGCTGACCCAGAGCGATCTGCGTGACCGGTTGCCAACGCTCGATGTCCCGGTGATCGACCTTGACCGCCGCACCTGGCCACTGAGCCTGGCCCACGATCCGCAGGTGCCGGGCCTGACCGCCGGACATCTGGCCTATGTGATCTACACCTCGGGCTCGACCGGTCTGCCCAAGGGCGTGATGGTCGAACACCGCACCCTGTCCAACCTCGTCGACTGGCATTGCGGCGCGTTCGATCTGTGCGCCGGTCGCCACACGTCAAGCCTTGCCGGGTTCGGTTTCGATGCCATGGCCTGGGAAGTCTGGCCGGCCCTGTGTGCCGGCGCGACCCTGCACCTGGCCCCGACCCGCGACGGCAACGAAGACATCGACGCCTTGCTCGACTGGTGGCGCGCGCAACCGCTGGACGTGAGCTTCCTGCCGACCCCGGTGGCCGAATACGCCTTCAGTCAAAACCTCGAACACCCGACCTTGCGCACACTGCTGATCGGCGGAGATCGCCTGCGGCAGTTCAGCCGTCACCGGCATTTCGATGTGATCAACAATTACGGCCCGACCGAAACCACGGTGGTGGCGACCTCGGGCAAGGTCGAAGCCGGGCAGGCTTTGCACATCGGTCGTCCGGTGAGCAATGCCACGGTCTATCTGCTGGATGAGCAGCAACGTCCGGTGCCCATCGGCGTGGCGGGGGAGTTGTATGTCGGGGGCGCCGGGGTTGCCCGGGGTTATCTGAATCGTCCGGACCTGACGGCCGAGCGCTTTCTCGACGATCCGTTCAACGGCGGGCGCATGTACCGCACCGGTGACCTGGCGCGCTGGCAGGACGACGGCACCCTCGAATACCTGGGACGCAACGACGACCAGGTGAAGATTCGCGGCGTGCGCATCGAGCTGGGCGAGATTGAAACCCGTCTCAACCAGCTCCCCGGCATTCAGGAAGCGGTATTGCTGGCCCGTGAAGACGAACCTGGCCAGCCGCGTCTCGTCGCCTATTACACGGAACAGGCACAGGTCGAACCGCAACCGGTGGCCGAGCTGCGTGCTTGCCTGCTGGCGCAGTTGCCCGAGTACATGGTGCCGACAGCGTTCGTCCGGCTGGATGCGTTGCCGTTGACCGCCAACGGCAAGGTCGACCGCAAGGCCCTGCCGGCGCCGGATCGCGCGGCATTGTTCACCCGCCATTACGAAGCACCGCACGGTGAGCTGGAAATCGCGCTGGCACGGATCTGGGGCGACGTGCTGCAAGTCGGGCAGGTCGGGCGCTGGGATCACTTTTTCGAGCTGGGTGGCCACTCGTTGCTGGCGATGCGCATGGTGTCCCAGGTCCGCCAACGCTTGGGCGTCGAACTGGCCCTGAGCGATTTGTTTGCCAATGCCGAACTGGCAGCGGTTGCCGAGGTGCTGGCCCAGGCCGGGCGCAGCTCGCAGCCGGCCATGTTGCCGGTGCCACGGGACGGCGCGCTGCCGCTGTCGTTCGCCCAGCAGCGGCTGTGGTTCCTGGCGCGCATGGAAGGGGTCAACACCGCCTACAACATCCCGCTGGGCCTGCGTTTGCGCGGTCATCTCGACGAGGCGGCGCTGCAACGGTCACTGGCGCGGATCATCGACCGCCACGAAACCCTGCGCAGCCGTTTTGTCCCGCACGACGATGATGTGCAGGTGATGATTGCGCCGGTCGACAGCGGCCTGCTGCTGCGGGTCGAGGATCTGCGCCAGCATCCACACGCCGACGACGCCCTGCAGGCGTTGATCCGGGAACAGGCCTCGACACCGTTCGACTTGCAGAACGATCCGTTGATCCGCGGATGTCTGGTCCGGTTGGCCGACGATCACCATGTGTTGCTGTTGACCCTGCACCACATCATTTCCGATGGCTGGTCGATGGGCGTGCTGACCCGCGAGCTGATGGCGCTGTATCAAGCGTTCAGCCTGGGTGAGGCCGATCCGTTGCCGCCACTGGCGCTGCAATATGCCGACTACGCGATCTGGCAACGCCGCTGGTTGAGCGGCGAAGTGCTGCAGCAGCAGAGCGATTACTGGCAGCAAACCCTCGCCGGGGCCCCGACCTTGTTGGTGCTGCCGACCGACCGTCCGCGTCCGGCGCAGCAGGATTACACCGGCAGCAGCGTCGAGTTCCGGCTCGACGAACCGCTGAGCGCCGGGCTCAAGGCACTGAGCCAGCGCCATGGCGTGACGATGTACATGACGATGGTGAGCGCCTGGGCGTTGTTGCTCAGTCGCTTGTCCGGTCAGTCGGACGTTGTGATCGGCTCGCCGGTTGCCAACCGTGGTCGTGCGGAAATCGAAGGGCTGATCGGCTTGTTCATCAATACCCTGGCCCTGCGCATCGACACGTCCGGCGGGCTTAGCGTCGAAGCGCTGCTGGCCCGGGTCAAGACGCTGACATTGCAGGCCCAGGCTCATCAGGACTTGCCGTTCGAGCAGGTGGTGGAGGTCACCCGGCCGGCGCGCAGCCTGTCCCACAGTCCGTTGTTCCAGACCACCCTGAGCTGGGAAAGCAGCTCAGGGCCGGCGCTGGAACTGGGGGCGATGGCGCTGGAAAACGTGGCCGGTACGACCCGCTTCGCCAAGTTCGACCTGTCGCTGACGTTGGGCGAAACCCGCGATGGCATTCGCGGCGTGCTGGAATACGCCACGGCGCTGTTCGATGAATCGACGATCCAGCGTTATGTCGGCTACTTCGAGCAGTTGCTGCATGCGATGGTCGCCAACGATCAGGCGCAGCTGGAACAGCTCGATATGGTGCAGGCTCACGAGCGTGAACAGTTGTTGGTGGCATTCAACGACACGCACGCGGAGTTTGTGTCGGGGCTGACTATTGCGCAGCGATTCGAAGCGCAAGTGATCGAGCGGCCCGAAGCGGTCGCGGCGGTCTGTCAGGGGCAGGCGTTGACCTTTGCCGAGCTGAACCGGCAGGCCAACACCTTGGCTCATCACCTGATCGGGCTGGGCGTTCGCCCTGATGATCGCGTGGCCATCGTCGCCCGGCGTGGGCTGGATACGCTGGTGGGGCTGGTGGCCATTCTCAAGGCCGGCGCCGGTTATGTGCCGGTGGATCCGGCGCACCCGGCGGAGCGTTTGAACTATCTGCTGAGCGACAGCGCCCCGGTGGCGGTGCTGTGCCTGAGTGATTTGCGTGAACGACTGCCGGCGCTGGACGTGCCGGTGATCGACCTCGATTTGCAGGCCTGGCCGGACACCGAGACCGGCAATCCGCAGGTGCCGGACCTGACTGCCGAACACCTGGCCTATGTCATCTACACCTCGGGTTCCACCGGTTTGCCCAAGGGCGTGATGGTCGAACACCACACTTTGAGCAACCTCGTCGACTGGCACTGCAAGGCATTCGATCTGTGCGCCGGTCGCCACACCTCGAGCCTTGCCGGTTTCGGTTTCGACGCCATGGCCTGGGAAGTCTGGCCGGCCCTGTGCGCCGGCGCGACCCTGCACCTGGCGCCGGCCCGCGACGGCAGCGAAGACGTGGACGCGTTGCTCGACTGGTGGCGCGCGCAGCCGCTGGACGTGAGCTTCCTGCCGACCCCGGTGGCCGAATACGCGTTCAGCCAGAACCTCGAACACCCGACCCTGCGCACACTGCTGATCGGTGGCGACCGTCTCCGTCAGTTCAATCGTCAGCAGTCGTTCGATGTGGTCAACAACTACGGCCCGACCGAGGCGACGGTGGTTGCCACCTCGGGCATCGTCGAGGCGGGGCAGGCGCTGCACATCGGCAAACCGATCGCCAACGCGACGGTGTACCTGCTCGATGAACAGCAGCGCCCGGTGCCGGTTGGCGTGGCCGGAGAGCTGTATGTGGGCGGTGCCGGTGTAGCCCGGGGTTACCTCAATCGACCTGATCTGACCGAAGAACGCTTCCTGCGCGACCCGTTCAACCACGGCCGGATGTATCGCACCGGCGACCTGGCGCGCTGGCGCGCCGACGGTTCCATCGAGTACCTGGGGCGCAACGACGATCAAGTGAAAATTCGTGGCGTGCGCGTCGAGCTGGGGGAAATCGAAACTCGCCTGAATCAGTTGCCCGGCATCCAGGAAGCGGTGCTGGTGGCCCGCGAAGACGAACCCGGGCAGGTTCGGCTGGTGGCGTATTTCACTGAACAGGCGCAGGGCGAAGCGCTGGCGGTGTCCGACCTGAGGGCGCATCTGCTCGGTCAACTGCCGGAATACATGGTGCCGGCAGCCTTCGTCCGGCTCGACGCGCTGCCGCTGACCGCCAACGGCAAGGTTGATCGCAAGGCCTTGCCGGTGCCGGATCGCAGCGCCTTGTTCACCCGCGACTATCAGGCGCCGCAAGGTGAACTGGAAATCACCTTGGCGCAGATCTGGGCCGAGGTGCTGCAGGTCGAGCAGGTCGGGCGTCAGGACCATTTCTTTGAACTGGGCGGCCACTCGTTGCTGGCGATGCGCATGCTGTCTCAGGTGCGCCAGCGGCTGGGGGTGGAGCTGACCCTCGCCGAACTGTTTGCCAACGCCGAACTCGCCGCTGTCGCCGAGGTGCTGGCCCAGGCCGGACGCTGCACGCAACCGGCGATCATGCCGGCGCCGCGTGACGGCACGCTGCCGTTGTCGTTTGCCCAGCAACGGTTGTGGTTCATGGCGCAACTGGAAGGCGCAAACACCGCCTACAACATTCCCCTCGGCCTGCGCCTGCGCGGTCGCCTCGACGAAACGGCCCTGCAACGGGCATTGGCGCGGATCCTCGAGCGTCACGAAACCCTGCGCAGCCGCTTTGCCCAGTTCAACGATGAAGCCCAGGTGCTGATCGCGCCCCTCGACAGTGGAGTGCTGCTGAGGGTCGAGGACTTGCGCCGGCACCCGCAGGCCGACGACGCCTTGCTCGCGCTGATTCAGGGCGAAGCCTCGGGGCCGTTCGATTTGCAGGACGATCCGCTGATTCGCGGGCGTCTGGTGCGACTGGCCGATGATCATCATGTGTTGCTGCTGACCCTGCACCACATCGTCTCCGATGGCTGGTCGATGGGCGTGTTGACCCGCGAACTGATGGCGCTGTACCAGGCGTTCAGCCACGGCGAGGCCGATCCGCTGCCGCCGCTGGCGTTGCAGTACAGCGACTACGCCGTGTGGCAGCGCCGCTGGTTGAGTGGCGAAGTCTTGCAGCGTCAGAGCGATTACTGGCAGCAGACCCTGGCCGGTGCGCCGGCCTTGCTGATGCTGCCGACCGACCGTCCACGCCCGGCCTTGCAGGATTACGCCGGCAGCAGTGTCGACATCCGGCTGGACGAAGGCTTGAGCGCAGGTCTCAAGGCACTGTGCCAACGCCACGGCGTGACGCCGTACATGGCGGTGATGAGCGCCTGGGCGATGTTGCTCGGTCGCTTGTCCGGGCAGTCGGATGTGGTGATCGGCTCGCCGGTCGCCAACCGTAACCGGGCGGAAATCGAAGGGCTGATCGGACTGTTCGTCAACACGCTTGCCGTGCGCATCGACACGTCGGGCGCGCTCACCGTCGAGGCGTTGCTCGCCCGGGTCAAGGCTCGCACCCTTGAGGCGCAGGCCCATCAGGATCTGCCGTTCGAACAAGTGGTGGAAATCACCCGGCCGGTGCGCAGCCTGTCCCACAGCCCGTTGTTCCAGACGCTGTTGAGCTGGGACAGCGGCAGTGGCGCGACCCTGGCTCTCGGTGATCTGACACTGGAGGGCGTGGCCGAGCCGAGCCACTTTGCCAAGTTCGACCTGTCGCTGACATTGGGCGAGGCCCAGGGTGTGATCCGGGGGTCGCTGGAATACGCCACGGCGTTGTTCGATGAGTCGACGGTTCAGCGTTACGCCGGTTACTTGCAGCAATTGCTGCAGGCCATGGTCAGCAATGATCAGGCGTTGCTGGAGCAGGTCGATGTGCTGGCGGAGGACGAGCGTCGGCATTTGCTGCACGGCTTCAATGCCACGGACGTTGATTACAACCTTCAGCAAAGCATTCACGGTCTGTTCGAGGCGCAGGTCTTACGGTCGCCGCAGGCTGTGGCGGTGCTTTCCGGCGAGCAGCAACTGAGCTACATCGAGCTGAATGCTCGGGCCAACCGTTTGGCCCATCACTTGCGCGGGCTGGGCGTTGGCCCGGATGCGCGGGTGGCGATCTGCGTCGAGCGCGGGCTGGAAATGGTGGTCGGGTTGCTGGCCATTTTGAAGGCTGGCGGCGGTTATGTGCCGCTGGATCCGGCGTATCCGCTGGAGCGTCTGGCCTACATGCTGGAGGACAGCGCGCCGTCGGCGGTGCTGGTGCAGGGTTCGACCCGCGCGTTGCTGGGTGAGGTCGCGGTACCAGTGGTCGATCTGGATCACGACACTTGGCAATCATTGTCGGCTGATAACCCTTCGGTCGATGGGTTGACTCCGCAGCACACGGCCTACGTGATCTATACCTCCGGCTCGACCGGGCAGCCGAAAGGCGTGATCAACGAGCACAGCGGGGTGGTCAACCGCTTGCTGTGGATGCAGGACGCTTATCGCCTGACGGCTGAAGATTCAGTGCTGCAGAAAACCCCGTTCAGCTTCGACGTGTCGGTGTGGGAATTCTTCTGGCCGTTGATGACCGGTGCGCGACTGGTCATGGCCCGTCCCGGCGGTCACAAGGATCCGCTGTATCTGAGCGATGTGATCGAACGCGAACGCATCAGCACGCTGCACTTCGTGCCGTCGATGCTCGACGTTTTCCTCGCTCATGGCGACACCGCACGTTGCCACGGTTTGCGTCAGGTGATGTGCAGCGGCGAGGCGTTGCCGGGCAGTCTGGTGCGGCGCTTCAAGCAGCAATTGCCGAACAGTGGCTTGCACAATCTCTATGGCCCGACCGAAGCGGCAGTGGACGTTACCGCGTGGGATTGCGCCGGACCTGTCGACACCACGCCAGACAACACGCCGATCGGCAAACCAATCGCCAACACCCGGATGTACATCCTCGATGCCCAGCAACAACCGGTGCCGCAAGGCGTGGTCGGCGAGCTGTACATCGGCGGCGTGCAGGTTGCTCGCGGTTACCTGAACCGTCCAGAACTCAGCGCCGAGCGGTTCCTCAACGACCCGTTCCAGCCCAACGGCCGCCTGTACCGCACCGGCGACGTCGCCCGTTATCTGGCCGACGGCAACATCGAATACCTGGGCCGCAACGACGATCAGGTGAAGATCCGTGGCCTGCGCATCGAACTGGGCGAAATCCAGTCCCGCCTGACCGACATCCGCGGCGTGCAGGAAGCCGCGGTGCTGGCCCGTGAAGACGTGCCGGGGGACAAGCGTTTGGTGGCGTACTACACGGGTTTGCGTCTGGAAATCGAGGTGCTGCGCGGTCATCTGCTGGAACACCTGCCGGATTACATGGTGCCGGCGGTGTTCGTGCATCTCGATGCATTGCCACTGAGTCCCAACGGCAAGCTCGACCGCAAGGCTCTACCGGTGCCGGATCAGGCGTCGGTCATCACTCGCGAATACGAAGCCCCGGTCGGCGAGGTGGAAATCCTGCTGGCGGGGCTCTGGGCCGAGTTGCTCAACGCGGAGCGGGTAGGGCGCCACGACAACTTCTTCGAACTGGGCGGACACTCGCTGATGGCGGTCAATCTGGTGGCGCGGATGCGTCATGTCGGGCTGACGGCCGATGTGCGTGTGCTGTTCAGCCAGCCGACGCTCGCCGCGCTGGCGGCTGCTGTCGGTGATGAGGTGGAGATCGCTATCCCGGCCAACGGGATTGCACCGGACTGCAAACACATCACCCCTGACATGCTGCCACTGGTTGCACTGGATCAGCCCGCCATCGACCGCATCGTCGCCAGCATTCCCGGTGGCGCCGCGAACGTGCAGGACATTTATCCGTTGGCACCGTTGCAGGCCGGCATCCTGTTCCATCACTTGTCGGCACCTCAGGGCGATCCGTATGTGTTGCAGGCGCAATTCGCGTTTGCCGATGAGTCCCGTATGCGGGTGTTCGCCGAAGCCTTGCAGGCCGTGATCGAGCGCCATGACATCCTGCGCACGTCGCTGTTCTGGGACGGGCTGGAGGAACCGGTGCAGGTGGTCTGGCGTCAGGCGTCGCTGGTGTGTGAAACGGTGGAGCTGGACGAGAGTGAAACGGATGCATTGAGCCAGCTGCGCAGCCGGTTCGATACCCGGCACTACCGCATGGCCGTCACTCAGGCGCCGCTGATGCGCGTGGTGCACAGCTGGGACGCGGTCAATCGGCGCGTAGTGGCGCTGCTGCTGTTCCATCACCTGGTCATGGACCACATTGCGCTGGAGGTGCTGCGCCACGAGATGCAGTCGGTCCTGCTCGGCCAGGTGCGGCAACTGGCCGAACCGGTGCCGTATCGCACCTATGTCGCCCGCACTCGCTCGGGGCTGAGCGAGGAGGAGCATGAGACGTTCTTCCGCGACATGCTCGGCGATATCGACGAGCCGACCCTGCCGTATGGCCAGGGCACTGTCGCGGACGGTGGCAACGGGCATGCGCAGCGGCTGCTGAACACCGCGCTGAGCCAGCGGGTCAGGGCCAAGGCCAGGCGTCTGGGCATCAGCGCTGCCAGCCTGATGCACCTGGCCTGGGCCAGCGTGCTGGGGCAACTGTCGGGGCGTGAAAACGTGGTGTTCGGCACCGTGATGCTCGGCCGCTTGCACGGTGGTGAAGGTGCCGAGCGGGCGCTGGGCGTGTTCATCAACACGCTGCCGCTGCGCATCGATCTGGACGGGCAAACGGTGAAAGAAGCCGTGTTGGCGACCCATCAGCGCTTGAACCGATTGCTGCATCACGAACACGCGCCACTGGCGCTGGTACAACGTTGCAGCGCCATGGCGCCGGGGGTGCCGCTGTTCAATGCCTTGTTCAATTACCGTCACAGTGGTGGCGGGGGCACGCCGTCCGACGAAGTCGTGGCGGCATGGCAGGGCATGCAGTTGCTCGATGCCGAAGAACACAGCAACTACCGCCTGAGCCTGAGCGTCGATGACCTGGGCGAAGACTTCAGCCTGACCGCGTTGACCATGGCCGGGATCGACGCCGGTCGGATCTGCGACTACATGGATCTTGCGGTCGAGAGCCTGTTGCAGGCGCTGGAGCGGACGCCGCAACTGGGCATCGATCAGTTGTCGATTTTGCCGCGGGATGAGCGGCGGCAATTGCTGGTCGAGTTCAACGCCACACAGCGGGATTACCCGGCGACGTTGACGGTTCATCGTCTGTTCGAGCTGCAGGTGACGAAGCATCCGCAAGCCGTGGCGGTGGTGCATGGCCGCGCGGCGTTGACTTATGAAGAGTTGAATCAACGGGCCAATCGCCTGGCCCATTACTTGATCGGACAGGGCGTGCAACCGGGCGACCACGTGGCGATCCTGTTGCCGCGCTCGCTGGATCTGTTGATCGCACAACTGGCCATCGGCAAATGTGCGGCGGCCTATGTGCCGCTGGACATCAATGCGCCGGCCGAGCGTCAGGCGTTCTTGGTCGAGGATTGCGGGGCGAAAGCGCTGTTGACCTTGAGCACCGAGTCAGTCGGCTACAGCGTGCGTCGGATCGACCTCGATGCGCTGAAAGTCGACGCGCAACCGACGCACAACCCGGACCTGCCACAGTCTTCTGAATCCGTGGCCTACATCATGTACACCTCCGGTTCCACCGGCACACCGAAGGGTGTGATGGTGCCGCACCGGGCGATTGGCCGGTTGGTGATCAACAACGGCTATGCGGATTTCAACCCGCAGGATCGCGTGGCATTCGCTTCCAATCCGGCGTTCGACGCCAGCACCATGGACGTCTGGGGCCCGCTACTCAACGGTGGGCGAGTGGTGGTGATCGATCACGCGACCTTGCTTGATCCGCAAGCCTTCGGACGTGAACTGGCCAACACCGGTGCCACGATCCTGTTCGTCACCACCGCGCTGTTCAACCAGTACGTGCAACTGATTCCCGAGGCCCTCAAAGGCCTGCGCATGGTGCTGTGCGGCGGTGAACGCGCTGACCCGGCCGCTTTCCGCCGCTTGTTGGCCGAGGCGCCAGACCTGCGCATCGTCCACTGCTATGGCCCGACCGAGACCACCACCTACGCGACTACTTTTGAAGTGCGCGAAGTGGCGGACGATGCCGACAGCGTGCCGATTGGCGGCCCGATCTCCAACACCCAGGTCTATGTGCTCGACGCCCGTCAGCAACCGGTGCCGATGGGCGTGACCGGCGAGCTGTACATCGGCGGCCAGGGCGTGGCGCTGGGCTATCTGAATCGCCCGGACCTGACCGCCGAAAAATTCCTGCAAGACCCGTTCGGTGATCAACCGGGCGCGTTGCTTTACCGCACCGGCGACCTCGCACGCTGGCTGGCACCGGGACAACTGGAATGCATCGGTCGCAACGACGATCAGGTGAAGATCCGTGGTTTCCGCATCGAACTGGGGGAAATCGAAAACCGCCTGCTGAACTGCGAAGGGGTCAGGGAAGCCATCGTGCTGGCCCGTCAGGACGGCCAGGAACCGCTGCGCCTCGTGGCCTATTTCACGGCCGAGGAGGGTGTCGACAGCGCCAGCCTGCGCAGCCAATTGCACGCACGCCTGCCGGAATACATGGTGCCCTCGGCCTGGGTGCAACTCGACGCCTTGCCGCTGAACAACAACGGCAAGGTGGACCGCAAAGCCTTGCCGATCCCGGCGCAGGACGCGCTGCTCAGTCGTGCCTATGAGACTCCGGCCAATCCGCTGGAGGAAACCCTCGCTCAGTTGTGGGCCGAGGTGTTGCAGGTCGAACAGGTCGGTCGTCACGACAACTTCTTCGAACTCGGCGGCCACTCGCTATTGGCTATTCGTCTGGTCAACCTGATGCAACAGAACGGCCTGGAAGTGACGTTGGCCGAGCTGTTCCAGCACGCCAGCATCGAGTCGCTCGGCACGTTGCTCAGCCAGCGCACCGGCGCAGAGCAACAGGATGACGAACTGGTCGTGGTGCGGTCCGGTGGTGCAGGCACGCCGCTGTTCCTGATACATGAGTTCAGCGGGATGGACGCGTACTTCCCGGCGCTGGGCCTGCACATCGAGGGCGATTTCCCGATCTACGGCCTGCCGGGCATCCCGTTCGGCCAGGCACCGCTGCGCACCATGGAATGCCTGGCGGCGCGCATGGTGGAGATCATCCGTTCGGTGCAGCCGCTGGGGCCGTATCGTCTGGCCGGCTGGTCGTTCGGCGGGGTGCTGGCCTATGAAGTGGCGATGCAGTTGCTCGGTATGGATGAGACGGTGGCGTTCGTTGGCCTGATCGACAGTTTCGTGCCGCGCCTGACCGATCAGGGCAAGGCGCGCTGGAGCGACGAGCATGCGCACAAGCGCCAGTTGCTGCAGCACTGCACGATGTACCGGGCCTCTCTTGGCGACGCGGGGCAAGCCGCCCTGGCGCATCTGGCGCTGTTGCAGACCGAACTGGAACAGATCGACTTCCAGCCGCTGTTGCAACGCTGCCGGGACGAGCAATTGCTGCATCCGGAGATGGCCGCCGCTGCACCGCAAGACCTTTGGCATTACCTCGACCGCGAGGTCGCCCATGGGCATGCGCTGGCGCATTACCGGATCAATCCATTGGGCTTGCCGCTTTACCTGTTCCGGGCTCAGGAACATCCGACGGAGCTGTCTCGTCGTCATCCGACCCTGGGCTGGTCGGATGAAGTGCCGGCCACGCTGTTGCACTGCATCGACGTGCCGGGCGATCACCAGAGCATGATGCAGGCGCCGCATGTGCAGGTGCTTGGTCAGGCGCTCGGTCAGGCAGTTCAGGCCTCGGCAGTGATCGAATCCCGGGCGTATCAGCCGCTGTTGACGATCCAGACCGGTCACGCCGGGCATGCGCCGATTTTCTGTGTGCCGGGGGCCGGTGACAGTGTCACCGGGTTCATCCATCTGACCGAGGCGCTGGGGCCGGAGTGGCCGATTTACGGCCTGCAACCCCGGGGCCTCGACGGCGCGACCGTGCCCCACAGCCGGGTCGAAAGTGCGGCCACGTTCTACCTGCGGGCACTTGAGCAGTTGTATCCGCAAGGGCCGGTGCATCTGATCGGGCATTCGTTCGGTGGCTGGGTGGCCTACGCCATGGCGGCGCAGTTGCAGGCGGCGGGGCGCGAGGTGGCGTCCCTGACCCTGATCGACAGCGAATCGCCGGGTGGCAACAGCGTCGTGGGCAAACCGTACACCACGACGGCGGCGTTGTTGCGGCTGATCGAGTCGCTGCAACTGTCCAGCGGCAAGTCTTTGGGCATCGATGCGCTGGCCTTCGCTGAAGCCGATGACGCCACGCAAATGCATCTGCTGCATGACGGCATGGTGCATGCCGGTGTGCTGTCCGAACGCTCGTCAGCTGACGCGATGCAGGGCCCGGTGCGTACCTTCGCCACGGCACTGCGCACGGTCTATCAGCCGGCGCTGGCCTACACCGGACCGGTGCGTCTGGCACTGGTGGACGACCCGACGCTGGACGCAACGGGCAACCAGCGCGAACAGGCCGCGATGCTCGAAGGCTGGCAGCGCGAGGCCAGGGATCTGGCGGTGTGGTACGGCCCCGGCAACCACTTCACGATCCTCAAGGCGCCCAACGTCTTCAGTCTCGCGGCGTGGTGGCATGACGGGCTGACGGTGGCGGCGGGTCAAGTGTTGTCCTGATTGAAGTTTTTATCCTGGAACCCGGCCGCTGGCCGGGCTCAACCCTGAACGGAATTGTGGTCATTTATGGAACAGTCGAAGTTGCGCAAAGTCGGTCTGGGAATCGCGTTGACGCTGGTGGCCGGGTTGGTGTTCTACACGGTGCAGGCACCGGCCGAAGCACCGCAGTACCTGACCGCCACGGTTGAACGCGGTGACATTGAAAACGCGGTGCTGGCCACCGGATTGCTGGAAGGTATCAAGCAGGTGGACGTCGGTGCCCAGGTCTCGGGGCAGTTAAAGTCGCTGAAGGTCAAGGTCGGCGACAAGGTCAAGAAAGGCCAGTGGCTGGCGGAAATCGACCCGCTGGTGTTGCAGAACACGCTGCGTCAGGCGCAGGTCGACGAGGAAAACCTGCAAGCCCAGCGCCGGGCGACTCAGGCTCAATTGCGCCAGACCAAGGCAATCTACGAGCGCTATCAGAATCTGCAGGAAGACGCGTCGATCTCGCGGCAGGATTTCGAAACTGCGCAATCCAACTACGAGGTGCAACAGGCCAATCTGTTGTCGCTGGATGCGCAGATCAAGAGCGCGCATATCCAGATCGACACGGCCAAGGTCAATCTGGCTTACACGCGGATCGTCGCCCCCATCGACGGCGACGTGGTGGGCATCGTCACCCAGGAAGGCCAGACCGTGATCGCCAACCAACTGGCGCCGATCCTGTTGAAGCTGGCGGACCTGGACACCATGACCGTCAAGGCTCAGGTGTCGGAGGCCGATGTCATTCACATCGCGCCGGGGCAGGAGGTGTATTTCACCATTCTGGGGGAGGACAAACGTTATTACGGCAAGCTGCGCGGCACCGAGCCGGCGCCGCAGAACTTCCTCGAAACCCCGCCCGCCGGCACGCCGAAACAGAACACGGCGGTGTTCTACAACGCGCTGTTCGAAGTGCCGAACCCGGATCATCGCCTGCGTATTTCCATGACGGCGCAGGTGCGCGTGGTGCTCGACACGGCCAAATCGGTGCTGACGATTCCGGTGGCGGCACTCGGTCCGCGCAACAACGATGGCAGCTTCCCGGTGCGGGTGCTGGACGCCAAGGGTCAGGCGCAGTCGCGCAATGTGCAGACCGGGATCAACAACAACGTCAAGGTGCAGGTCAACGACGGTCTGGCCGAAGGCGACCGGGTGGTGATCGGTGATCCGGTGGCGAAAGTGGCAGGGGCATGAGCATGACCGAACCTCTGCTGCAACTGAGCGGCATCAGCCGCAGTTTCACCGCGGGCGACCGTGAATTTCTGGCGCTGAAGAATATCGACCTGACGATCCATGCCGGGGAAATGGTAGCGATCATCGGCGCTTCGGGCTCCGGCAAATCGACCCTGATGAACATCCTCGGCTGTCTCGACTACGCCACGGCCGGCAGCTACAAGATCAACGGCCGGGAAACCCGGGATCTGGACAATCAGGCGCTGGCCGAACTGCGTCGCGACTATTTCGGCTTCATCTTCCAGCGCTATCACTTGCTGCCGCACCTGAGCGCGATGCATAACGTCGAGATGCCGGCGATCTACGCCGGCACACCGGAGCCGCAGCGCCACGCCCGGGCCCGTGAGCTGTTGGCACGGCTGGGGCTGGAAGGGCACCTGACGCATCGCCCCAGCCAGCTGTCGGGCGGTCAGCAGCAGCGAGTGAGTATCGCCCGGGCCTTGATGAACGGCGGTGAAGTGATCCTCGCCGACGAGCCCACCGGCGCCCTCGACACCACCAGCGGCAAGGAGGTGATGCGGATTCTGCTGGAGCTGCACGCCGCCGGGCACACGGTGATTCTGGTGACTCACGACCCCAAGGTCGCCGCCAACGCCGAGCGCATCATCGAAGTCAGCGACGGCGAAATCCTCAGCGACCGCCGCAACGAGCGCGACACCACGGCACTGACCAACGAAGACGCCGTGTCGCGTAAATCCGGTGCGGCACGACGTCTGGTGGCCAGCTTCGGCTTGTTCAAGGAAGCGTTCAACATGGCCTGGGTCGCACTGATCTCCCATCGCATGCGCACCTTGCTGACCATGCTCGGGATCGTTATCGGTATCACCTCGGTGGTATCGATCTCGGCCATCGGCGAAGGGGCCAAGCGCTACGTACTCAAGGACATTCAGGCCATCGGCAGCAACACCATCGATATTTATTCCGGCACCAGTTTCGGCGACAGTCGCTCGGCGGCCATTGAAACCTTGGTGCCGGCGGATGTGACGGCACTCAATCAGCTCTACTACGTCGACAGCGCCACGCCGGTGGTCGGGCGCAATCTGTTGCTGCGCTATCGCAATATCGACCTCGATGCGCAGGTCAACGGCGTCAGCGATCTGTATTTCCAGGTGCGCGGAATCAAGATGGAGTCAGGCATCCCGTTCAGTGAAAGCGATGCCCGGCGTCAGGCACAGGTGGTGGTGATCGATCACAACACTCGCCATCGGTTGTTCGGCGAGGGCGTCGATCCATT
This sequence comes from Pseudomonas sp. 91RF, assembly GCF_003576265.1. NCBI lineage: Bacteria > Pseudomonadati > Pseudomonadota > Gammaproteobacteria > Pseudomonadales > Pseudomonadaceae > Pseudomonas > Pseudomonas sp. 91RF. Next base: position 165,356 of record NZ_QWFC01000013.1, read on the forward strand.
GGGACAGGTGATCCTGATCGGCAATCTGCCGTGCACCGTGATCGGTGTGGCGGCGGAGAACAAGAACATCTTCTCGTCGAGCAAGTCGCTCAACGTGTGGGTGCCTTATGAAACCGCAGCCGGGCGGCTGTTGGGCCAGCGTTATCTGGACAGCATCAGTGTGCGGATCAAGGACGGTCAGCCGAGCAAAGTGGTGGAAGACAACGTCAACAAACTGATGCTGCAGCGCCACGGCACCAAGGACTTCTTCACCAACAACCTCGACAGCGTGATGCAGACCGTGCAGAAAACCAGCCGCTCACTGGCGCTGTTGCTGTCGCTGATCGCCGTGATTTCGCTGGTGGTGGGCGGTATCGGCGTGATGAACATCATGCTGGTGTCGGTCACCGAGCGTACCCGTGAGATCGGCATCCGCATGGCGGTCGGGGCGCGGCAGTCGGACATCCGCCAGCAGTTTCTGGTGGAGGCGGTGATGGTCTGCCTGCTCGGTGGCGCCATCGGCATTTCCCTGTCCTACGCCATCGGCCACCTGTTCTCGCTGTTCATCAAGGAATGGGAAATGGTGTTTTCGCTCACCTCGGTACTGACTGCCGTGATTTGCTCGACCCTGATCGGTATCGTGTTCGGCTTCGTGCCGGCACGCAATGCGTCACGGCTCGATCCGATCGAGGCGCTGGCCCGGGATTGAAGCGGGCAAGAAAAAACCGCCGTCCTTTGCAGGAGGGCGGTTTCATCAGAGGCGTGTGAGCCTTCAGGCCGCGTTCGAAGGGCCGCAGGCTGCCGGGCAGTCCTTCGGCGAATACATCCAGCGCATCAGCGAGTGACGTCCGCTGATGCCCAGTTTGATGGCTGCGCGTTTGAGGTAGCTTTCCACGGTATTGACCTTCAGTTGCAACTGTTCGGCCAGTTCAGGCGCGGTGCGCCCGGCCAGCAGACCGACACACACTTCCATTTCGCGGTTCGACAGGCTCAGCCCCAGTTGCTCCACTCGTTCGCAAAAGCGCAGGCGCAGGGTTTCCAGGCCCAGCAGGGTGGAATCCGATTGCTCCTGAGATTGCCCCTGGGCATCAGTGTTCGCCGGTTGCAGGGCGTTGATGTGTTTTTCCACCATCGGCAGCAGCACTGGGGAAATGTCCTGCAACAAACTGCGCTCGTGAGCGGAGAAGCGTTTTGCCGGGCCGCAACGGTAGACCGAGATCACATAGCGGTAACCGTCCTTGCGTCGGGTCAGGTGCAATTGCGAGGCGTCGGTGACCGTCGAGGGCTCGGGGGCGGGCAAATCATTGGCACTCGGCAGGGTGCTCAGTTCGGAATACACCGTTTCAGCCGGCAGTGGCGCTTCCTTGATGCATTCGGGTTCGCCGCGCGGTTGCGCGCGTCCGACCGGTTCCACGCGCATCTGCCGGATATGCGTGGCGTCCACCGCCAGTTGGGTCAGGATCAGGTCATGCAGCATCCGTGGGAAATGTCGGCTGCCAGTGCTGGCGATGACCTTGCCAATGTGAGGAAACAGCTGTGAGTTCATGTCGTTCATCCATGAGTTGCAGTGTGGTACTCGTGTTCCTGAACCACCGGAAAACAGCTCCATGCCCGGCGACAGCGAATCAGGAAATTGGATCCTATCCTAGTACAACGTTTCAGCGACGGTTTAATGAAGGTGCTATTAGCTCATAACTGACGGTGAGGAGGATGTCGGGATGACAGCTGTCAGAGAAATGCCTTACAGCTGAACAGGAATAATTTTATAAAAAATCCTACAAATGACAGTTTTAAAGAGCAAAAAAAGCCCGTTTCAGCCGAAGCCAAAACGGGCTTTTTCCCGCATCGACAACCGTTACCTCAGGTTGTCAAAGTGGTCTCGCAGGAACTCGTAAAAGCGAAACGCTTGAAACGATCTCCATACGAGGCTCAGCGTACGCAGCAAAAGCTTCATACGTTTTGGCCTCCAGGTCGGGGGCCAATCCTCCAGCGCACTTACCGGATCATGTGTGCCTTCGGACATAAACGTCAGTTCTGTCCATGAGGCGGCCGGTTGTGATCCCTCCGAGCCATCATTCCGGCACGGGTGCAAAACCGTGTCGAAGGGCATGAAACCGTTATGGTTCCAGCCAAACCTTATGGACATACTGGCGAATGAGCGCTGGCATATTAACCTGTCTTGTGGCGGGATTTTGAGGATCATGGATAAAGGTTTTATATGTTTTGTAATTCGTTATTTCTGTCAGCATGTTTTTGGGTGGTTCACGTCCGTCAGCATCTTCCTTGTCTTCGTGTAGCACGCAAAATAACGTTGCAACGAAGACCAAAGATTAATAGTATTCCGGCACGTCAGTTCTGTCCGTGAGACAAAACAGGCCCCAGCCGCAAACTGAGGCCTACCGAAAAACCGCCCCGCAAAGGCGGTTTTTTTTCGCCCGTCGTTTGACCACCGCCAGCAATCCTACGCGTAGCTCACCAAGGGCAGCGTGGCATCCACCAACTCGATCCAGTGCCTGACCGGCGTGCGTCCCGCGCCGTCGAGGTGGGCCTGGCAGCCGATATTGGCGGTAGCGATGACATCCGGATGACCGCTTTCCAGTGCATTGAGCTTCTGGTCGCGCAGTTGCCGGGCCAGTGCGGGCTGGGTTATCGAATAAGTGCCCGCCGAGCCGCAGCACAGATGGGCGTCCGGCACGGTCGTGAGGTTGAAGCCCAGCCGGGTCAGCACCGACTCCACCGCACCTCCGAGTTTCTGTGCGTGTTGCAAGGTGCAGGGGCAGTGGAAAGCCAGGCGTTGATCGGCATGAATGCCAAGGGATTCGAGCGGTTCCTCGCGCAGCACTTCCACCAGGTCTTTCGCCAGCGCACTGACGGTTTTCGCCTTTTCGGCATACGTCGGGTCGGTGCACAGCAAATGTCCGTAATCCTTGATGAACGCGCCACAACCGCTGGCGGTCTGCACGATCGCTTCGGCGCCTTGCTCGATGGCCGGCCACCAGGCGTCGATGTTCTTGCGGGCCCGCTCAAGTCCTTTGGCCTGGGCATCGAGGTGATAGTCCACGGCGCCGCAGCAGCCGGCATTCTGCGCCGGTGTAATGCCGATCCCCAATCGATCCAGCACCCGTGCCGCCGCCGCGTTGGTGTTGGGCGACAGACCCGGTTGCACGCAGCCTTCAAGCATCAACACCTGGCGGGCATGCCGGGTTACCGGTCGGCGCTCGTTTGCAGAGGTGCTGCGCGGCAGTTTGGTTTGCAGAGTCTCGGGCAACAGCGCGCGGAAGAACCGGCCAGCACCGAGCAGTCCCTTGAACAGAGAGGCATCGGGCGCCACTGCGCGCAAACCTCCGCGCAACAAGCGTTGGCCGATGGGCCGCGGTACGGCGGCATCCACCACGGCGCGGCCGATATCGAGCAGGTTGTGGTAATCCACCCCCGAGGGGCAGGTGGTTTCGCAATTGCGGCAAGACAGGCAACGATCCAGATGCAGTTGGGTCTTGCGGGTGACCTCGTTGCCTTCCAGCACTTGCTTGATCAGGTAGATGCGACCCCGTGGGCCGTCGAGTTCATCGCCGAGCAACTGATAGGTCGGGCAGGTCGCGTTGCAGAAGCCGCAGTGCACGCAGGTGCGCAGGATGCTTTCGGCTTCTTCGGCGCGGGGCAGTTGTCGGGCTTCTTCGCTGAGAGTGGTCTGCATGGCTCAAAGCTCCGCGTACAGGCGACCGGGGTTGAAGATACCCTGAGGATCGAGTTGCTGCTTGAGGCGACGGTGATAGTGCAGGAGGGCAGGTGGCAGCGGATGAAACGGCGCGTCGATCAAACCATGGCTGTAGCAGGTCGCATGCCCGCCAACAGCCGAAACCACCTGGCGAATCAGAGCAGCCTCGGCCCCTGATTTGAGCCAACGCTGGGCGCCGCCCCAGTCGAGCATTTGTACACCGGCCAAGGCCAGCGGCGGGGTGTTGTTCGGCACCGACAGGCGCCACAGGGGCCGGTCCTCATCAAAAAAATCCAGGCGCTGTTCATTCAGATCTGACCAATAGGCGCCATCAAGCAGTTCGCCACCGAGACGATCACGGGCCGCCGCCACCGAGCCTTCGCCACCTTCCAGACGCAAGTGCAGACGCTGCCCATCGTGGCAGGCGGCGCTGATCGGCAACGGTTGTTGGCCCCATTCCGCCAGGCGCTGCAAGGCACGCTCGCTGTCTATTTCCAGACTGATGCTCAGGCATTCGCGGGGTTTGGGCAGGACTTTCAGCGAGACTTCGGTAATCACTCCCAGCGAACCGTAACTGCCGGCCATCAGCCGCGACAGGTCATAACCGGCGACGTTTTTCATGACTTCACCGCCAAAACGCAGGTGCTTGCCATGACCCGTGATGATCCGCGTACCCAGCACGAAATCCCGCACCGACCCCGACCACGGCCGCCGCGGGCCGGACAGTCCGCTGGCGATCATCCCGCCTACCGTCGCATCGTCGGCGAAGGCCGGGGGTTCGCATGGCAGCATCTGTTGTGAAGCATCCAGCACCGCGAGCAGTTCGCTCAGCGGTGTGCCGCAGCGTGCGGTGATCACCAGTTCCGTCGGGTCGTAGCTGACGATGCCGCGATGGGTGCGGGTGTCGAGGACTTCTCCGGCAACGATCCGCCCCAGAAACGCCTTGCTGTTGGCGCCCTGAATCCGCAGGGGCGTGGCGTCCTGTAACGCCTGATTGACTTGATCGAGCAGCGCGGCGCTGTCGTCGACATCCTTTTCTCGGACCATCAAAAACGCTCCAGCTCGGGGAAGGGCAATTGCCCGGCATGAATATGCATGGCGCCGAATTCGGCGCAGCGGTGCAGGGTCGGAATGTTCTTGCCCGGATTGAGCAGGCCGCCGGGGTCGAACGCCGCTTTGACGGCGTGGAACAGGGTCAGCTCATCGCTGTTGAACTGCGCGCACATCTGGTTGATTTTCTCCCGGCCCACGCCGTGCTCGCCGGTGATGCTGCCGCCGACCTTCACGCACAATTCGAGGATTTTGCCTCCCAGGGCTTCGGCGCGTTCCAGCTCGCCGGGTTGATTGGCATCAAACAGAATCAATGGATGCATATTGCCGTCGCCGGCATGGAACACGTTCGCCACCCGCAGGCCATATTCGGCGGACAGCTGTGCAATGGCTTGCAGCACGCCCGGCAGTTCGCGGCGCGGGATGGTGCCGTCCATGCAGTAATAATCCGGCGACAAGCGGCCCACGGCCGGGAAGGCATTCTTGCGACCGGCCCAGAAACGCACGCGCTCGGCTTCGTCCCTGGCCTGACGCACTTCCGTCGCGCCGGCATTCTCCAGCACCTGGCGCACGCGGATGCAGTCTTCGTGAACGTCGGCTTCAACGCCATCGAGCTCACAAAGCAAAATCGCTTCGGCGTCCACCGGGTAGCCGGCGTGGATGAAATCCTCGGCGGCGCGGATGGCCAGGTTGTCCATCATTTCCAGGCCGCCGGGAATGATGCCGGCGGCAATGATGTCGGCCACGGCGCGGCCGGCGTTTTCCACGGAATCGAATGCGGCCAGCAAGACTTTGGCGGTCTGCGGCTTGGGCAGCAGTTTGACCGTGACTTCGGTGATCACGCCCAGCAGGCCTTCGGAGCCGGTGAACAGCGCCAGCAGATCGAAACCGGGAGAATCGAGCGCATCGGAGCCGAGCGTGAGGTGTTCGCCCTCGACCGTCAGGATCTCGACCTTGAGCAGGTTGTGCACGGTCAGGCCGTACTTGAGGCAATGCACGCCGCCGGCGTTTTCCGCAACATTGCCGCCGATGGAGCAGGCGATCTGCGAGGAAGGGGCCGGCGCGTAATACAGGCCGAACGGAGCGACAGCCTGGGATATCGCCAGATTGCGCACGCCGGGCTGAACCCGCGCGGTGCGGGCGGCCGGGTCGATGTGCAGGATATTGTTGAAGCGCGCCATCACCAGCAGCACGCCTTTTTCCAGCGGCAACGCGCCGCCGGACAATCCGGTGCCGGCACCCCGTGCAACCACCGGCACGCTCATCTCATGACAGGTGCGCAAAATGCCCTGCACCTCATCCAGATGCCGGGGCAAAACCACCAGCAGCGGCGTGGTGCGATAGGCGGACAAACCGTCGCATTCGTAGGGTGCGAGATCCTCGCGCTGATGCAGGATTTCCAGTGCCGGCCACTGGCTGCGCAGCGCCTGCAACAGCGCGGTTTTATCGACCTCTGGCAGGGCGCCGTCGATCTGTTCGTCGTAGAGAATGTTCATGCGGGCGCCCCTTGGTTTTTGTTATCGGGTGCGAGCGATCAGTCCAGATCAGCCGCCTCATGTCGCTCCGGCACCTGGCTCGCCTCATCGCCCCAGGTCCGGTTGACGCGTTGCCCACGAATGACCGCAGGCCGTTTCGCGATGTCCTCGGCCCAGCGTTGCACATGGGTGTATTCGTGCGCCGAGATGAATTCCGCCGCGCCGTACACGTTATTGCGCACTAGTTGCCCATACCACGGCCAGACCGCGATATCGGCGATGGTGTAGCGGTCGCCGGCAAGGTAAGGACTCTCGGCAAGACGACGGTCGAGCACATCCAGCTGACGCTTGGCTTCCATGGTGAACCGGTCGATCGGGTATTCGAGTTTCTCCGGCGCATAGGCATAAAAATGCCCGAAGCCGCCGCCCAGATAGGGAGCGGAGCCCATCTGCCAGAACAGCCAGTTCAGGGTTTCGGTGCGGCCGGCGAGGTCAGTGGGCAGGAAGGCGCCAAACTTTTCGGCGAGGTAAAGCAGGATCGAGCCTGATTCGAACACCCGGATCGCCGGCTCCACGCCACGATCCAGCAGTGCAGGGATCTTGGAATTCGGGTTGATCTCGACAAAGCCGCTGGAAAACTGATCGCCCTCACCGATGCGGATCAGCCAGGCATCGTATTCGGCCCCGGTGTGCCCGAGCGCCAGCAACTCCTCCAGCAGGATCGTGACCTTGACGCCGTTGGGCGTGGCCAGTGAATACAGCTGCAACGGATGCTTGCCGACGGGCAGGGTCCTTTCGTGAGTCGGCCCGGCAATCGGGCGGTTGATGTTGGCGAACTGGCCGCCGGACGGAGCGCTGTGTTTCCAGACCTTGGGTGGTACGTAAGGCGTTTTGCTCATGAAACGAACCTCATCGTCAGCTGCTGAATGGGCGTGAGCCGGCGGAAAAAACCGCCGGCTCCTGACGAACAGAACACCACAGAAGGGCGTTTGAATTCCACCCTGTTGTCCCATCAACTCTTTATATCGTTATTCGATTCGCGGGTGCTGCTGCACGAGGTGCTCGCGTTTGGCTTCCAGCTCGGCGATTTCGGCGTCGATGTCTTCGATCTTCTGTTCGATGTTGTCGTGATGCTCCTGCAGCAGCTCCCTGGCTTCCTCGATATCGGACGCTGCAGGGGCCGCGCCGCGCAGCGGTTTGTTGGCGGTTTCTTTCATGGTCACACCGGTGATCAGCCCGATGACGGCGGTCACCATCAGGTAATAGGCCGGCATGTACAGGTTCTGGGTGCTTTCCACCAGCCAGGCGACGACGGTCGGCGTCACACCGGCGATCAGCACCGAGACGTTGAAGGCACTGGCCAGCGCGCTGTAGCGGATGTGGGTCGGGAACATCGCCGGCAGCGTAGAGGCCATGACCCCAATGAAGAAGTTGAGCACCACGGCCAGTATCAGCAGGCCGGAAAAGATCAGGCCGATCTTGCCGCTGTTGATCAGCATGAACGCAGGAATGGCGAGGATGAACAAGCCAATGCTGCCGAAGATGATGAAGGGACGACGGCCGATCTTGTCGCTGATGAAGCCGATGGCAGGCTGCACGAACAGCATGCCGACCATGATCGCGATGATGATCAGCACCCCGCGATTTTCGCTGTAGTGCAAGTTGTGCGAGAGGTAGCTCGGCATGTAGGTGAGCAGCATGTAATAGGTGACGTTGGTCGCCGCTACCACGCCGATGCAGGTCATCAGGCTGCGCCAGTGTTTGGTGGCGACTTCCTTGAACGACACTTTCGGGCCGCCGGCCAGGCCTTCGCGGTCACCTTGTTCAAGCTTTTCAACATGCTGCTGAAACGCGGGGGTTTCTTCGAGCGCATGGCGCAGGTAAAGCCCGATCATGCCCAGCGGCAGGGCCAGGAAGAACGGCAGGCGCCAGCCCCATTCCTGAAACTTTTCTTCGCCGATGATCGCGGAAATCAGCACCACCACACCGGCGCCGAGGACAAAACCGGCGATGGAGCCGAAGTCCAGCCAGCTGCCGAGGAAGCCGCGTTTGCGATCCGGCGCGTACTCAGCGACGAAGATCGAAGCGCCGGTGTACTCGCCCCCGACCGAAAAGCCCTGGGCCATTTTCGCCAGCAGCAGAAGGATCGGCGCCCAGATGCCGATCGAGGCATAGGAGGGGATCAGCCCGATGGCAAAGGTGCTGAGCGACATGATCACGATGGTCGCCGCGAGCACTTTCTGTCGCCCGTACTTGTCACCCAGGGCACCGAAGAACAGACCGCCCAGCGGCCGGATCAGGAACGGCACCGAGAAGGTCGCCAGTGCCGCGATCATTTGTACGCCGGGATCGGCACCGGGGAAAAACACCTTGCCCAGCACATAGGCGACAAAGCCGTAGACGCCGAAGTCGAACCACTCCATCGCGTTGCCCAGCGCGGCGGCGGTAATGGCTTTGCGCATCTTGGCGTCGTCGACAATGGTGATGTCTTTCAGTCCGATCGGGCTGACGCTTTCCTTTGATTCCATGGGATTCACTCTGCATCTGATCTGTCTTTGTGCAAACCGCGAGGCCCGGTGAGGCTTGAGTCAGAGCGGTTTGCCGTGACCGATGCCATCTCTGTGATGGCACGGCTTCTTCCTGATCAGATACAAGTGGACACGAAAAAATTCACCACTGATTTGGTTTTTTGCCAATGGCCGGAATGTGACGCGATCCTGCGCGCATTTGCGCCGGACTCACGCCAAGTCGCTGCTTGAATGCACTGGTCATGTGTGCCTGGGAATTGAAACCGCAGGCGAGGGCGATTTCAGCCAGGCTGGCCTTCGAGTCACGCATCAGTGCCCGGGCCCGGGCCAGGCGGCGGTCGATCAGATAACTGTGGGGACTTTTGCCGGTGGCCTGCTTGAAGGCGCGGATGAAATAGCCTTCGGACAATTCCAGCAGTTGCGCCATGGTGTGAAGGCCGAGCGGGCCGTCGAGACCGGCGTCGATGAACTCGTCGAGCTGGCGCATCCGGTTGCCGGTGATCGTGCCTTGAAGCGACAAGGTGTCTTTGCCTGCGGTGCGCTCGGCCAAGGCGAGCGCCCAGGTTTGCCAGTCATCGTCCACCGAGGCCATCAGCATCGCGTTGCGCATTTGCGAGGCAAGACGAATGGCCTGCGGATCGATGCGATTGTTGAACGCGTGCTCGCCCGACAACGCGATGCCGTCGGTGCGGATCACCCGCAGGTATTCACCGCCCATGGGCGATTCGGACATCACGTCACAGCCAGCAGGCACAAACGCCAGGCCATTGGGCATGGCATCGAAGGGGCGCACCCGGCCACTTCCGATGGCGTGTACGCCGCGCTGGCTGTCGAAGGCAAAGCCGATTGCCGACTGGCTCGCCACATAACGGGTTGCGTAAGCGGCGCCGGGCAGCAATTCGATCGCCCATGGGCCGGCCTCGATACGACGGACCGGTTCCGGGACGACGGCTGGCTGCTGGCGGTTTCGATGGCTCATGAGCGCCATAGTAGTGAAGAGTGCAGGCGAAAGTCAGGTCAGTTTTTTGAAAGCCGACGTGATGTGCCTGTGCCTAGACTGGGGCCAGGCACAAGGAGATTCCCATGCATTCACTCACTCGCGAAGACATCGAACAGGCTGCCCGTCAGGTTTACCAGGTGATGCCGGCCACTGCCCAATACCGCTGGCCGTTACTGGCCGAGCGGCTGGGCTGCACGGTGTGGGTCAAGCACGAAAACCACACCCCGACCGGTGCGTTCAAGGTACGCGGCGGCATCACTTTCATGCACTGGCTGCGCCGCGAACATCCCGACGTCAAAGGCATTGTCTCCGCGACGCGCGGCAATCACGGGCAAAGCCTGGCGCTGGCAGCCAGAGCCGTCGGATTGAAGGCGTTGATTGTGGTGCCGGAGGGTAATTCGCTGGAGAAGAACAACGCCATGCGCGGCTTTGGCGGCGAAGTGGTCGAGTACGGACGTGATTTCGATGAGGCCCGTGAAGAGGCGGCACGTCTGGCGCTGGAACACGGGCTCTATCTGGTACCGCCATTCCACACTGAACTGGTCAAGGGCGTGGCGACCTATGCGCTGGAGCTGTTCAGTGCGGCGCCGGATCTGCACACCGTTTATGTGCCGATCGGTTGTGGCTCGGGCATTTGTGGTGTGATCGCCGCTCGTGATGCGCTGGGTCTGGATACTCAGGTGGTGGGCGTGGTCTCGACCGAAGCGGCCGCCGCCAAGCTGTCCTTCGAGGCGAAAACGATCTGCGAGACCGCCTCCGCCAATACCTTTGCCGATGGCCTGGCCGTACGCAAACCGATTGCCGAGGCGTTCGATGTCTATGGGGCCGGCGCTGCACGAATCGTGTCCGTCAGCGAGAGCGAAATCGCCGAAGCCATGCGCGTGTATTACACCGACACCCACAACCTTGCCGAAGGTGCGGGCGCTGCAGCGCTGGCCGCATTGATGCAGGAGCGGGACAGGATGCAGGGCAAAAGGGTGGGGGTGATTCTGTCCGGAGGCAACATCGACCGGGCGGTGTATGCGCGGGTGATCGGCTGATAGACGACGGCTGGCTACGGGACGTCGCTTTTGCGCTTGTGATTGGTCCCGACTACCCCTTATAAGATCGGCTTTCACTTTCGATATAAAAAGGGTGTCACGCATGAGCAATGCCTGGAACGAAGGTTATTTCACGGACGAAGGCTACACCTACGGGTATAGCCGCGAGATCAATCCGGTTTTCCAGCGCTATTGTTTGTTGTTGCGGGGTTTCGCCACGCTGGAGAGCACCGACGGCCATCACTGCGAGCTGGGTTTTGGCCAAGGCGTTTCGATCAATATCCATGCGGCGGGCAATCCGGGGACCTATGTCGGTACGGATTTCCATCCGGGCCAGGCCGCCCATGCCATCGGACTGGCGAACGACTGGGGCAGCGATGCGCGGCTGTATGACGACAGCTTCGAGCAGTTGCTGGCCCGCCATGATCTGCCGCAGTTCGACAGCATCAGCCTGCACGGCATCTGGACTTGGGTCAGCCGTGACAATCACAAGCTGATCGTCGAGTTTGTCCGTCGCCACCTAAAGCCGGGCGGTCACGTGTACATCAGCTACAACTGCTTCCCGGGCTGGTCGCCCATGGCGCCGTTACGCCAGCTGTTCAGTCTGCATGACCGTTTTGCTTCGCAAGCCTCGGCCCGGCCGGACCAGCGGATCGACGCAGCGCTGCAGTTCTCCGAAGCGCTGCTGGCGGCCAATCCCAACTACGCCAATTCGGTGCCGGGGCTGGACGCGAAGCTGCAGAGCATCAAGGGCCAGAATCGCCAATACGTCGCCCATGAATACTTCAACCGCGACTGGAATTGCATGTACTTCACCGACGTGGTCGATGCCCTGGCCCCGGCCAAGCTCGACTACGCCACCACCGCCGTGCCGCTGGACACGGTGGACCCGCTCAATCTGAGCGCCGAAGGCATGGACTTTCTGGAAGGCATCGAGCATCCGGTCATGCGCGAGCAGGCGCGTGATTACTTCGTCAATCAGAACTTCCGTCGGGATCTCTACGTTCGAGGTGCCAACCGGTTGTCCGCCAGTGAACACCGCGAGCGCATGCTCGGTACCCGCTTTGTCCTGATGCAACTGGCGGACAGCGTCGCAGGCAGCGTCACGGGCCCGGCAGGCTCCGCGACGTTGCAGGCAGATATTTATGGTCCGGTGCTGGACGCGCTGGCGGATGATGCCTACGTACCGAAGACCTTGCGCCACTTGCTGGAAGCCTCGCCTGCATTGGGTTATGGCGATGTGGAGCAGGCCATCAACGTGCTGATCGGTATGGGCGCCGTTGCACCGTGCCAGAGCGAAGCGGCAGAGAAGCTGGCACAGGCGCGCTGCAACACCCTCAATCTGCAACTGTGCAGACGCTCGCTGTTCGATCACAAGATCCAGGTGCTGGCCAGTCCGGTCACCGGTGGTGGCGTAACGGTCAGCCGCTTCCAGCAGTTGTTCCTGATATCGATCAAACAAGGCAAGACCCGTCCGGCCGACTGGGCATTGCTGGCGTGGGGCATCATTGGTGGCCAGGGTGAAGGTCTGCTGAAAAACGGCAAAGCGCTGACCACCGCTGAAGAAAACATTGCCGAACTGACCGAGCAGGCCGAGGCGTTTGCCGAGCAGTCGCTGGTCATTCTCAAGGCCTTGAAAATCGTCTAGCGACAAGAAGTCTTTTGGAGCCCGGTTTTTTATCGAACCGTCCGATCAGCGAACACTTCATCGAGGGCCCGACACGCCGTTGCTGCGCCTTCGATGGACTGCTTGTATCCTGCGCGGCCCGGGACATACGGTCGTTGTTGTGGCCCCGGTCCGACAACGGCCGTGACGGAAAACGGACTTTCCAAAAGGTACTGATGTGAAACGTGATACCCACCTCGTGATGCTGTTGCTGTTGGTGATCGGCTGCTCCCTGGCGTCGCTGACCATCTGGAAGGTGCTGGGCTCCCGGGAGCGGGCGCTGGACGAGGTGAACGTCCACGGGTTGAACCTGACCCAGGCGCTGGCGACCTATTCCGAAGGCATCGTCCGGCAGAGCTCGCTGCTCTTGCTCGGGCTCGTCGAGCGTCTGGAAACCGAGGGCAGCGGCCCCGCGCAGATCGAACGGTTGAATGCGCTGGTCAACCGTCAGCAGCCACTGATGCCGCAACTCAGCGGCATCACCGTTTACGATAATCGCGGCCACTGGCTGATGTCCTCCAACCGACCGATTCCGGCCGGGGTCAACAGCAGTGACCGGGACTATTTCATCCATCACCGTGACGATCCTTCCCGCGAGCCCTTCATCGGCCCGCCCATCCGTAGCCGCTCGAATCAGGAGTGGGTGATTACCGTCAGCCGCCGCTTCAATGACGCGCGCGGAGAGTTCGCCGGCGTGGTGGCGGTCACCCTGGGGGTCGAAAACTTCCTGCGACTGTTCGGCAAGCTCGATGTGGGGCAAGAAGGCGCCATCGGTCTGTCCTATACCGACGGTACGCTGCTGGTGCGATATCCCTTTCGCGAACAGGACATGGGGCGCAATTTCTCCAAGTCGCCCATTTATGCGAAGTACCTGGTGGACCAATCGGTGGGCACCGCTTCCTTCACGTCCAGTCTCGACGGCGTGGAGCGGCTCTACGCATTTCGCAAGAGTGAAAAGCTGCCGCTGATCACCACGGTCGCGCTCGGCAAGCGCGAGGCACTGGCGGCGTGGCGACTGGAGGCGCTGCTGTCGATCGTGGTGGTCGCATCGTTGCTGGGGCTCACTGGCGTGATCGGCTGGTTTCTCATTCTCGACATACGTCGGCGGACCCAGGTGGAAGGGGAGTTGCGGCTCACTCAACAGCAGTTGCTGGGATCAAACCGGCAGCTGGAATTGTTGGCGATGAAGGATGCGCTGACGGGCCTGGCCAATCGCCGCTGTTTCGATGAAACACTGGCCATGGAAGCGCGCCGGGCTCAGCGGGACGGGACCTCGCTGGCCTTGCTGATGATCGATATCGACTACTTCAAGCTGTTCAACGATTCCCAGGGACATGTTGCCGGCGACGCCTGCCTGCAACGAGTGGGGAAAGTGCTTGAGGCCTGTGTGCGGCGACCGTCGGATCTGGTGGCGCGCTATGGCGGGGAAGAGGTGGCGATCATCATGCCCGACACCGATGGCGAGGGGGCGGCGGTCGTGGCGCAACTGATTCTGGAGCGACTGACGCAAGAGCACATTGCTCATCCGGCGAGCCCGTTCGGTCGGGTGACGGTCAGTATCGGCGTCACTGCGGCGGCGGGGCCGCAACTGGCTGTGGTGCAAGTGCTGATCGAGACGGCAGATCAGGCGCTGTACCAAGCGAAGACCACAGGGCGAAACCGCATGGCAAGGAAAGCTCCCGGCGACAGTTCCTGTTCAGCACTGCCAGTGTGAGCAGTGCTGAACGGGCGGGCGTTGCGCCTTACCGATAATCGGCAGTCATCACGTGTACTCGGGGTAGTCCACATACCCTTCGGCATTGCCACCGTAGACCGTGGCCGGATTCAGTGAATTCAGCGGCCAGTCATTGGCGATGCGCGCAGGCAGGTCCGGATTGGCCATGAACGGGCGACCGAAAGCCACGAAATCCGCCAGCCCGGAATCGAGCAAACGCGCACCTGATGCTGCGGTGTAACGCCCGGCGTAAATGATCGCGCCGCTGAAGGTGTCGCGCGCTGCCTGACGGAACGTGATTGGCATCGCCGGGGCATCGTCCCAGTCGGCTTCGGCGATGGACAGATAAGCGATGCCCACGTCCTGAAGCACCTTGATCGCTTCGATGTAAGTGGTGTGCGGATCTTCCTCGACCATGCCCAGGTAGGTACGCGCCTCGTCGGTGGTAGTGAACAGCGGGGCGAAACGCACACCGACTTTTTCACGACCGATGCACTCGGCAACACCGGCCACCACTTCACGTAAAAAGCGCAGGCGATTGTGCAGCGAGCCGCCGTACTGGTCAGTGCGCAGATTGCTGTGGGCCGAGATGAACTGGTTCACCAGATAACCATTGGCGCAGTGCAGTTCGATCCCGTCGAAACCTGCTTCCATGGCATTGCGCGCGGCCTGGATGTACAGCTGAACCAGTTCCTGCACTTCATCGGTGGTCAGGGCACGCGGGGCGGACGGCGGTACCAGGGCGCCGGCGCCGGGCGCGGTTTCGATGAACACGCTGACCCGGTCAGTGGCCACCGCAGAGGCCGAAACCGGCGCGGCACCGTCAGGTTGCAGAGCCGTATGGGACACGCGCCCCACATGCCAGAGCTGGGCGAAGATCACGCCGTCCCGGGCATGGACGGCCTCGGTGACCTTGCGCCATCCGGCGATCTGTTCCGGGGTATGAATGCCCGGCGTCCACGCATAACCCTGGCCGCGCGGCTCGATCTGCGTACCTTCCGTCACCAGCAGACCGGCGCCGGCGCGCTGCTGGTAATACTCGGCCATCAACGCGTTGGCGATATTGCCCGGTTGCGTGCTGCGCTGGCGGGTGAGGGGCGGCAGCACGATGCGGTTTTTCAGGGTGTGGCGACCCAAAGTGCCGGGCTTGAAGAAACTGCTGTGATTCATGGATGTACCTTGATTGGTGTTTATTAGACCAGTCGACTAGTGGTCAGGCGAAAAAAAGACGCCGTGCAACACGCGCACGGCGTCCGGGTGGATGACGGCTGAAAAAGTCAGCCGAGCAGCTTCAACAGTTTCTCGGCGACAGCGGCGGAGCTGGCAGGGTTCTGGCCGGTGACCAGTTTCCCGTCAGTCACCACGTGCACCTGCCAGTCGGCGACTTTGGAATAACGGGCACCGAGGCGCTGGAACTCGTCTTCGACCAGGAACGGCACCACCTCCGTCAGACCGACCGCCGCTTCTTCGGAATTGGTGAAACCAGTGACTTCACGATCCTTGACCAAGGCTTTGCCGTCAGCGCCGAGTACATGACGCAGCACACCCGGGGCGTGGCAAACGAAACCATGAGGCTTGTTGCTGCGAGCGAAGGCTTCGATCAGGGCAATCGAATGCTTGTCTTCGGCCAGATCCCAGAGCGGGCCGTGGCCACCTGGATAAAACACGGCATCGAAATCCTCGGCGCTGACATCGGCCAGGCGCCCGGTGTTCGCCAGCGCTTGTTGCGCCGCCGAATCCTTGCGGAAGCGGTCGGTTTCAGCGGTCTGGGCGTCGGGTTCGTCGCTTTTCGGATCAAGCGGTGGCTGGCCGCCGGCGGGCGAGACCAGCGTGATATCGGCGCCGGAGTCCTTGAAGGCGTAGTAGGGCGCAGCGAACTCTTCGAGCCAGAAACCGGTTTTCTTGCCGGTGTTGCCGAGCTGATCGTGGGAAGTCAGAACCATCAAGATTTTCATAGAGCACCTTGGGTGGGTCGGGTGTCGTGGCTGTGCGAGGGATTCGCACACGATCGACACCGGGGGAAAGGTTTGTCGGGGCGCAGCATAGATTCCAATTAGACCAGTCGTCTAGTAATTTTTTATCCGCATGTTTTTCATGGACCGGTGTGGCAAACTCCCGTTCCTTCGAGTTAAACGACTGGTCTATTGCCTGGTAATCTGCGCCCCGATGAAACCGACCTACGACGACACCCGCCAACACCTGCTCGACACCGGCCACCGGATGATGGCCGAGAAAGGCTTCACCAGTGTCGGCCTGAACGAGATCCTGCAAACCGCCGGCGTGCCCAAAGGCTCGTTCTATCACTACTTCAAATCCAAGGAGCTGTACGGCCAGGCGCTGCTTGAGGATTACTTCGTCTGTTATCTGGCAGACATGGAGCGGCGCCTGACGCTGCCCGACCTGAATGCCCGCGAGCGACTGATGGATTACTGGCAGGGCTGGCAGGATCGCTGCACGCTGGAGGGGCATGGTGACGAGTGCCTGGTGGTGAAGCTCAGTGCCGAGGTGGCCGATCTGTCCGAAGCCATGCGCCTGACTTTGCGCGATGGCGCCGAGCGCGTGGTGGCTCGCATCACCACTTGCATCGAGCAGGGCCAGGCCGATCAATGCCTGCCCGATGGCGATGCCCGGCAACTGGCGGAAACCCTGTATCAGTTGTGGCTGGGTGCGAGTCTGTTGAACAAGTTGCAACGGACCGGGCAGTCGCTGGACACGGCGATGGCGACCACCAGGCGACTCTTGGACGTCTGAATTTTCAGCGCTCCTGTCCCTTGCTGATCGAATGTCGACGCAGTTTCAGGGCCGTATCGAGGCGGCTCACCCAGTTGATGTCATTCAGATCCGCGCCCAACAGATTCTCGATGCGTCCGGTCCGGTAATTGAGGGTGTTGGGGTGAATGCCGAGGGTCTTGGCGGTCTGGGCGCGGTGACGGCCGCTTGAGAAAAACGTTTCCAGCGTCAGCAGCAGGTCGGGTTCGTGGCTGAGTTGCTCGATGAGCGACATCAGGTACCTGAGGGTGTTGTCGTGGCTGCGCACGCTGTCTTCGATCAGCACGCTGGAGTAGCGTCTGACACGTGCTTCGGCCCCGTCGAAAGGGAACAGGTCGATGGCCTTGATCGCTTCTTCCGCCGTGCCGATCCAGCCGGCGATTCCCTGATTCAGCAGACCGATGCCGATAGCACGCAACGACGGCAGTAACGTCGGCAGTGACGCGGCGCTGTCGCTCATGCGCTGATCGCATTGCGTGAGGGTTTCGCCTTTGATGCCCGGCAGCCAGATCACCAGTCTGTCGCGGTACCAGACGCGGATCAGTTCCTTGACGGGAATCTTCAGGTGCCGGGCAACCTGCAGGGTCATGCGGTCGAATTCGTCCTCGCGCTGCAACGGCTGGACCGGGCGCAAGGGCAGTTCCAGCGCGAGCGCCACGCGGGGCGTGCTGGCGTCCAGGCCGAGTGCCGACAGGGTGTCTTCGAATCCCTCGATATCGTGCGGTGAATGCAGCAGGAAGTGGTAAAGGCGCTGGTGCAGATGTTCCCTCCAGCGGACTTTCTGAATCTGCTCTTCCAGATAGGCCTGAACCACTTCTTCGGCAATGTCGTCGAAGAAGTCGAACATGTAGCCGGAAATCTGCAACAACAACTCTTTGCTCAACGCATCGTCGTCTCTGGCAAGTTCCAGGTAGCCGCTCCAGATCTCACGTACCCCCAGACTGAACCCGCGCATCAGCGATTGCAGGGGCACACCCTGATGGACGCGCCGGCAACCGATCTCCTTCAGCGTCCGGCGCGTGTCCTGCGACAAGCCCTCGCCGGTCAGCAGCGTTTCGCACCACAGGCGCGCGGTGTAGCTCAGGGAGTTTTCCAGATCCTTGCGGGCTTCAGGTGTGAGGTCCTTGTAGCCTGCCATCCCGTTGAGCTGGCGGTTGATCTTCGCGGTGAGCAGGGAAGGGGTGTTCGCAAACTCGCGGGTGATCGTTGCAAGTCGAGCGCTGAGGGTGGGAATGGGCGTCATTGCGTTCACCTTTTTGCGCCTGGAAATGTCGGTTTCACTCGCCGGCGAGTGTCTGTGCGCGCTCCATGTTCTTACGTTCTCCAGGCCAGTTCAACAACGCTTTCCGCCCGATTTTGCGGTTGTTTACTGTCACAACGAAGTTATGTTTTTTTCCAATATCGGGGTAGTGGCTGGATCGGTAAGGTGCGCAGGTCAATTCCTTGCCCAGAGGTTCCGGTTTGCGTCAGTCGTCACTTGCGGAGGTAGACATGCCTTCATTCGATTCCGTCAGGCTGGCACTGATCCCTGTCGTTCTCCTGCTCAGTGGATGCTCCACGTCCCCCTCGCTTGTACTGTTCGGTGCGGCTTTTCCCGACTGGCTGTTCTGCATTGTCGGCGGCGTTGTGGCGGCCACGGTGATTCACGTGATACTGGGCAGATATTCGCTGCGCGAACGCATTTCTCCTCTGGCACTGAGTTACCCGGCGTTGACCGGACTCCTGGCGATGCTGTTGTGGCTCGTCGTCTTTCACGGATGAGTGCCGCCATGAATAAACCCGACGCAAAACCGCATTCAAGCCGTGTGCCGGCGCTGCTGATCGTTCTGGCGGCATTTCTGCTGCTGGGTTATGTGCTCTGGCAAACCGAAACCCGGCCGAGCACCGATGATGCCTACGTGTACGCCGACACCATCGATGTCGTTCCGGAAGTGAACGGCCGGATCGTCGAAATGCCGGTGCGCGATAATCAGTTGGTCAAGCAGGGCGATCTGTTGATCCGCATCGACGCGCGTCCCTATCAGGACGCGCTGGATCAGGCCAGGGCGCGGCTGGTGACCCTCAATCATCAAATCGGTTTGACTCAACGCAGCGTGAACGCCCAGCAATACGAGGCCGCATCGGCGGTGGCTTCGGTCGAGCGGGCGAGGGCGCAGGCCACGCAGTCCAACGACACCCTTCAACGGCTGGAGAAGTTGCTCGCCAAGGGCTACGTGTCCGTGGAAGCGGTGGATCAGGCGCGAACGGCCCAGCGTTCGACGGCCGCTGAACTCAATGCTTCCAGATTGCAAGCGCAACGGGCCGGGGCTGCCGTCAGTGGCGTGGACGCGCTGGTAGCGCAACGGGCCGAGGTCGAGGCGCAGATTTCCCTGGCCGAACTGAGCCTGGAATTCACCGAAGTGCGCGCACCTTTCGACGGGCGAATCGCCTCCCTGCGCACCACCGTCGGCCAGTTCGCCTCGGCCTACAAACCGATCTTCACACTGATCGATACGCGCCATTGGTACGTGGTGGCGAACTTTCGCGAGACCGATCTGAAAGGCATCAAGGCGGGCACGTCCGCGACGCTTTATCTGTTGGGCGACACCGGCAAGCGGTTTCAGGGGCGGGTCGATTCGCTCAGTTTCGGTGTGCTGCCGGATGACGGCGGAACCGTGATCGAAGGCCTGCCGCGTGTACAGCGCACTATCAATTGGGTCCGGGTTTCGCAACGGTTTCCGGTGAAGATCTCTGTGCAGGATCCCGACCCGGAGCTGTTCCGCATCGGCGCCTCGGCCGTTGCGGTGCTGCGCCCTGACGAACCGGCCAAAACCGGTCAATGAAACACTCGGCGGAAGACTGGAACCGGGGCGGTCTGGAGCGCCTGTACCGGTTTCTGGTCGATGAACTTCAACCCTATCCCGGTCGTATGAACCTGTTGCTGCGCACGCTGCTGGGCAGTGCGCTGGTGATCATCATTTCGATGACCTTGCAGGTGCCGTTGCTGGCGCTTTCGCTGATCGTGGTTTTCTACGTGACGCAGACCAACGTGGTGCTGACCCGCATGGTCGGGATGCTGTTCCTGGTCGGCGCGACACTGGCCATCGGCTTGACCATCCTGCTTCTGAAATTCACCTACGGATACCCGCTCCTGAGAATTCTCGGCGCCAGCGTGCTGTTTTTCTGCAGTGCGTATCTGATCCGAGTGACCCGGATCGGCGTGGTGTTTTTCGTGGTCGGCATTGTGGTGATCTATGCCCAGACCTTCGTCGACCTGACCGATCAGGCCGAGGCGGTTTTGCGTCTGGTGCTCTGGGTGTGGGTGGCGGTCAGTTACGCCATCGGCCTGACGCTGTTGGTCAACACGTTGCTGTTGCCGGCGGAGCCTGTCAGGCAATTGCAGAATCATTTGCGCTCCCAGTTGCTCACGGTTGCCCGGTGTCTGAGCGGCGAGCAGAGCGGGGCGGCGTTGGGTGCCGCCGCGATTCAGCGCAGCGTATTGGCGTCGCAACAACTGTTGCGATTCGCCTGCATGCGCGACCCCGATTATCGAAGTCAACAGGCTGCTCACCTGGCGCGCATCAGCAGTATTTCCCGACTGCTGACGCTGGCGGCTCACCTGCCGCCGCCCACAGCGAATGCCCGGGCCACCGAGTTGTTGCGTCAGGCCGTGCTTGATCTGGAGGCTTCTCTGGAAACGGGTCAAGTGCCTGAGGGATTGTCTGCACTTGATCAGATCGATACGACCGGCCTGCCCGGCGTGTACGAGGAAATGCGCCTGGAGTTGCTGTCTTTTTTAAATGTGCAGGCGGCTGACAGCACCCCGGAAACCAAGCCGAAGAGCGCCCCGATGTGGGTGCCGGATGCCTTTGAAAATCCGGTGTACTCGCAGTTTGCCGTCAAGACGCTGCTGGCCGCGTCGCTGTGTTACCTGTTCTACATGGGCACGGACTGGCAAGGCATCCACACCATCATGCTGACCTGCCTGATCGTCGCTCAGCCCAGCCTCGGCGCCACCGGGATGCGCGCGACGTTACGTGTCGGTGGCGCGCTGGTGGGCAGTGCTTTGGCATTGGCGATGGTGATTCTGGTGGTTCCGCACATCGACGGGATCGTCGGCCTGTTGTTCATGTCATTGCCGGTGATTGCGCTGGGTTCCTGGATCGCCGCCGGCTCCGAGCGAATCAGCTACGCCGGCGTGCAGATCGTGTTTACTTTCGCGTTGGCGTTGCTGGAGCAATTCGAGCCCAGCACCAACCTGACGGAGATTCGTGATCGCGTGATCGGTGTGCTGTTGGGTGTCGGGATATCCCTGTTGATTCACGCCTTTCTGTGGCCCGAGGCAGAGGGTGAAGCGTTGCGTCAGCGATTGGCGAAGCTGATGGACCGACTGGCAGACTCGTTGAAAACCCGACGAACAGCTGACGAGGCGCCCCGTGATTTGCGGGTATGGAATGAGTTGGCCGACAGCCAGGCGATGTTGGCCAGGGTGGCGCTGGAACCTGGCTGGCAGGTCGCCGAGAGTCATCAGGAAGTGCTGGTTTTTCGTATGCAGGAATTGCTGGTGCGGCTTCGCACCATCGCCATGGCAATCGATGCATTACAAGTGGAGCTGGCTCACGGTCAGTCCCAAGGCGAGGCCTGGCTGGCATCCCTTGAACTGTGCAACGAAACGGCTGCCGTGCTGGTTGACTACGCGCAGCAACTGAAAGGTCAGCAGGGCTTTGCGGTCGCGAGCGGAGAGCTGGGACGCTTGCGGGAATACGCCAGCGCAAGGCTGGCGGACGATGAACTAAAAGCGCGTTTTCTTCAGTTGCTGGCAAGCGTGGAAAACCTGCCCGCCAGTTAATGCGACGAAACATACTCCGAGGGCGTAGTCGGCGCAGGCAAGGCGTACGTCGCCTTCATCCATTCGATCTCCGCCTGCGGCGTCCTGCCAAAGAAGCGTTTGAACTCACGACTGAATTGCGAGGCGCTTTCATAACCCACGTTGAACGCCGCTGCCGAAGCGGTCATGGCGTTGCGCAGCATCAACAGCCGCGCCTGATGCAGACGTGTCGACTTCAGATATTGCATGGGTGAGGTGTCCGTCACGCCGCGAAAGTGCAGGTGAAAATTCGGCACGCTCATGCTGGCTTCGTGGGCGAGTTGCTCGACGTCGAGGCGCTCCTGATAGCAGCTGTGGATTTTGCGGATCGCCCGAGTCACCTTGCCGAAATGCCCTTGTCGATTAAGCGCGGCACGCATCGATCCGCCTTGTTCGCCCGTCAGAATGCGGTAGTAGATTTCCCGCAGCAGCGATGGCCCCAGTATCTGCGCGTCCCCCGGAATGCTCATCGCTTCGAGAAAACGCAACGTCGAAGCGCGGAGCTTGTCGTCCATCGGCGAAGCGTACATGCCCTTGGGCTGCGCGTCGTTTGGGCCATGAAGGTCATCCACTTGCTGCATCAACTCGCTGGCCAATTGAAAATCGAGGTGCATGTAGATCGCGAGCATCGGCTCGGCCTCGGTGGCATCGGTTTCCATGGTGAAGGGGATCGGCACGGACACCACCAGATAATGCTGGGCGTCGTAAACATAGACGTCATCGCCCAGATAACCGCGTTTCTGCCCCTGACAGAGGATCACGATGCCCGGGTCGTACAGCACCGGTGTGCGGGTCAGTGGCCGGTTCGAGCGCAGGAAACGCACCCCTTCAAGCGCACTGAGGTTGTAACCCTCAACCGGTGCGAGGGTTTCCATGAGCTGCACCATGCGCGAGGTGCCTGCGTGGGCCTGCTTCATTGCGTTCTCTCTATTGGCCACTCAATGGTCGGTGGAGCGAGTCAGCGTTTCCCACTGATCGATCTCGCTGGCAGCGTGTTCGAGCTTTTCACGCACCAGGCGCAACGCGTCACTGCCCAGGAGCAGGTGCGCCGGTGGTGTCGGGCTGGCGATGATCTGCAACATCGCCCGGGCGGCTTTTTGCGGGTCGCCGAGCTGCTTGCCGCTCTTGTCTTCGCGCGCCTTGCGCACCGGATCGAAACTGGCGTCGTAGTCGGCAATGCTGCGCGGGGTGCGATGCATCGAGCGACCGGCCCAGTCGGTACGAAATGAGCCTGGCGCGACGGCGGTCACGAAGATATTGAAGGGCGCCAGTTCCTTGCTCAGCGTATCGGAGATGCCTTCGAGCGCAAACTTGCTGCCGCAGTAGTACGCGATGCCCGGCATCGTGATCGTGCCGCCCATCGAGGTGATATTGATGATGTGGCCGGCACGCCGCTGGCGAAAGAAGGGCAGAAATGCCTTGATCACGGCGACCGCGCCGAACACGTTCACGTCGAACTGACGACGCATGTCTTCCAGCGGCGACTCTTCGAAAATGCCTTCGTGACCGTAACCGGCGTTGTTGATCAACACATCGACCGGGCCATGAGTCGCTTCAACATCCGCGATGACGCCGTCGATCCGGTCGAAGTCCGTGACATCCAGCATCACCCCATAGGCGTTATCCAAGGAGAGCGACTGAAAGGCGTGCAAGTCGGCTTCCTTGCGCACGGTCCCGATGACGCGATGGCCGGCCGCGAGTGCTTCCCTGGCCAGCGCATGGCCGAAGCCGCTGCTGACGCCGGTAATGAAAAGGGTCTTGGTGGTGGTCATGACGGGCTCCGGTGATTGGGGTTTCAGCTCGTGGTATCCATCGAAGAAACGCCCACCTATGTCGGTTTGTCTTTGAGCATTGCCTATTCCTATCAGCGAGGCGAGACAACGGCCGATGAACTTTTTGCATGGCTCCGGGCATCCAAGCAGGAACAGACCCAACGCGCTGATATCAGCCAAGGACAGACGATGACCTTTCTAATTTTCCTGTTGGCCTGCGGTGCGGCAGCGAGCACCGGGATGATTTTCCAGCCGGGCCCATGGTACCAATCGCTGGTCAAACCGCGCTTCACACCGCCCAACTGGGTGTTTCCCGTTGCCTGGACAACGATCTACCTGTTGCTCGCGTGGGTCGGTTATCGCCTGACCCTGACGCCCGGCAGCGAAACAGTCCTTGCCTTGTGGGCAGCGCAAATTGCATTGAACACCTTGTGGACGCCGGTATTCTTCGGCGCCCATCGACTCTTCGCCGGCATGCTGATCATCACGCTGCTGTGGCTGGTGGTCGCCGCGATGGTGGTGTTGGCCTTGCGCCTGGACGTGATCACCGGTTTGATCCTGTTCCCTTACCTGGCATGGCTGTGTGTCGCGGCAGCGTTGAATTTCTCCATCCTGCGCAACAACCGCGAATAAAAAGGACGAAATGAAAACATCAATGGACTGGCCCGCCGACGAAAACGAGCTGGCGCAACTACGCGCGTTCAACAAGAAACTCGCCCGGCTGCCGCGCTTTCGCATCCGCAATCGCATCACGCCGCGAGTGATTCAGATGCTGCTGCGCCTCAGCCAATTGGGCGGCGCGAAAAAGTTGCTCAAGCACGGGCTCGAGGCCGAACGCAAAGTGGTGGGCGTCGACGGCGCATCAGTGCCGGTGCGGATCATCCGACCCAAGACAAAGGCCAAAGGCGTGGTGCTGGATTTTCATGGCGGCGGCTGGGTCATCGGCAACGCGCAAATGAACGATCACCTCAACATCGGCATGGTGAAAGCCTGCGACGTGGCCGTGGTCTCGGTTGATTACCGGCTGATGGTCTCGACACCGATCGAAGGCGTCATGCAAGACTGCCTCACGGCGGCCCGCTGGCTACTGAGCGATGACTGCCACGAGTTTGCCAACCTGCCCGTCATCGTCGTGGGCGAGTCCGCCGGCGGCCACCTCGCCGCCGCGACCCTGCTGCAACTCAAACAATGGCCGGACTTGCTCAAACGGGTGAGCGGAGCGCTGCTGTACTACGGCGTCTACGACCTGACCGGAACCCCCAGCGTACGCAACGCCGGGCCCGATACCTTGCTGCTGGATGGGCCGGGGATGGTTGAAGCGCTGCAAATGCTCACGCCGGGATTGAGCGATGAACAACGCCGGCGGGCGCCGTTGTCTCCGTTGTATGGAGACTTCACCGGGTTTCCGCCGGCGTTGATGTTTGCGGCGGAGCTGGATCCGCTGAGGGATGACTCGCTGGAACTGGCTGATCGTTGGGGTCGGGCGGCGGAGGTGGAGGTGCATTTGTTGCCGGAAACGGCGCATGGGGTGATTCATTTTCCGCTGGGGTTGGCGGGGAGCTGTCTCTTATACACATCT
>NZ_QWFC01000038.1:0-187262 GCF_003576265.1 Pseudomonas sp. 91RF
CTTATCGTGTACTGCGCATTTCGAGGACGGTTCTTCGCTTCCCGGTGTGTTTGATGAAGACAACGCGGTCAAATTTTCTAACCCATCAGGCAAGACGTGCGTGATGCTCAAGTTTGAAGAGCAAGCAATCGCAGAGTCCTCCTCTCTGACCGAGAGTCTTTTGAATACAATTTTAGGATAAGGATCATCCTATGACAGAGCCGTACATTGTCACGGGTAGCTATGTTGTTCAGCGTGAGCATGCCTTGCGAGATTCCCCCCTCGATAGAGCGTTAGAGCTTATGGAGGGCGCTGCACTGAGATTTTCTTTGGATGCCATCTCTGACGAAAAAATCAGGGCTAGCTATCTAAGGAACATTAAACGCATGTCTCAGCAAACGATGGAGGACGTGAAAGCAGGAAAGATAACAGCGCAAGAAGGTGTAGCGTTCAGCCATGAAATGCGAAACAAAATTTTGGTGGAGCATCGCAAGTGGACCTCTGCGCAGGGCCTGGCAGTAGTACAAAGGAAGAAAAAAGACGGTAGGACACTGAAATGGCTTATGGATCGTTATTCCAACGATCTCTTCAAGAAAAATTATGAAAGCCTTTCAGCTGCAGAGCAAAAGAAGGTTCATTACACCATTTTGGAAGCCGCTGGCCGGGATGATGCCAAGTTCACGAAAGGCACTAAAAAAATGCTGATCATGGGCAAGCTTGGCGTTCTCGTAACCGCTGCGCTGGCAACTTATCAAATCCTGAATGCCGAAAACAAACCCAAAGAAACGGCCCGACAAGGCATCATTGTCGGAGGAGGCGCGTTAGGCGGCGTACTGGCTGGGATGGGCGTCAGTGCATTATGTGGTCCAGGAGCACCGATTTGCGCAATTGCCGTCGTCTTGGTTGGATCCGTAGCCGGTGGCGTCGCGGGCGGCGTGGTAGCGGACTCGCTTGATGAGGAACTAGAGGAGTTTTCGCATTGGGACATTTTCTGACCGAGCCACAACTGACAGAGGTCAGATCCGCACTGTCTGAGCCATTCAACTATTTTCCGACCGATTACGACTATGTCGCGCGCCAAGTCAAAGGCATAGATCCTGACGTGCTGTGCGAAATCTTTTTTTCGGAGGTAGCGCCAGTGTGCTTCTCCAACATTGCAGCAGCCTTGCCCTCTGTCTGGACAGGATTTGACCCCAACTGGCTCAAAGTTACGATCGAGGAAAGGCTGGCGGCGCGTGAGCATAATTGGCTACGCAGGCAGTTTGATAAGGTGCTGGTTCTATGGTTGAAGTACAACTACGACTATATGTGGAAGGAGATTGCTTGCAGACTTTGATCCGGAACGAAAATGGACTTTTGACTCGCTGATTTTTTTAAAACCATCAATCTAACTGGCTTCACTTTATGCTTATAAGAGATCCCATTTATCGATTATTACCAACCACAGGCCGCCAAAAGTGACTGAACACTCACTACACTCCTCATATCGTGAGAAGCTAATCGAACATTTGCTCGTTGGTGAATTACTAAAGCTCTCATGGAAAAATAAAGATTTCAGTCTTGAAATTTCTAAGCCAGAGGTCGATAGATCCGGATACGACATCATTGCCGAAGCAAATGGCATTATTAGGCATATTCAACTTAAAGCCACATTTACCGGCTCGGCTACGGCCTCGCATAAGATTCACATTTCTTTAGCAAAGAAACCGTCTGGCTGCGTTGTATTGATCTACTTCGATAATGACACGCTTGAACTTGGACCATTTTATTATTTTGGTGCTGGCCCGGGTCAGCCACTGCCTAGCCTAGAAGGTTTAAAAACCGCCAAACACACGAAAGGTGATGCTGCTGGCATTAAACTGGAAAGACCGAATATTCGCATATTGAACAAAGGCAACTTTGTTAAGCTGAAAACCATAAATGAACTATACAGCCAGCTGTTTGGAAACGTTTAGCAGGGGCTAAACCGTCACTTCGCCAATCTAGGTGAGCGCAACTGGACTCATAGCTTCACGTTTGTCAATGACTGCAATTGGCCGAAAGCGGTCTCTCATGAGCGGCTGCGTTCGGCCAGAAGTGAACGTGTGACTACGTTCGCTGACGACCAGAAAGTACGGTCGTTCATTGCATTGCTGGTGGACAAGCTATTTGGTGCTTTTACTAAGAACGCATACCCATCCATATCACGGCTTCAGTCCAAGCAATCACCATCGGTGACAGTACTCTAAACCAAGGATCGCTTACATCGATTTGCGCAGCTGAGTGATCGTGGTGGTGCTGTTCTTCCTGCACGATCGATGCGATGGCCACCACCGCATGCGGATCGATATCGCCCAGAACCTGAAGCTGATGGGCCAGGTGTTTGAGCACCACACTTTCAACTGCCACGGTGGTGGCAACAATAGCTTTCCGGCCACAGAGGCCAGTGATCAGTCCCAAAGCCAAGCCACCAATACCGCATAGCCAGTAACTGCGACAGCGAGGATAGCTGCGACGTTGCAGCTCTGCGAAGAAGACTGCTCGATGACGGCGTTCGTGGGAGAGAAACTCCTCGAGCTGATCCACCATATCCGGGAAAAATAGCCGGGCCATTATTAACTGCCCACTGTAGATACAGATCGCGCCATGCTCACCGGCATGGTCAACCTTCATAATACAATTGCCGAGGTCTGTTTCGTTCGCCAGGGTCTCTGGTGCATTCACAATTGAAGTGCCTTGTTCGTACGGTAGGCTTCGGGCCTTCCGTTAGTTATTCGGCAATCATCCTGCAACAACGCCAATACCTTGCACAAGTAGATCCAAAAGCAATACTGCCGGCTGCTTCCCCGACGTTGAGAAGAATCACCGTCTATCTAGGTGCATAGGGTCTGAACGCAACTCACCGAGCGGCTATCAAGTTTCGTAGAGAAACTAGGGGTAACGGTACGACCTGCCAGACGAAGGCTGCCCTCCGTTAATAGCGATGACTGGGATGCGTAGTTCGGGCAGCGTGATGTCATAGACCTGTAGTTCACACCCGTCCCCCTGATCGACGAAGACAAACTCCGCCAGATATACCTTTTGCTTCTCGGGGATAAAGGTACTGGTGATCGGCCCACAGGAATAATACGACGAGACGGTCGGATTGGCGGTTACCTTTTTCTCATACTTGCCTTTCGACTGGTTGAATACATACTCTTCGTTGTAGAGAGTCCGATACCCCGGCGCCGGAATCTGGCTACTGACCGTCGATGCCCCCCCCACTTGCAAAATTTCACCGGGATCGGCCTGGATTTCTAGCTGGGGGAAATGCTTGTAGATGGCGCTGTTAAGGCGATTGAACCATCCGCCGACTTTACTGCGAAACGGTTTGACCACTGTCCCTAGTTGATCGGGGCGTTTATCCGGATCGTTACCTCGGACCACTTCGAAATCTACTGGGTTGGCCACATCGCCTGATGCCTGCATGATCACTTTAGCGTGTTGATCATCTACGATGACCTTCTTCTGCTCTAGCATGATGCCATCTTTCCAGAGCGTAGGCGCAGAACTGCGAGAGTCGGAAACGCAACCGTATAACCCTATAAGTAGAACCATCGTGAAAATTGTCTTCACTGCGTTTCCTTGCACGGACTGCCGATGAGGTTTCAGGTGAGTAGTCCATCCTGAAAGTGATAACACAACGCCACTATCGCGCAGAACCATAACCGAAGGAATAGCTAAGGGCTGGAATCCCTCCCCTGAATTGAAACACCCCTCATTTTTCTAGACTCGTTCCTAAGTCTGCTTTTGGCCGACAGCGGTCGCTCCAGGACGTCCGCTTTTGGCCGAAAGCGGACGCTTGGCACAGAGTGGCAGACGTTTGCTGAATGATTTCGCCAGAGAAGGCCCGAACCTCGATCACGTTTCGTGCACGATGCGAAGACCGCGTGGTAAGGGTGCAGGATTACGGTTTCCTTTTTCACAAGCGATCTGCGTACATTGGTTCGCAAGGAACAGGGGCAAAGGGGAACGTCCTGCCAACGCAAAAATTATCCATCAACGATTTGGAGGTGAACGTTTCCATTCGTGGTGACGGTTTACCGCTGCTCCTGATCAACGGATTGGGTGGTTTGATCCGTGCCTTCGACCTCCTAAGGAAGGAGCTGTCTGATTACACGACCATCACGCTGGACGTGCCCGGCGTCGGAAAATCCCAAATGCCACTTTGGCCGATGCGTTTACCACGCCATGCCGACACGATTGCGAGATGCTTACGCAATTGGGTTTCGACCAGGTTGACGTATCCCGCGTGAGTTGGGGCGGTGCTTTGGCACAGGAATCGCGCTGCGTTATCCCACCCTGGTGCGTCGCCTGATACTCGCAGCAACATCAGCCGGCCCAGCAATGCTGGTGAAGCCCGCCGACGTCCTGGATTTTTTGAGCATGGGCAAAAGCCTCAAATCGTATGAGGCAAAGGGTCCGCGCCGTTCGGTAAAGTCGCTGATGTCCTTCGGGGTCGCGAACGGCATGCTCTCCGTCAATCCGCGAACCTATTATCTGCAATTGGCCGCATTGGTCGGCTGGACCAGCCTGCATCGGTTGTTCCGTCTTCGCCAGCGCACGCTGATTCTCGCCAGTGATTGCGATCCTTTGGTGCCCCTTTTATAACGCGCACATTCTGCGCCGTGCCATTCGCGGTGCCGAACTGCATGTTCTGCATGGCGAAGGTCATTTTTTTGTGGTGACCCGTGCTACGCAAACTGCCGATGCAATACGCGATTTTCTTCAGCAAACACACGACGAAAAGAAGCGTGTGAACGCTAATCCCACATTCTGGGCCACAACGTAGCCCATTGGCGACACTCACAATCAATATGAGCCGCCCACTGGGAATGCACTTTCGCCATTTCGGTTTTCCTATGCCCGTGCATCAGCCTCAATCGTCTCTCACGTAGGTGGCCTAAAATTACCCTGGTGGCTTCGCGCTTCGGGAGTCGCTGCGTTGTCGGCAGGCACTGACTCAAGCAGTCAATTGCCATGAAAACGTGAACCAGTCATTTATTTCAGCTGTGAAAGTCAAACTTTTGTCGCCAGAAATGTATCGTAAGTGTCGCAAAGGTTCGAAAGGATTCTAGAGCCTGTGTATGACACTCAACACTGACCTAACTTGCTTCGGGAAAACGACACTGGAGGAACGAATGATTTCAACCCTGGAGCTGCGCCGGATCATTGAAGAAAGCTTCCAACCATTGGAGTGCCAATGCACGCTTACGCCTGGAAACTCGCTTCAAGTCAGGGTGACGGACCCTGCAACGGGACGAGTGGATTTGCTCGTTACCGGCATATCCACGAACACGTTAGTAAGTTCCCGAGCGATCTCTGAGTTGATTGCTGAACTGCGATACGATCTGGCTACGAACAAACAGAAGAATCTGACAGGAGCCGCCGGCTTCCACTGATGGCGAAATGTGCCGAGGGCCTAGCTGATTCTAAGCCCTCTTGCGTCTGTTACGGCCTTGGTGTTTCAGCCGGAGGCAGTGCGGCCGGCTTCTGGACCTCTACCACCGAAACGGATGAAGTTTCGGTGCAGTCAAGCTTCACCTCTTCCTCTTCACCCATCGTGCAGTAACGTTTACGCAGCTCGTGCAGCTCCTTGGTATCCAAGTGATCCAATGACATGAAGGCGTTTTGTGCATCCTTCGTGGCCCGAATCAGTTCATCGAGTTTCAGGTGCAAGATGTCGTTATCGCGGTTCTGTGTGTTCTGAATGAGGAACACCATGAGGAAGGTAATGATAGTTGTGGATGTGTTGATGATCAGTTGCCACGTGTCGTTGTAATGGAAGTACGGCCCTGTTAAAGCCCAAGCGACAATCAGCAGGATGGCCGTCAAAAAGGTTTTCGAGCTGCCCGACCAGTTCGATAGCGCTTGGCAGAACTTTGCGAATTTCATGACCGTGAATCCTAGAGGTGAAGTAACTTTTCGACCGCGACTGTGCTCTGAAATTCTTTGTTACATTCGGTGATCTCTCTCCCCTCGATGTGCTCCCCGACGATCCGCTGAACACCGATAGCGGTTGAGCACGCCGCCCCATAAAGGTTTGTATTCGATGCAGGAATGTCGACGACTGGCGGCAATTCGCACCGTAAATCCCCAAAAGAACCGCCGGTCGTTGTCAGTGCAAACAAATTGCAATTACTCGTTCGTGATTCGCTTCAGATGTCTGTGGGCTCGCATTCGACATTTTTTGAATGAGCATCGAGCCTCGCCTGACCTGAGGAGATTTGTCATGTTTCTACATAACAAGCGACTTCAATACACCGTGCGTGTTGCTGAGCCCAATCCAGGCTTGGCCAATCTATTACTGGAGCAGTTTGGCGGCGCCCAAGGAGAGCTCGCGGCAGCATCGCGGTACTTCACCCAAGCGTTGGCCGAGGATGACCCAGGTCGCAAAGACCTGCTGATGGACATTGCGACTGAGGAGCTGAGCCACCTCGAAATCGTCGGCTCCATCATCGTCATGTTGAACAAAGGCGCGAAAGGCCGAATGGCCGAAGGCGTTGAAGAGGAAGGAGAGTTGTACCGGGCCATCAATGGTGCCGGCAATGACTCACACATCACCAGCCTGTTGTACGGTGCCGGTGTACCGCTGACCAACTCCGCCGGTGTGCCATGGTCTGCCGCCTATGTCGATACGATCGGTGAGCCAACGGCCGACTTCCGTTCCAATATTGCCGCTGAAGCCCGCGCAAAAATCGTCTATGAGCGACTCATTAACGTGACGGATGATCCTGGCGTTAAAGAAGCCTTGGGCTTTCTCATGACCCGTGAAATTGCCCATCAGCTGTCCTTCGAGAAAGCGTTGCACGCCATTCAGCCGAACTTCCCTCAAGGCAAGTTGCCCGGCATGCCTGAGTTCACCAACGTGTACTTCAACATGTCCCAAGGCGAAGGCAGCACCCGAGGTCCATGGAATCAGGGAGATGATTGGGAGTTTGTGGAAAATCCTACGCCAGCGGTGGACGGTGGTGACGGAGCCGCCAGTGTTCAGCTCAGTGCTGAGGAAGATGCACTGCTGCTGGAGATGAAGGCTCGAACCATGTCCGACCCGGACAGTAACCCCATCACCGGCGCCGATTTGGGTGCGGGTGTTCAGGGGGAACCGAAAGCCTGATGGCCAGCGCGCCGCACGCCGCAACGGCGTGCGGCTTTTTTACAAGCAATCTGAGGTACACGAGATGAATTCGAATGCCGGCGTTTTCAGCGATGGTTTGGCGCAGTCCCTGTCTGAGCGATTCAACGCAACCGCTGCATCCTATGATCGAACCGCTATGCGGATTGCCCGAACATTGCGCCCGTCCATAGTGAGCACCAATGGGAAATCTGCGACGGGACGATAGGAGGCGACATGTCACTTTCCCAATCGTCTGGAACAACCCCGCTGCGCAGCTGGTGGGGGATGGCGTCCAGTGGTGGCTGGCCTGCGGTGCTGTTTTGGGTGACCCTCCTGCTGGTAACCGTCCTGTTGTTGATTAGCGGTTACTCAGCGCTGGTCGGGGCTGAAAA
Source organism: Pseudomonas sp. 91RF (assembly GCF_003576265.1). Taxonomy (NCBI): domain Bacteria; kingdom Pseudomonadati; phylum Pseudomonadota; class Gammaproteobacteria; order Pseudomonadales; family Pseudomonadaceae; genus Pseudomonas; species Pseudomonas sp. 91RF. The sequence goes on from NZ_QWFC01000038.1 coordinate 7,507, forward strand.
GGAAAATCTGCGCCTGGCGGCATTAGGCGGATTGTCCGGATTTTCGGCGACCGCTCTCGGCGCCGTGGTGGCGATCGTCCTGCGTGATATTGCCTCGCGCACTCAGGACATCATGCTGGGGTTTGCCGCCGGCATGATGCTGGCAGCCAGTTCGTTCTCGTTGATCCTTCCTGGCATCGAAGCCGCTCAGGCGCTGTGTGATAACCAGCTACTGGCCGCCTGTGTTGTCGTGGTCGGTCTGGCCTTGGGTGTTGCGCTGATGATCGGGCTGGATAGATTCGTACCTCACGAGCACCAGGAAAGCGGCAGGAGGGGGCCTGACTCCCAACGCATCAATCGCGTGTGGCTGTTCGTCCTGGCCATCACCCTGCACAACCTGCCCGAGGGCATGGCGATTGGCGTCAGCTTTGCCAACGGCGACATGAAAGTTGGTCTGCCGTTGACCACCGCCATCGCCATTCAGGACATTCCTGAAGGTCTTGCCGTGGCGTTGGCATTGCGGGTCACCGGCATATCGGCGTGGCGGGCGGCGCTGATCGCCATTGGTTCCGGTTTGATGGAGCCTTTGGGCGCAATCGTGGGCTTGGGTGTATCGAGCGGTTTCGCCTTGGGCTATCCAGTCGCCTTGGGCTTGGCCGCCGGCGCGATGATCTTCGTGGTGTCGCACGAAGTTATTCCTGAAACGCACCGCAATGGCCATGAGACGCCTGCGACCCTGGGTCTGATGCTCGGCTTTGGCGTGATGATGTTTCTCGATACCGCGTTGGGTTAGCTGGGTGTCCTTCATCTGTAGATGGGAAAACTCTTTGAACGCCTCCTCAACGGGGCGGGTCAGCTTCTTTGAACACCACATACGTGGATGCCTTTCCGGCTACTACGCCTTAGTGAAATTAACGACCAGAAGGAAGTTAGAAAATGGCTAGGAAAACAGTTGAAGATCTGTTCATTCATGAGCTCTCCGATGTCTACAGTGCCGAGAAGCAGATCACCAAAGCGTTGCCGAGTTTGGCCCGAGCCGCGACCAATCCGCTTCTTGCCGACGCGTTTACCTCACATCTTGAAGAAACCCAAGGCCAGATCGAGCGGATTGATCAGTTGGTCGAGCTAACAGGCCTGAAGCTAAAACGCATGAAGTGCGTGGCGATGGAGGGTTTGGTCGAAGAGTCCAAAGAGTTGCTGGATGAGATCGAAAAAGGCGCGGTGCTGGACGCGGCGCTGATCGGTGCAGCGCAGAAAGTCGAGCACTACGAGATCGCCAGCTACGGCACGCTGATCGCAATGGCCAAGCACCTGAAGCTCGATGACGCCGCAACGCTGCTCGCGGCGACCCTCGCGGAAGAGAAAGGTGCGGACGAGAAGCTGACGAAGATCGCCGAGCAAGGTGGTAACCAAGCGGCAACTCTCGAAAAATAACGTTTGAAACGTAGGTCGGATGCAGGCTACGGCGTCTTTGGACGCCGTAGCTTTTTTTAGACTAAGCCGACCGTCACGTTGTATGAACCTTATCCATTGGTTGTTCGCCCAAGCTATACGAACAACGGAGGTGCATCATGCAAACTGAATATTTTTGGATCGCTTGCGCAGTCATTCTTTTGCTGCTCGACCTGTGGGCGATGAACAGCGTTCTGAGATGCGACAAATCTTCTGGGACCAAGGCCGGCTGGACGGCTCTGATCTTCCTGGTGCCATTGCTGGGCGTCGTGATCTGGGGTGTGGCCGGGCCAAGGGGTGTCACTAAAGGTCCATCTTCACCTGAGCACAGCAAAGGATGACCGATCTCTTCAGGTCATTTTGGGGTAATGCACTTTGCCACGGATCCTGACTTCACAGACCAGCGAAGCTGAGCCGAATGAACAAAATGCCAAGATGTTTGGATCACCCAGGGAGCGATTGGAGTTCTACCGGCGGGAGATTCATTACGAGACGGCGATATTGGCCAATCGAACCGATGCGTACTTGGCGGCGCAGTCCTTTCTCGTGATCGCTTTTGCGTCCTGTATGGGCAACCTCAACCCGGAATGGGGCAAGTTGTTCACGCTGTTTGTGCCTCCCTTTCTCGCGCTATTGGGATTGCTAAGCACGCTCAACGCGTGGCCGGGTATCAGGGCGGCATACGACATCATTGACCACTGGTATTACAAGCAAAGTGAGCTGCTGCGCAGCGAGCCGGTGATGGGCATGGCCTATGACGAATCTCCGTTGTTCTGCGAGCGGGAATCTACCCATAAGGGCTACCGTAAGGCGCTGATGTTTTCGGTGCGCACTCCGTGGATTTTTGCGACGTTTTGGCTTGTGCTGGGTCTGTGGTCGGTGGCGATCCAGCTTACTGATCCCTTTGGTTAAGCAACTGTAAGTTGCCGGGTGGATTAGACTCTCGGATGTCGCTTCATGACGTAGGTGCAGAAGGCGAAAACTGCCCGCGAATGCGCAACAGGTCTTGCTGCGCCTCGCTTCTTTTGGCATCTGCCACCAACTTCGCCTGCGTAAAGCGCTCCCACGAAACGGCACTGGTCGAATCGCTCTCGATCAGGCTGTAGGCATACGTTTCCAGTCGGTCGGCCTCGAAGAAAAGAGCAGTATTACGTGCCAGCTCATCATCATTCTGGTCAACCAAGGATGGGATTGTCTGGTTCATGGTGAGGCAGCCTCAGTCCATTCCAATTTGGTGGTTTCACGCCATCTAACATCCGTCACGCCAAATCGCTCGGCCATCGGTTTGCTGAATACCTTGAGCGGCGGCTTTCCGGGTTTTGGTATGGGCGCTATGTCCGCGTCGCAGCAAGCCCAATGCCAAGCGTCAGCGTTGCGCATTTTGGGAGAACGAATGACGAATGATTTCGGCTTCCCATGCAGCAGGTATTCAATGACGTACAGCTCGTTCTGACTCATGAGGCCCTCCTAATGCGCATATGCTAAGGAGTGACCTCGGGCTGAATGATTCCAAAAAACTCGCATTACTCCTCTTGTCGCGATCATCTCTGCTGACCCGAAAACCTGAATCAAGACAGTCAACGCTCCCTCTGGTCGACTCTGGTGAACTGTCTCTGATTTCAGAAGCTCAACATTCAAACCATGCCCGAGAGCTCTGTTATGTACACCTGCAGAAATGTCTTTTCCACAGCACAGGAGGCCAAGCTGCGTGCCTATGAGCAATGGCATAGGGCACTGGATGATTGCCCGCTGCGGATGGACTGTCCGGACGCGTACCACGAGGAGCTCTTGAGACAGGCTGATGAAATGGATCGGCTAAATGTCGTGACCTGGCACGAGTGGCGAGAGTTGCGTAGGACAGCAGACAAGGCGTATCTGCAAGCGGTCGCAGGTGCTGACTATCATGACAGGCAAGGAAAAGCGCATGTCTACGACTGACGTCACGGTCTCCTATCTGCGCCAAAACGCGTTGCGGCTAACAACGGCGGAGTCGTGCACCGCCGGCAAAATCATCACGCTTCTATCTGAAGTAGAAGGCAGTGGCGAATTGATCGAGAGCGGTTACGTGGTCTACTCGCCGGAGGCGAAGCAGCGCTTGTTGAATGTCAGCCCCAAAACCATTGAGATGTTCAACCTCACCAGCTGTGAGGTGGTACGAGAAATGGCAATTGGGGCATTGCGCGACAGCCCTGCCAACGTAGCGCTGGCCACCACCGGTATTCTCGGTCCCGATGATGTGGACGGTATTCCGGCTGGAACTATCTGTTTTGCTTGGGCCTTCCAAACGAAACAGGGCCAAAGTGTATTCACCCGCCAGCTCAGATTTTTTGGCTCTCGCTGTGAGGTGCAGCTGCTGGCCGCCGAGCATGCCTTAGACGCAATCGCTCATTTCCATCAGCGCGCGCTCACCGGCGAGCAAGCTTAAGGACGGTGGTCATGGAGGAGCAACAGCATTCTGATTTCCAAAGCCGCAAGCATCCGGTGTGCGAAGACATGCCCTATCAGCTGAAGGTTTGGCGGTTTGAGAGATGGGGCTGGTATGTCCTGGTCGTCGTGGTGCTGATGGCCCTGTTAGGCGCGTTTTCACGCGGGCCACTCAGCGCTCGGAAAGTCCATAGCACCGACGGCAGGCTATCCGCAGACTACGAGATCTTTCACCGCAACGGTTCGACGAACCCGATGAAGATTGCCGTCAGCGGTCGGCCTGATTCGCAAGTAGAAATGGAACTTTCGGGTGATTTTCTCGACGGTTTCAGCATTGAGTCCATGCAACCTGAACCCATTAAATCGGTCAGCGCTGGGGGGGGGATCAAGCTCTGGGTGCAAACGGATCCTCAAGGGCGGGCAACGCTTTATCTGACGCTGCGAGGTGATGGCCTCGGAGGTTACACCTGCCGCCTTTCGGTGCCGGGATCTTCGCCCGTGAACGTTACTCAATACATTCTCCCGTAGGTGAGCTATGGACTCGGTTTTACGCGCGGCCGCCATGTACGTGGCGTTGATGATCCTGTTCAAGATTGCCGGTCGGCGGTCTTTGGCAGAGTTGACGACCTTCGATTTCGTGCTGCTCATGGTCATCGGTGAGGCTACTCAGCAGGCGTTGCTCGGCGATGACTTTTCGCTGACCAACTCCATCGTCGTCATTGTCACGTTGATAGCCGTCGATGTTGGACTGTCGCTTTTGAAACGACGCTCCTCATTCGTTTCCCGACTGATTGATGGTGAACCCACGGTTCTCGTCGAGCACGGCAAAATTCTGTATGAACGCTTGCGTCATGCGCGCCTGATTGAAGCGGACCTCATGGAGGCGGCACGTTCAAGCCAGGGCATCGAAAAAGTGGAGGAGATCAAATTTGCGATATTGGAGCGAAACGGGAAGATTTCAGTGATCCCCAAGGATCAGTGAGATCCAACGGGTTCAGACCTCAACGACTGAGGTTTCAATTGGATCAGGGATCGCAAAATGGCAGTCGCCCGTTTCGCCAGCGGCTTCACGCGCTAGAGCATAAGCGGTCATGAAAACTGTCTTGGTAACCGATGACGCGCGTGTTGCGCAGTTTGAAAACTGAACGTATAGCGCCTGGGCTACGTGACAGTTCGAGAGTCGCACCGAGACGTCGTTCATTACCTGATGCACCGGTGGGGATAGGCGTAGCGCTAAGCGTTTTCAGAATGTGACAGAGGGCTACGTATTCAAATTCTTTCTATCGTGCTTGCACCATGACTCATACAATGTTGTCGATTGATTGAGTACCTCGTGCGAATAGAAGGAATAGCAGATGAAGTCGACTCCGAAACGACCTGGTTCCCTGCCGCAGCGGGAAGGCGTTACGCCCAGTCATCTATCGTTCCCAGTCGTCGGAATTGGCGCGTCTGCGGGCGGCCTAAACGCATTAAAAACATTCTTTGAGCAAATGCCTGCCGACAGCGGCATGGCCTTTGTAATCGTCCTGCATCTGTCTCCCAACCACGAAAGCGTGGCCGACCAGATTCTTCAAGACTGCACCTCAATGCCGGTGCGCCAAGTCAATGATCCGTGCCCCATTGAACGCAATCATGTCTATGTGATATCGCCCGCAAATCAGCTTTCCATGAACGATGGCTACCTGCGAGTCATACCAACCAGTCGGCCGGTTGGCAGCCATGTAGCAATTGATTTGTTTTTCAGGGATTTGGCAGATGTACACAAGGAGCATGCTTTCTGCATTGTCCTGTCTGGCACTGGCAGCGATGGGGCTGTTGGTCTGTCGAGGATCAAGGAGCAGGGAGGCATTACCATTGTGCAGGCTCCGTCGGATGCCGAATTCGATGGAATGCCTCAAGCGGCTATCGCGACATCTATGGTCGACGTGGTGCTGCCAGTTGCAGAAATCCCGCAGAAAATTCTTGAGCTCTGGCGCAATTCCCAAGCTATCACGCTGCCTGCTCCACATGATATGCAGGTGCCTTCCGACACCCCTGAGAAGGAGCGTGCTCTGGCCGAACAAACGCTGCAGGACATTCTGTTGCTGCTGCGCAACCGCACGGGCCACGACTTCAAGCACTACAAGCGCGCCACTGTTTTGCGGCGAATCGAACGCCGACTGCAAGTCACGGCACAACCTGATCTGCCGACCTATTTCACATATCTGGAAAACACCCCGGAAGAAGCCAGCAATCTGCTCGGCGATATGCTGATCGGCGTCACCAACTTCTTCCGCGACCGCGAGGCGTTCGAGGCGTTGGAGCGTCATGTGCTGACGCCCCTGATGGGCAGTGAGCTTGAAAAGCCAAAACGCGAAGAGGTTCGGATCTGGTCAGCTGGCTGCTCGACCGGAGAGGAAGCTTACAGCCTCACGATTTTATGCACTGAGCATCAGAAGCTCGAAGCTAATCCAGTGAAGGTACAAGTCTTCGCTACGGATATTGATGAGCGTGCAATTGCCACCGGACGAGCAGGCCAGTATCCCGAGGCCATACTCACAGATGTTCCGCCCACTCGACTGCGCCAATACTTCTTGAAAGAAGGTGAGCGTTTCAAGGTGCGCAAAGAAATCCGCGAGAAGGTTCTATTTGCCAATCACAGCCTGCTCTCCGATCCGCCTTTTTCGCAAATTGACCTGATCGTTTGTCGCAACCTGCTCATCTACCTAGAGCGCGAGATTCAGCGAGACATTTTGCAAATGTTTCACTTTGCGCTGCGACCTGGCGGGTATTTGTTTCTTGGTTCTTCGGAGTCCGCAGATGCGTGCCCGGATTTGTTCACGCCCGTCGATAAACGCAATCGTATTTTCCGCGCCAAGGCAGGGGCTGCGAGCCGCCGCACGCCGACAATGCCGCGTGGGGGGTTCACCTCTTTCAATATGTCGGTTCCGCCGCCGATGGTGCCCGTGACGCGAAAGGTGGCTTATGCAGACATCCACCAGCGAGCGTTGGAACAACGTTTACCGCCGAGCCTGATCGTGGATGCCAACGCCGATATTCTCCATATGAGCGAAAGCTCCGGAAGGTTTCTGCGTTACATCGGCGGCGAAATGAGTAGAAATGTGCTGGGGCTCGTTATGCCGCAGCTGCGCCTTGAGCTGCGCACCACGCTCTTTCAAGCGCAACAAAGTGGTAAGCCAACCGTATCGAGGAAAGTGCGAATTCATGATCCGCAGGGAGACTACTACGTCGACATTCTGGTTCAGCCGCACAAGGACGAGATTGCCGAACTAGACGTGCGATTGATCGTTTTCGGTGTCTCGCCCATTTTAACGGGGCCGGACAATACGGAATTAAGTCTTCAAACCGAAAACCAGGTGCTCACCAGCCTGGAGAACGAGCTGCAACGTACCAAAGAGCATTTGCAGGAAACGATTGAGCATTCCGAGACTTCCAGTGAAGAGCTCAAGGCTTCTAACGAGGAAATGCATGCCATTAACGAGGAGCTGCGTTCGGCCACCGAAGAGCTGGAAACCAGCAAGGAGGAGTTGCAGTCAATCAACGAAGAGCTGCTGACGGTTAACTACGAGCTGAAGACCAAGGTCGAAGAAACCGACAAGATCAATGATTATCTTGCGAACCTCATTGCCTCCACGGATATCGCGACTGTTTTCGTGGATCGCAACATGCATATCCGGTGGTTTACTCCTCGCGCAACCGACATTTTCAGCATGCTTCCGGTGGACACAGGACGCTCATTGCTCGACATCACTCACAGACTCAACTATCCGCAGTTGGCGGATGATGCGACCTCGGTATTTGAATCGCTGAATATGATGGAGCGTGAGGTTAATAGCATCGATCACCGTTGGTACATCGCGCGCTTGTTGCCTTATCGCTCCAGCGAGAGCCACATCGATGGCACGGTGTTGACCTTCATCGACATCACCAAGCGCCGCGAGGCGGAAGAAGATTTACGTCTCGGCCAAGAACGCATGCGTCTTGTAGCTGAAAGCACTCATGACTTTGCGATCATTATTTTAGACGAGCAAGGTCTTATCACCGACTGGAATACCGGTGCGGAGCTGATCTTCGGTTATAAGAGCACCGAGGTTATTGGCGTCTACTATGACCTACTGTTCTCGTCCGAGGACCGTAAAGCCGGTGTTCCGGAAAATGAATTGCGCCAAGCTCGAGAGCATGGTCGGGGCGAGGATGAGCGCTGGCACGTGCGCAAAGATGGCAGCCGATTCTATTGCAGCGGCGAAGTGACTTTGTTGCGAGCAGAAACGGATATGGGCTACGTCAAGATTGCCCGTGACCTGACCGGGCATAAGCGGCTGCACGAAGAACAAAGCAAGAAGCTGGCGGAAACCCAGGTTTCGAGCCATATGAAAGATGAATTCTTCGCTGTCATGTCTCATGAATTGAAACACCCCCTTAACCTGATCCAGCTAAACACCGAAATCTTGCGCCGTCTGCCTTCGGTGCGTAATGCGGAAAAAGCCAGCAAAGCGGTTTCCACTATTAGCGACGCTGTCGCTAGCCAAGCACGCATCATTGACGATCTTCTGGATGTAGCCCGGATACGTACCGGTAAGCTTAAGCTCAAGACCCGGTTGCTGGATCTTGGGGCCCTCGTGCGAGACATACATCTGGTTGTCGTGGAAGAGTATCCGCACGCGGATATCACTCTCGACGCGCCGTCTCCCGATACCCCGGTGCCCGTCGAAGGTGATGCGACTCGCTTGGAGCAGATCATCTGGAATCTGTTGCACAACGCTTTGAAATTCACCCAGCAAAATGCTCACATTCAGATCATCCTTGGTGTGAATGAGGGCCAGGCGCGGCTACAAATAATCGACAATGGTATTGGGCTCGCGCCGGCGGACATCGAGCACGTTTTTGATCTTTTTAACCAAGCCAAGCCTCGGACAGGCGTTCATCAACGAGACGGCTTGGGCATCGGTCTGTCGCTCGTCCGTCAGCTTGTGCAGGCTCATAACGGCTCAGTCAACGTCAAATCAGCCGGCATAGGTCACGGTTGTGCTTTCACGGTCTCGCTGCCACTTTCGGATCAAACCCCAGATGCTGATTTGGATACCCCCAAAGCCGAACAAAAAGGTCGGCTCAAGGGGATCAAGGTCCTGTTGGTAGACGACTCTGAAGAGGTCGTGGAAGTGATGCGCATGTTGCTTGAAATGGAGGATGCGCTAGTCAAATCGTTTAGCGAACCTCTGCTTGCTTTGCAGAATGCCGAAGATGAGCATTACGACATAATCCTGTCCGATATAGGCATGCCGGTGATGGATGGACATGAATTGATTCGGTCCTTGCGTCAGACCAAATTGCACAAATTTACGCCGGCCATTGCGTTAACAGGGTACGGCGTAGCGGTAGAGGCGCAGAAAGCCAAAAACTCTGGATTCGATCGACATATCTGCAAGCCGGTACAGTACGAGGAACTCGTTGAAACCATCGAAACGCTGTGCAGCAGCATGCTCGGATGAACTGTAGAAAGCTCAGCGTCCGCAGGAATCTGTTCGCTTTGGCTCAATGTCAACGAATGTTGGTCAGTCGAAGATCCGCGTGGACTCTCTCCCTCTGAACTGCGTCAGACCTCGCGATGCTCGCGAGGTCTGACGACTTACGCAGCGTTACGATTTATGGTTTCCCCCATGGCTTTGTTGACCGCCTTTCTTGCCGGCCTCAGAAGCTTTTTCAGGATCGTTGGCAAAATTCCCGCCACGGCCTGAACCCTGATTCTCTCCTCCTGAGGCTGTTTCACCGGCCTGCCGGCCGCCACCATGGCTGTGCTCGCCGCCTTTTTTTCCGGCTTCGGATGCACGTTCTGGATCATTTGCAAAATTTCCGCCGGAGGCTTGGCCACCTTTGTGCCCAGCCTCGGAGGCTTTTTCATGATCATTTGCAAAATTACCTGGATTGTTATTTCCGCTGTTAGCCATCTCAGTTCTCCTGGATACCTTCAATGAGGGCTGCATTGCCCACCAAATTACGAGAAGAAAACCAGAATTAAAGTTGTACAAAATAATGAGATTCACGACCGGTGGCGAAGGCTATTTAGTTCAAGGTTTATGCGCTTGTGCGGATATGTGGTCAATTCGAGAAAAAATCTATAGCAAACAAAGAAATGCAAGATCGCAGTTCGTTTAGATGAGGTCTGACATGTTATACAGTTGTACAGATTGATATTCTATGTATAAGAAAAAAGCATTAAACATGGCCCTTTGCCTTGTATTAGAAGGATATCTTTGAAAAAAGGAGGATTCGAAAATGCCATTAATTATTCAGTCGCTACATAATGATAATTTACAAAAAATAGTACTGCTTAGCCCTCGCGTTTCTGACATAACGCTTGGAATAATCGAAAAAATTGACGGAGGTGCTATTGAAAATTCAGAAGATGTTGCCGCGGCTCTTATCAGAAACAGTTTCGACTTGATCGGTGCAACTCCAAGTTCGATAGATTCTTTTATAGCAATATTGCTGGAGCTTGAGCGTTCAAAAGCCCTGTCGCACGATCAGGCGCAAGCATTCACTAATCTCACTTTAGAACTAGGTCGCGGCAAATAAGCTTCATAAATAATGCGCGCTCCAACTTGCCTCGCCTACAGCCTGTGGCAAGTTTGGGAGCGCGCTTGAAGCCCGGAACATCTTCAATCGCGAATACAATAAATTATTGAATGCAAATTAAATCAGAAGACCAGGAAACTTACATCTAAGCGGGAGTATTTTTCGTCTCCAATAGAGATGCAACGGTGGTTTTGTCAACGGGCCTACTCATCAAATAGCCCTGAACCTCATGGCATTCGTCGTTCCCCAAGATAGCGAGTTGCTCTTCCGTCTCAACGCCTTCTGCTGTCACCGTCAGCCCCATCGCCTTACCCAGGCTAATGATGGCTTGGACCACCGCACGATCGTTCTCTCCGTTGCTTATGGAGGCGATGAAGCGCTTGTCTATCTTGATACCATCGAAAGGATAAGCCCGCAGGTAGCCTAGTGAAGAATAGCCTGTGCCGAAGTCGTCCATGTTCAGACGTACCCCCAACTGCTTAAGCATGTTCATGGTCGCCAGGGCACCTTCGGTATCGTTGAGCATGACGTTTTCAGTAATCTCCAGCTCAAGTCTGCTTGCTGGAAATCGCGTACTCACCAGCGTCTCACGCACATCCTCGACAACATCACTGTGAGCGAACTGGGCGGGTGACATATTCACAGAGAGCATCACGTCGTTCGGCCAAGTCAGGGCTGTTTCACAAGCCTCGCGTAACACCCATCTTCCTATTCGAACAATTAGGTCGGTCTGCTCTGCTAGCGGAATGAAGAAGTCCGGGCCAAGCAATCCGCGTTTTGGATGCTGCCACCTGACCAGTGCTTCTACAGAAACGATATCTTGGCCGTTGACCTTGTAGCGCGGCTGGTAATGCAGCACGAGCTCCTGGTTCTTTATCGCTAAGCGCAGGTCATCTTCCATTTGTCGACGTGACAGTATTTGGTCGCTCATGTGTGGCTCGAAATAGCACCAGGTATTTTTGCCATCCGCCTTGGCCTGATACAGCGCTATGTCCGCACAACGAATCAATTCGCTCCCTACATAACCTTGCCGACGACTGACTGCGATCCCTACGCTTGCACCAATGTGCAGCGCATGTTCCTCATGGTTGATGGGCTGATGCAGGCTACCAATAAGTCGCGTACAGAACTTGTCGATCTCCTGATGGGTATCCACCCCGTTTAACACCACCACAAACTCATCGCCACCCAGCCTGGCGACCAGGTCCTGAGCTCGCGTGCAGTCACGAAGGCGCTGACTAACCTCCTGCAACACGGCATCACCTACGGGATGCCCGAGCGAGTCGTTGATAGGTTTGAAGTTGTCCAGATCGATCATCAACACAGACAGCGGTGTGGAGTGCTCCTTGAGCAGTAAGGCTTCCTCAATAAATTGGTTAAGCTTGTTGCGGTTAGGTAAGCCGGTCAGCGCGTCATGCATGGAGAGGTGTTGAATCTGAGCGTGAGCGGCGACTTCGTCGGTGATGTCGCTGGCGGTCCCTCGATAACCGATGACGCCATTCTTTTCGCTTATAGGGCGAGCAGAAAGCCTGCAGTAACGAGTCTGCCCAGATTGGTCACGATAGATGCACCTGAGATCGACCGCATGACTATCCTCCGTCAGTTTGCTGAACCACAGAGCCAGCGGCGTAGTATCACAATGCAGTAAAAGCTCGATGTCCTTCCCCAGCCACTGCTGAGCCGCAAATCCCGTCACCGTGCTGAAACGACCTGATAGGTAGGTGATGAAGTGGCGTTCATCTGTCTCCCAGATCCAATCCGACGCAGCCTCGGCTACTGCTCGGAAACGCTCTTCGCTGGCCTCAAGGGCGTGGTTAGCGTCTTCAAGTGCTTTATTAGAACGTTGCATCGCCTCGAAACTAGTGTCGACATAACTGGAAGATCGGAGCGCATGTCGGAAAAAGAGGGCCGTCAGCAGCATCAGCACTAGTAGTGTGCCGGCCAAGGGTGGGAGCAAAGACCAAAGCAAGTGATAGCCAGGACGGTCCAGATCAGCGATCAAGCTATATCCGGTGCTGTCCAATGCGACTTTTTGAGGACTTTCTGCAAGCGTGCCGTCCAGCGCCAGGGTTAGATTGGTCAAGCCATACGCACTACCCATCTTGCGTAGTTTGGTAGGCGTCAGTTTGTCTACGAAAACAAGCACAGAGGTCGTCTTGGGATCTCCCAAGGTGCGTTCGTCGTTCGGCAGAATCGCCGAGGCAGTGATAATGGCAGGCCATCCCTCAAAGAGAGAGTAGGTGCTGATGGGTTTGGTCAGATCAGACTGTGATTGAACTTGATCAACCAGCGCGGATGACGACATTTCAAGGAACGCTGCGATGTCTGAGTGGGTCAACTCGCCTCTGATGAGGGCGTATTTCGTTCGCTCCCTATCAAGTACAAATACTCCGTCATAACTGTCAGTTGTGAACAGCGTCTTGCCCATATTTTGATCGGTATAGGCCCAGTCCACATCGACTTGATCGTTTAGGTGCTCGAAAGCCGTGGTCCAATAGGCATAACTGGTAATGTAACTTTTGGAAGCGGTGATGCGGTTATCCAAGGCGCGAGCTGAGTAAAACTTAGTATCGTTTACGTCGTCATTATCCAAATGTCTCGCGATTGTGAACAGGACACCGGCTGCGGCTATGACTCCTGCAAAAAATAGCAGCCCTACCGCGAATGCCAATCGCCGAGTCACGGCACTTTGGCGTGAGGGAACGAGAGGAGCGTAAGTGGAGATGTCCATTTAGTCGTCCTTGATCCAGGGTCACTTCATGTAGAGGGACGGACCGGTGCAATGTTCCGACTTTCTAACAACAACTTCCAAGCCTAGGCGAATTCCCTTAGCTGATGGGAGGCATCCATTCACGTGCCAGTAGACGCCTAAGAAATAGTTTTCGAAAATGAAGCAGTGAGATCAACCTGTGTGCGGGAATCGAAGCACGCGTGTGCCCTTCCTGAAGCGTGAAGGCAGCGTCGAAACATCCTTCGGTTTACGCTGCCAGCCACCTCCGCTGACGCGACATTAGCGTCCGTGTTGGCATGGCTATGACTCGTTCTATCCAGCGATAAAGCTACGTCCCCAGGCTTGGGCTTTCTACTGCCTGCCTATAGTTATCAGTCGCCTTCTCGATCATTGCTCTTCGCTCTTCTCGGGAGATGAATCCCTCCTCGCAATATTCTTCGGCAAGCCGCAATAGCTCGTCGTACTGCTCGGGCGCACTCATTCGAATTTCGGGGTGATTGAGTAGCCGCTGCCAAGTTTCAAGTGCATGGGCTTTTCTGTCTTCATACATGACGTCGTCCTCCAAATATGACGGTAGAGGACTGCGCATGCATGCGTGTTCATCCTCAGCGACAAGCGGGCTCAATCCATACCCGCTAACCGATGCTGGGCAACCCCTCGACCTATAGCTTGTCACCGATGCCGATACGAGAAGCCCAGCGCTTAAAACTTAGCTGGGTTGAAAGGTGAAGAGCTCCTGTACGGAGCGCCGCAGCCCGAGTTTGGACATGATTCCGAGCGCATTCCGTCCTTAACGGTCCGATACAAGCTCCTCGGCTGACATCTTTATTCTATCTGTCAGACCCTCAGAATCTTCTCGGACGCTCGTTGTCGCAGCATTTATCAAGCAGATAAATAGGGGTTCATCATGACCGACAACCTTCAAAACCGTGGCCCCCAAGACCGCGAGCGTATCAATACGTCCGAAGAGTGGGAGGTGGATTATTGGAGCAATAAATTCGAGGTAAGCACCGATCAGTTGAGGGCGGCGGTAAAAGCCGTAGGCCCGATGGTGGCAGACGTGCGCAGAAAGCTCGGAAAGTGATCAGGATTGTCTGAGATCGTGTTGGAGTTAAGCATGATGAAGTCTCAACTCGCTCCTCTGTTCAAGGAAGTCTTCTCCGAGCTTCGAATCTTGAACCGCCTAATCACGGAATTAGAGAATGCGGCTGGTCATCCGTCTCTACGCGGGCATCAGACCGTAGATGACGATGAATGCATTGACCTGTCCTTCGAGTCGCTTCACCTGGCGCTCGGCGACATAGAGCAAAGAGTTTCCCTGATCGCTGAGGCCATAGGCGAGAGCCGGAAACTTTAGGCGCCAAGCTAACTACCCAAGCTTAGCGGCCCCCTAAACCGAAGTCAGGTACTCCACCAGTGTTGCGGCACAGGCTTCGATTGCGCCATCAACCACCAACTCGAAGCCGTGAGTGTTTTCCGTCGGTATGGCGAGACAGCCTGCTTGCGCGCTGAAGCCTGCGCCCATAACGGCACTTGCGTCGGACGCAAAGTCCACGAGAAGTGCAAATTGCGGATCGAGATGGCACCGCTGGGCTGCATTTGCCAATGCCATTACCACCGCACGAGAGTAGTAGCCCTTCTCATCGCCTGTATTGATGATGGGATTCACGCTGAGCTTGGTACCGTACTCGCTCACAACTGGTCCGACTTCGACAGCAATTGTGATGTCTCCGGGCAAATGAGAGGCGGCGTACATGGCGCCAGCATTATTTTCTTCTTCAAGCGTGGTGAATACGAAATACGCGTCAGAGAGCTGACCCTCAGGGCGTTCGCTGAGTTGCGCAACCGCTTTTAGCATGGCTGCGACAGGTGCCCGGTCATCAAGAAAGTGCGCTGCTGTCGCGTCTCCAACGCGAAATGGCGTTCTCCAGTGTTGGCTCAAGACCACGCGTGTTCCTGGCCGAATGCCAAGATGTTGAAGTGTCTTCGGATCTTTTCGCGTAATGACGTGGACGTCTTTCCATTGGACAGCGCCGTTCAGGACATCATTGCCTTGTGGTGAGCCCCCGGTTACGTGCATCGAACCGAATGAAAGAACGCCTGAGAGTATTTCCCTGTCGCCCAGGATATCGACCGGACAAACGCCGAAATTCACCGGGTTAGCTCCGCCCAATGCCACGACCCGCAATGTGCCGTCTGGTTCAACTCGCTTAACCACCATAGCGATCTCATCCATATGGCCCATGACACGTACTGTTGAGCGGCTTTGAGCGTCGGGCACTCGACACTTGAGCAGACCAATCAAGTTGCCGGCTTGGTCGACCCAAGATTCATCACAGTAGCGGGAAAGATATTCGAGGCAAATGGCGCGTACTTCGTCTTCCTGTCCACCAGGACCACGTGCTATGAGCAGGCGGCTGAGCAAGTCCTGAGTTTTTTCGTTCCCGTTGGCGATCACCTTATGGCCGTCAGGAATGATGCCGTTCTGCGACATACGTAAGCTCCTATTTATTCAGTGGGTTCCTCAAAGCTCATGAATTTAGGGGGCCTACATCCGAAAAGATTCAGATCAACGATCCGTTGTTCATCCAACCAGTGCTTGGAGCTGCATAGACTTTGTAAAGCTGAAGGAGTGGCGGTAGCTCAACTGGCTCGTAAATCCGCTATCAGGCTAAGGGCCAAGTGACTTCCTGTAGGTCCATCACTCGTTTGTCATTAACAGGTCAATACTTGGATTGGTGTGTGTGCTAAGCAGGGTGGTCACAGTCGTCCTTCGCATTTTTTCTGAATCCGCGAAGGTTCATCACAAACAAGAACACCTGAAGAAGGATCAGCGCATACGCATCTGTGTGATAACCCCACACAACCCACAATGCGTTGCTAATGATAAAAAATACAAATCCTGCCATTCGACGCTTCGGTCGCTGGGACCCAATCCACCAGGCAGCGAGTACGGTCACCACCATGGCTGGCCACTGTAACCAGTCAATATCGAACTGGCTCATGACAGATCTCTAGAAATCTGTTGTTCATCTTTTTTCTGGGCTTGTGTCATTGGGTTCCCCAGGTCTCAGATCCATTGATCTGACTTTGTGAAAGCATAGTGAACTCAGATGGGCCCAAGTCCTTCGGTATGAAGACAAGTGTCTTTCTCTCAAAGTACGAGGACATCAACATGCGAGCAATGACTTACCACGGCACCCATGACGTCAGAGTCGAAAATGTGCCGGATCCGATACTAGAAGCTCCGGACGACATCATTTTGCGTGTTACAGCGACGGCTATCTGCGGTTCGGACTTGCACCTGTACCGCGGCAAAATTCCGACCGTCGAACATGGCGATATCTTCGGTCACGAGTTCATGGGAATCGTCGAAGAGACCGGTTCTGCTGTCACGGCCGTGGAGCGAGGTGATCGAGTCGTGATTCCCTTCGTCATCGCCTATGGTGATTGTTTCTTCTGCCAGCAGGAGCTTTACGCCGCGTGCGAGACCACCAATGCTGGCCCAGGCGCCGCGTTGAACAAGAAGCTGATCCCGCCGCCGGCGGCGCTGTTCGGATATAGCCGAATGTATGGCGGAATTCCGGGTGGCCAAGCTGAACTGGTGAGGGTGCCCAAGGCCAACACAGGGCCATTCAAGGTGCCAGGCACGCTGGCGGACGAGAAGGTGCTGTTTCTCTCCGATATTCTTCCAACCGCGTGGCAAGCGGTCCTCAATGCCAACATCCGTCAAGGATCCAGCGTGGCGATCTACGGAGCCGGCCCGGTAGGGCTGCTGAGCGCCGCCTGCGCACGCATGCTCGGGGCAGAGCGGATTTTCATGGTCGACCATCATGCGTATCGTCTGGATTACGCGCAGCGTACCTATGGTGTGATACCGATCAATTTTGATGACGACGATGATCCGGCTGACACGATCATCCGCCAGACACCGGGTAGCAGGGGTGTGGACGGGGTGATCGACGCGGTCGGATTCGAAGCCAAGGGCAGCACGACCGAAACGGTGCTGGCCACGCTCAAGCTCGAAGGCAGTAGTGGTAAAGCCCTGCGCCAGTGCATAGCCGCCGTGCGGCGCGGGGGTGTGGTAAGTGTGCCGGGTGTGTACTCAGGGTTCATTCACGGCTTTCTATTCGGCGACGCTTTCGATAAGGGGCTGACGTTCAAGATGGGTCAGACCCATGTACAGCGATTCCTGCCTGAACTGCTGGAACACATCGAGACAGGGCGTCTGCAACCTGAAGCCATTATCACCCACAGGTTGTCCCTGGAGCAGGCGGCTGAGGGTTACCGGATCTTCGACAAAAAACAGGAAAACTGCCGCAAGGTTATTCTGACTCCCGGCAGCACCGACGTCCCCCTCTCCGACGTCAATGAAACTTCGCCAATGGTTCCAGTCGCTTGAAGCTGAGCATATTAGAGCCGGCCGCTGTGTGTGGTGTGAATGGGGCCTGTCGTCACAACGGACGATGGGCCTCGCACTTCCACTGGGCCACATTAGTTTAATCGCAATAACCTTTAGGTCCCTTGGCCCATGCCTTCAACTGCCCGCCGATAATTCGCCGTCGCTTTCTCAATCATTGACCGGCGTGTTGCCGCTGATGCGATTTTGACCCAGGCTGCCTGAATTCATTGATCTATCCAAATATTCAGCGAACGATGTGTTTACGCGGGATTTCACAGGCCGCATATAGATCAGTCAAAATCAGCAACCTGGGTCAAAATCGCATCAGCGCCAACACGCCTTTGTTTTAAGCTGATCGTCCCAATTGGCTGAGCATCAAAAACAAGCCAATAGCTGCTGACGGTAATGTTGGGAAAATGTGACCTGGTAAATGGGCTCAGTTGCAACGCCACCCAGCCAAATGCTGTTCGCAGCCTGCAACCCAACACCTAATTCTGCGCCACCTAACCCAGCACCTTCGATACCCTCGACATGACCCGAAGCATCCATTGGATTAGACCTTGATACTGGGTTAAATCCAGGTATCTGCGCCTCTCTCAAAACCGCAAGGTCATCCGGCAAATCATCTGCAATCCGCTCCGCAAAGCCTTGAAGCATCGGCTCTGCCAGCATGAATAGCCATGCCTGGTGGTCCCATTCACCTGTGCGTCGCAGTACCCGTCCAAGCACTTGCCGGTAGTGCAGTTCGGTGCGGATACGGCTGAGGTAACAGCACACTTGCAGGCGCGGGATGTCGGTGCCTTCGCTGATCATTCCCACCGCCACAATCCAGCGGCAGATGCTACTCCGGAATGAATTGATCACCTGCTGCGCATCCGGGGTTTTGTTAGTCACGATGAGACATTTTTCCCCCATTGCTTCCAGTGCCAGTGCAATTTGCTTTGCATGTTCGATATCGGTGGCCACCACCAAACCAGCGGCATCAGGTTTGACCTGACGTAGCTCGTTCAGCTTGCTGCGGCCAAGGTCCAGGATTGGGTTGATCACCTCGTCATGGCGCAGTAGTTCCTCATAGGTGACAGGTGACTCCCCCAAAAGTTTGGCGATGCTGGGAAACAGCCTCACGGAGCTGTCCGCACCCAGTTCTTCCGTGAGTTTCACCTTCTGATTGTCGAGCAGAACAATGCGAGGTGATCTGCACACGCCGTCAGTAATGGCGTCCTTCAAGCCATAACGGTAATCGCAGATCAAATGCCCTTCGGGTGACGAGTAGCGCGCCAATGCGATGGCTTTGTCGTCCGAGCGCCAAGGCGTGCCAGAAAGGGCCAGCGTAAACGTAGCGCGATCCTGCACCCTATGTAGTATCTGCTGACCCCAGGCATTACTAAGGAGCGGATCGTGGCCGGCACAATGGTGAATCTCATCGAAAACCACTAATACCCGATATTCATCAAGAAGCTGCCAGAAGCCCTCATCTCGGTATTCCATTGCCTGATAGGTGTAGGACCCTCCGACGGCACCTATCTGGCCATCGAGACGTCTGCCAAGCACTTCCGAAAAGGTCGAACGAAAACCCTCAACGACCTGGCAGGACGGTGCAAAGCACAGCACCAGATCAATTCGGTCCTGCTCAAGCAGTCGGTTGGCCAATTCAGCGGCCATGCGCGTCTTACCGGCTCCCGGTGTTGCCTGGCAGAAGAAGTGCGGCGTGACGGTAAAGTGCTCCAATGCCTTGGCGATGCAGCTGTTCTGCCAGCTGCGTAGCGATCTGCTCATCATGGCGCAGCAAGCGTTTTGAGGGTCTTCTCAATGGCACGTAAATGGCCCAGAAGACGAGAACTGCGATCCCTGGCCTCTAGGTAATCGCCTTCAACCTTGTCGCGCAAATAAGGCATCTCGTCCAGAAGCAGCTTGAATCGCTCTGCCTCGCCCATTGAAGTAAGAAAGTCCAAGCGGACTTCTTTGTGGAGTGCTTCCAGCTGCAAATCCGTACTGGCTGACGACTTAAACGGCAAAGCCTCCACGTCGCGCAACGCAGTGTCTGGTTCGGAAACAGCGGCAGCCATGAGACTGTTCTCAAAACCGTTGTCGATCAGTTCCAATTGCAGGTGCGCCGGAACCGGCTGCAGGTGGTAAACCTGTCCTCGGACACGACGATCCTCGTCCAGTGCAACCCAGCCCGCGCGCACCAATCGACGGATCTGCTCATACACATAGCGTCGCACATCGGCGAGACGAAATTGTGGGCCGTTTAGGCGAGCAGCATAGGTATCTCGCAGTTCACGGGTCGTAAAGCTTGTGCGCCCTGGCTCATGAAGCAGCTCATACAGACGCCTGTCGAAGATAAACAAGGCCGATTTCATTGAGGTACCAGAAGAGTTAGCGCGGAAGAAATGCGGATTATAATCCGTGGCTTGTGGGTCCGCAAACGCACGATAGTGCCGCCTCAAGTTTAATTGAGTCGGTCATGGATAAGTTGGCGAAAGCGTTAGGGGAACGCATCCGAGTGCAGAGGAAGGCCTGCCGGATTTCCCAAGATGCACTGGCGCTGGCGTGCAATATCGACCGTAGTTACGTAGGGCGGATCGAACGTGGTGAGGTCAACATCACCGTCGAGAAGCTATATCGCATCGCGAACGTGCTTGCATGCGATCCATGCGGCCTACTGCCTCAGGTGGGGTTCTACCCCGCTAACACTGAGACTTTCGAGTAAGTTCACGCCGAGGTGAAGGACCTGTCATTTTTATCACGCAGCAGGGGGCCGACCTTCGATGAGCGGTCCGAGCTGCTATACGCCATCGACCGTTCCAGTTCACGCACCCGTTGCCACAACTTCATATTCTGAGCCAGCACGATGTCACGCTGCACCTGAACTATTGACAGCGTTTTTTCCAGCGCTGCCAGCTGACTTTCCATCTGCCGGATTTGTTTGCCGCTCGATGAAACCGCCCCTTTGCTGGCCTCTGTCCGAACCGCCTCGATTTGAGCCAGTAGCGGTAAATGCGCTTTACGCGACTTCTTCAAGTAGCCACGGTCAAATCCGGCTTCCAGACTAACTATGCTAGCGGTGAGTCTCGACAGGTCTAAGCCCACATGCCCGGGAACAACAGGCTTCCCAACCAAGAGGCGCTGTAAGGCTTCCTCGCAAGCGCTCACCCCGTTGCTTGTTCCGTTACCAGACTTCATCGTTAAACCTCTACTGAGTCAATCAGGCGGGCTTTGAAGGTGGTTAAACGTTCAATATCGCCCTTCACAATTTGATATTCGCCGGAGCCTTCTGCGTAGCTGCACAACT
This sequence comes from Pseudomonas sp. 91RF, assembly GCF_003576265.1. Taxonomy (NCBI): domain Bacteria; kingdom Pseudomonadati; phylum Pseudomonadota; class Gammaproteobacteria; order Pseudomonadales; family Pseudomonadaceae; genus Pseudomonas; species Pseudomonas sp. 91RF. Next base: position 28,363 of record NZ_QWFC01000038.1, read on the forward strand.
CATCCATCGCATCCTTAATCGCCGCATTAATCTTATCGGGTTTGATGATCGCGCCCACGCAAGCCAGGCATTCCGTGTAGTCACCGAGCAAGAAAGAGTCACAGCGGCCCACCTTTGTACAGCCACCTAGCAACGTCGGCCGGTAACTTATTTCACCGTTTTTCACCCGTTGTTCGGTGTCAGCGCGCACATCCTCAATTTGAATCTCACCCGACTTAATACGCTCTTTCTGTTTCGCCATGTACGAACCTGTGCCACCGAACAGCGGTTCCTCATCAAACAGCAGATCGGCAATCAACTGGTTCGCCACCGACATGGGCATGGCCATCTGATACTCGAAAGCGAAGTGATTGCTTGGCAGCACAAAGTCTTTCTTCTTGTCGTCGTAATAGCCAAAAACAGTGCGCAGGTTATCGTAGTGATTCGAGTAATAGCGTGCCATTTCAATCGTCATGTGCTTGAACTGCACCCGCAGCGTCGGCAACGAAAGAAAACCGCTACTGCTGCCATAGAATGACAGCGACCGTCGAAACTGATGACTTGTCAACGGCCAGGGCTGGCCGACAGCAAATGCTGGCTCATTGTGAAAGTCACGAGAAGGATCGCTCTGCGCCAGCTCATCTAAGTCTTCCTTTCCGATCAATGGCCGGCGCAGAAAAGTTCCTCGTGAATCCTTAAGATTCGCTACGCCGACCTCGGCTCTCTTCCGCGAAAAACTGAGAATGGACGGATTGAGAAACAGCGGGCAGCGGGCGTCCAACTCGATCTTGTAGAGTTTGGCGAGACCGCGACAAATCGCCTGGGCGACTTCGACCGCCCTGATGACCTCCCCCGGCGCGAACCATGTGCCTTCTTTCTTGTAGCCGGTGAACTTCGTCGTGGTCGAGAGCACGTTTACTGACTGCGGCTTATCACGCTCAATGCCCTGGTCATCGATAACGGCCTGCCTGACGACTTTTTCGGAAAAACAGTGATACGGAATTCGCATCACCTCCTGATCGCGCATACCGGTGTAGAGGTGGATCACCGTTTTCACCAAATCCTGCATCTTTCTTAAGCCGCGTTGCAGGCTCCTTAAATAAGGGCACTCAAACTCACCAGCAAACACTGAAGTCAGACCGTGATCCTTGATCGCTTGCGCCATATCGGGTCGCCAGCGTGCCTGGCCACCAATACCCAGACATCTCTGACGGTCATAAGTGATGCCATAATACTCATCAGCAAAGCAGGAGATAAAGGACTCGAGACGTCCAACACCTAGATAAAGCTGATCGAGCAGGTCGCCGGAAGTATTGATGAGTTTCAGATAGATTTGAGTCGGAATGACTGGATGCTGCTTGTAGTTGGGTCGATCACCGTCAAATTTGTCGGGATTAAGCACGGCATAACCCAGCCGTGCTTCGCCTACCCTGGTCAATCCTTGTAAAATCCCAGCAAGAACCCTTTTGCTAAAGCTAACTTTACCAATAAAAGCCCCCAGATAAACCGGCACGGTAAAGAGCTGCTGTAAGTACAGTACGCCGACAATGGGCTTCTGTTTCTGCTGATAGCAAAACTGAATGGCCACGCGCAGCACGACCCAATACTGGTTCAATGTGCTTGCACTCAGTCCACCTTTTCGCCCGCCACCGGCAAAATAGATAATGCAATACAGCAGATATTTGGCTTCTTCTATCAGTGCCTGCTGGTCTTGCCCACTTTCATCGAACACCTTATCAAAAAGTATTCGGCTGATTTTGTTTGCACTCAGCCGGTAAGGGTTAAAGTCCCAAATGGGCTCGCCGTATACTGCCGTGGCGTTGCCTTCCTCATCACGACAAAGTACGAAATCGGGCGCGGGCTTGTCGAGAAGTTGGGGTGCTTTGTCTGGCTCACTGGCAGGCAGAAACTGACCGCTGGAAAAGAGACTTCCAATGGACTCGACAACAGCGTTCAAAATACCACCCCCATTTGTTCATAACGGCTCAGGCGGTTCTCCCAGAACGGCGTGAGTTCACCGTATTCAAACACCTTAGCCTTGATCGCTTCGATCAACTGGCTCACCGCATTCGAACGCTCGCCAAGCGCCTCAAGGATGAACTCGATTCGGATCGACAATTCTTTGTAGAGCGCTTCGGCATGTGCCGCATCGGGCGATGCTTTACGCACCGCATTGATCACATACTGCAAACTCACAATTTTATGTAAGTCTTCTTCATCGCTGTGACAGATATAGTGCTCGCAGTAAAAGCAGCCGTATTGGCTACGGCACTTCGGCTCTATTATCACAGCCCCAGAGTCGCGCACAGGGATGGGCTGGCTGAACCCGTCACAGTGCCCCGTCGCCGTTGCTATCTCGCCCTTTGGGAGCCTCTCGCTGCGATCACGAACGACTTGAGCGGCATGATGAATGGCCCGCCAGAATTTTCCGAACTCGGCTGCCTGCTGCTCAGGCGTAGCGTCCGAATAAGTGGATAGATTCACCGCCTCGCTGTGATTCAAGTTTGCAGCTACCGTGGACGGCGACACGCCGGCGGTGTGCATCCCCAGGCTTTTGTGCTTTCGCATCTTGCGTGGCGAAAGAATCTTTACCTGGGGGTCGAGGAAGTTGCCGCTGACGGTCCTAAAGAACCCAGACATCATTCCAGTTGTCTTAAAATAAGAAAATTCGTGCTTGGGACCTACTCGTTTTCCAGTCGTGAGCATCGTAAAGAACAACCCATCATGTGTCGCTCCATTCAGAATCCACTCACGAAGCTTCAGGTACTCCTTGAGCAGCGGCAAACCTGTGTCCCGCCCGATGTTGTATAGAGTTGCTTTCCCGCCCGCCCGGAACTTCACAGCCGACAGCTCTTTTGTGATTGGAGACTTCTCAACCTCGAGCGCGTCTGCATATCTAAACTGGTCAAACTCGGTCGGAGTGGCGCCTGTAATCATCAAGAAAAGATTCGCATAGGCTTTCGCGGCAAGACCCGCCACCTGAAGCCGGTGCCAGTGGCGCTCATCTTCGTTGGCCGAATCCAAGTTCGCCTTCGCGCCTCCTAGGTCGTGCTCTGCTTCCGATTTATAGAATCGCGTTCGACCTTTTTTTTCTCTAGCTGCCCGCCATTCTTCTACAGTCGCAATCCGTCGCTCGCCGGCATTATATGAAGACGGCGACTCCTTGAATGGCCCAACCCAACCGTGGTTTGATGGAAACCCAACCACCTCATAATCTCTGATACTCACAACGAAGGGATACGGCTGATTGTTCAGCACGAAAGCGCTGCATTGCCGGGCTATGGCCAAACAAACGTCCCGGTACACCTCAACATGGGCAACGCTGGCTGTTTCAGAGCCCTTCTCCGCAATTATCCTGACCGCGCCGGCGAGAATATAGTGGCTGTCTTCTGGATAAAGCAGTTCAATAACTATGGAAGCATTGCGCTGATAATTTAGAGCACTTCTAGGCTTCCATGCCTGATGGGTAATTTGATAATTCAGGTGCGCAGTATAGTTTTGATAAGCTTCCTGAGCTTGCGATGCGCTGGCAAACACTTCTCTATAGCCTTGCGCATTCAGCCAATCGATAAAGTACTCGATAATTCTCAATCGCGCTCGGACACTCGAATCACGCAGACCGACCAAGGACTTCAGTAATCTCATAACGAGTTCACGGCGACTTTCAACAAAAGACTCAATCACTACCGGCGTGCCGCGATCATCCCAAACGTTTTCATTCTCGCCACGAATGACATACGCGAAACTGCCAATATCAAATGGCTTCTTCATCTCCTTCGGAGACAGTTGCAGGCGCAAACGCTCAGGTTCGGCAAACTCATGGGGGACTTCACGTAGCTTAATAATCTGTGTATTTACACGATGCTCGAATTGCTCAATGCTATTCATCGCGCACCTCCACCTTCAGCATCGCGTAGCCGCCATTAAATAACTTGCCCTCCCAAATCTCTTGTGCAATGACTTTTTCGTGAGTCATCTTGAACAATTTTAGATAGTTCTCCGTCGTTTCTCTGGACTCGTGGTGCATGCGCTTCTGAATAAAGTCGATGTCTTCGCCAGGCTTTATCGCTCCTTCCTGAACCAATGGCTGCAAGCGCTGGTAGAGTTGATAGCCATAGGTCGCTCGCAGCCAGTGATATGTAAAGTCTTTCGGAAATGGGCTAGAGGCTTTTTGGATCAATTTGCGCTTAATTGTCTCCGTTACCTGTCCTGTCTGCGGCGATTTCACAATCGTATAGCGCGGATCGCTTTCGGCCATGTAATAGCAGTTGCCTTGATCGGAGAGAAACAAATACATATCGTCCTCGGCCACCGACAGGCCGGGATGACTGGCCTCTAACTGAGCGCGGAACTTCTTTCGCCGCGCTTTCATAATAGGGCTTTCGGAAAGCGTGACCAGTTCTTCGGCAAGTTGCTTCGGAACGTACAGGACTTGCGGTTTGTCGTATTTCGTATCAATGCCGGTGCCGGGGCCGGCATTTAATTTATAGGCACCCTCAGGCTGCAGCCTGTCCTCTGTAAAGCCCTTCAAATGCTTCAAGCGTATGGTCAGAACTGTTTGCTTGCGGGCGCCCGTCATTAGCGCGGTCATCAAAATCAATCGCTCAACCACAGACCATTCTTTTTCTGTGCGAATGGTGGCAAGAAACGCACCTAACTCACGATTGGAAAGCGGCCTAAGATCATCGCCATCCTCCCGCACGTACCCCAGTGGTACTGAACTAACCGGTGCCGTGCGCCGCGTTTGACTGCGCTTTTCTGCTTCTATGACCTTGTAGCCTTTAGAACCCCGCACTGTGAATCGTACCAGCTTAATCGTGTCGACACGTTTGATGTCGAGATCAAGCCAATGCTCGGAAACGTATTTGTAAAAGTGATAAACAGCGGCGGTATATTGATTGATCACCTGATTACTGCGATGACCTTCGTTAATTAGGTGATAGAAGTATTTATAGGTAGGGCGATGCGGAGGTCTAGAACCGGAAAAGTCTTCCCAATCTAGATTTTTATCTTCACAAAACAGGAGGTAATCAAGCAGCTTGCTTGCACGACGCCGAACGTCATCAGTGCGCCGATTTAACGGAGTGTTTTCACGCATGAGACTGAGCAAATAATCGTTCGCCTGGTGCCAGGGATCGCCATTTGCATGAAATAGAAATGGGAAGTTGAACAAATCACGGTCATGCTCGCCGCCGACTTCATCGAGCTGGAAAATGATTCTGGGCCCATCCCCTTCGAGCCCCAAGGTGGCCGAACCTGTTGGGGCTTCATGGACATATAGACTGGCGAAGGCGTCACGCAGATGCGGGATAAGAATCAGTCGGCCTTGGTGAAGCGAATTAATATAGGACATGGCTACCTCTCCATCTCAGAAGGTAGTCAAGCCTATATGTTACGTAATTTCAAATTACTCCTTATCTGTCAACCTGCTCTTGTTAAGCGATTCAACCCATGGGTCCAACTTATGGAATAGCTTCGGATACCGCCCTTTCAAATCCTTCCTCACCTCGGCATAGGTGCTGCGCCAGAAGTTGGCCAGATCCTGCGTCACCTGCACCGGACGCCGTGCGGGCGACAGCAAATGCAGTTTGACCACCTGCCGGCCGCCGGCGATGCGCGGTGTGTCGGCGAGGCCGAACAGCTCCTGCAAACGCACCGCGAGAATCGGTGGCTGCTCGCTGTAGTCCAGGCGAATCGACGAGCCCGAGGGCACGCTCAGGTGATGCGGTGCCTGTTCATCAAGCTGTTGCGGCAGCGGCCACGGCAGCAGATTACGCACGATGCTCGACAGGTCGAGGTTGGCGAAATGACTGAGGCGCGAGACCTTACCCAGGTACGGCATCAGCCAGTCTTCGAGGGTTTTCAGCAGCGTGGCGTCGCTGACATCCGGCCATTGGCTGTCGCCCTTGGCGTCCAGATCGAGCTGGCGCAACAAGGCGACTCGCGCCTGCCACTGGCGCAGCTCTGGTGTCCACGGCAGCAGTTCCAGACCTTTGCGTCGCACCAGATTGACCAGTGCCTGGCTGCGGGCGTTTTCGTCGAGACCGGTCAACGGTTCGCGGCTGAGGATCAGTTCGCCGACCTTGCGCTGACGCTCGGCACGCAGCACGCCTTCGCGCTCGTCCCAGTCCAGTTGATCGACGGTGTGCACCTGCTCGGCCAGCACCGAATCGAACAGCGCCGGATCGAAATCCGCCGCCAGATAAATCCGCTCTTCGCGCTGACCTTGGCGGCTGCCGAGGTCGGCGATGACGATCCATGGTTCCTTCATCAGGCTGTCGGCTTCGGCGAACAACGCCGCTCGGCCATTGGCCAGACGATATTCGGCACCACCGGCACGCCGCTGCTGGGCGACGCGATCCGGGTAGGCCAGCGCCAGCAGAGCGCCGAGCCAGCGTGGATGATCCGGATCGGCAACCGGCTCGCTCGCCTTGCCGCGCAGGTAGCCGCGATATTGCCGCGCCAGTTGCCGGGCGCGCTGCACGCCGCCCTGAGCGCCCCGAGCCGCGCGTTCTTCGCCGGACAGCAGCACCAGGCGACTGTGCAGATCCGCCCCCGCGCCGCGCAAGATATCCCGTTCGCCGAGCAACGCGGCGACGTCGCACGCCATGTTCGCCAGACCCAGTGCCTGACCGCGCAAAAGCAAATGAGCGATGCGCGGATGCGCCGGCAGTTCGGCCATGGCCTGACCGTGGCGATTGAGGGTTTCGCCGTCCAGCGCACCGAGGCGCTGCAACAGATCCTGAGCCTGTGCATAAGCGGCAGCCGGCGGTACGTCGAGCCAGATCAGATCACTCGGCGCCACGCCCCAGCGTCCGAGTTGCAGAGCGAGTCCGGCGAGATCCGCCGAGAGGATTTCCGCGCTGCCATAGGCCGCCAGTTGTTCGTGCTGATCCTGCGACCACAGGCGATAACACACGCCCGGTTCCAGACGCCCGGCCCGGCCTGCACGCTGGGTGGCACTGGCTTTGGAGATGCGTTGAGTGTCGAGGCGAGTCATGCCGCTTCCCGGATCGAAACGCGGCACCCGCGCCAACCCGGCGTCGATCACCACGCGCACGCCGTTGATGGTCAGGCTGGTCTCGGCGATGTTGGTGGCCAGCACCACTTTGCGCTGGCCCGCCGGGGCCGGATCGATGGCGGCGCGCTGGGCATTCAGGTCGAGTTCGCCGTGCAACGGGCAGAGCAACACGTCGCTGCGCTCACCGATGGCGTCCGGCAGTTGCTGATGCACACGGCGGATTTCCGCTTGCCCCGGCAGGAACACCAAGAGGCTGCCGGTTTCATCGTGCAGCGCTTCGAGCACCGTTTGCGTGACGCGCTGATCGATATATTCGCCGGGCTGGAACGGTCGGCCCCAGCGCATCGTCACCGGGAACATCCGGCCCTCGCTGCGCAGGATCGGCGCATCGTCGAGCAACCCGGCCAGGCGTTCGCCTTCGAGGGTGGCGGACATCAGCAGAATCTTCAGCGGTTGTTCAGCTCGAAACAGTTCGCGACCGTTCAGACTGAGGGCCAGCGCCAGATCGGCGTCGAGACTGCGTTCGTGAAATTCGTCGAAAATCAGCAGGCCCACGCCTTCCAGCGCCGGATCGTCCTGCAAACGCCGGGTAAGGATGCCTTCGGTGACCACTTCGATGCGTGTGTTGGGGCCGACCTTACTGTCGAGGCGAATACGATAACCGACGGTTTCACCGACCTTCTCGCCCAGCTCGCTGGCCAGCCGTTCCGCCGCTGCGCGCGCGGCCAGCCGACGGGGTTCGAGCATGAGAATGGTCTGCCCGTTCAGCCATGCTTCATTGAGCAAGGCCAAGGGCACGCGGGTGGTCTTACCGGCGCCAGGCGGTGCTTCGAGCACGGCTTCGTGGCGTGTCGCGAGGGCTTCACGCAGGGCGGGTAAAACGTCATCGATCGGCAAAGAAATCATGCTGGCTCCCCAGGGCGTGCCCACAGTAAATTGCGAGTCGCGTTAAAGCTGTGAGCGTGCCAGGCAAGGCGCGGGACGCAGGTAAGGGTCGTTTCCTTACCAAGTCCCGCAACGCAGCATGGCGCGCTCACAGCTTTAGCCCGGAGGGCCGAACCCCGGAAGGATTCGGTAGCCATCACGCGGTATGGATCTGGAGAAAACAACTTCAATCCTCAACGTATTTCGATAGGGGTGAGACGGGGCCGCAATTTACTGTGGGCATGCCCTGCCGGGCCGAGTATAACGGCGAACTGCTGAGCGTTCGTCAGGGTCTTAACTTCACACGATGACGCTTCGTTAACAGATGACTCAGGAGATTCCCATGCGCTTACCTTTTCGCCTGATCGGCGGTGTACTGGTTGCCACCCTGCTCACCCAGATCACTGCGTGCGGTTCGATTTTCTATCCCGACCGGCGCGGCCAGATCGACGGCAAGATCGACCCGGCGATTGCCGTGCTCGATGCCGTGGGCCTGTTGTTCTATATCCTTCCCGGCGTGATCGCGTTTGCCGTGGACTTCACCACCGGCGCGATCTATTTCGAACCGGGCCGCACGGCGCAGGTCGATCCGGCCAAGCTCAAGCAAGCCGTCGGCCCGGACGGTCAGGTCGATAACCTCAAGTTGCAGGCTATTCTCGAAACAGAACTGGGCCGCAACCTGCCGCTGGACGACCCGCGCCTGATCCAGCACAAGGGCAGCACCCAGCAACTGGCGATGTTCGGCCTGCAACCTGCCGCATAAGGAATCAATGCCCCCATGACCTCCAGCCCCGAACACGCCCGCCTGCTGCGGCTGGCGACCCGCGCCTCGGTGGCGGTGGCCTGTACGCTGATCATCGCCAAAGCCATCGCCTGGTGGCTGAGCGGTTCGGTGAGCATGCTCGCCGGCCTCACCGACTCGGCCCTCGATGGCGTCACCTCGTTGCTCAATCTGCTGGCGGTGCACTACGCGCTGCGCCCGGCGGATGACGATCACCGTTATGGCCACGGCAAGGCCGAATCCCTGGCGGGCATGGCGCAGGCGCTGTTCATTGGCGGCAGTGCGGTGCTGATTGCGTTTCAGGCTTATGAGCGCATCCAGCAACCGGAACCGCTCGGCGCGCCCTGGATCAGCATCGGCGTGATCGTGTTTTCCCTGCTGCTGACGGCGGCTCTGCTGATGCTGCAGCATCGGGTGATCAAGCAGACCGGCTCCAACGCCGTGCGCGCGGACTCGCTGCATTACCGTTCGGACATGTTGCTCAACGGCAGCATCCTGATCGCCCTGATCCTGGCGGGTCTGGGCTTTCATCAACTGGATGCGTGGTTCGGCCTGGGGATTGCCGTGTACATCCTCTGGAGCGCCATCCAGATCGCCCGGGAGAGTTTTTCCGTGTTGATGGATGAAGAGCTGCCGGTGGATGTCAGTCAGCACATGCTTGAACTGGCCTGCGGTGTGCCGGGTGTGCTCGGCGCACATGATCTGCGCACGCGGATCTCGGGCAATCACTGGTTCGTCCAGTTGCACCTGGAATTGCCGGGGGAGCTGACGCTGTCAGTCGCTCACGGCATCAGCGATCAGGCCGCCGATGCGATCCACGCTGCCTACCCGCGGGCCGAAGTGCTGGTGCACGCCGACCCGCAGGAAGTGGTGAAAGCCGCCCGGGCTCAGTAGTTGACCTGATAACCGCGGCTGCTCAGGCAATTGCCCTGGGCCTGACGGTAGGCCTGCACCACTTCGGGTGCGGGCTGGTAGGTCGCGGTACGCGGATCGAAACCGCTTTGCTGCACCGCATACTGATAGCACTGGTAGCCGTCCTGCTGGACCTGCTCCGGCGACTGGCCGTTGGCCGGATAGGCTTCCACGTCATAACCGTTGTTGGTCGGTTGCGGCGGTTGCTGCACCGGCGGCTCGACCACTACGTAATCCTGGGTCGCTTCCTGATAGGCGTAGTACGAGCCTGCCGCCAGGAACAACAGCGAACCGCCGATCCACACTTCGCGGGCGTAATCCGGCAGATACTGGATACGGATGCCCCGTGGCGGCTGAACCACGACATATCGCGGACCTTGCGGGCGATACCAGTAGCCGCCGGAGAAGAAATAATCCTGGCCACGATAGGGGACGCGGAAGTCACGATCCGGGAAGCGGTCGATCACGTGGCCCGGCCGGTATTGCGGGCCGGGGCCCCAGCCATTGCCATGCCCGTCGGGGCGACCCGGCCAGCGACGGTCATCGGGTCGGTTGCCGGTCTGCCAGTTCTGGTGGTAGCCATTCTGCGGTCGCTCGTCGCGGTAGTAGCCCTGGCGCGGTTCCTGGGTCTGGCGCACGGTGTCGGGGCGCGGCTGGATCGGCAGGCTGTTGGCCGGCAGTTGTGGTGGCGGTGGCGGCTGGCGGACCGGGTTGGGGTTGTAGGCCGGACGGTTCTGGTCGTGGTTCTGCCACTGCCCATTGTTGTGCTGCTGGCCGTTGTGCTCGAACTGGCGGCTGTTGTCGCCGCGAATGATCTCGTTGTTCTGCGGCCGCGGCTGATTCTGCTGCGGCTGGTTTTGTGGACGTGGCTGGTTGTTGCCTTCACGGCCTTCGTTGTGGCCCTGATGCTCACGCTCGCGACCGCCACCCTCGGGGCCGCGATTCTGCGGCTCATCGGCCAGCACCTGGGCGCAGACACTCACACACAGCAAACCTACACTGGCCAGACGCCAGATACGCGACTTCATGAAATTCCTCACTGCGGGCCGGACCCTGTAATTAAGAGGGTTTGTAGCTAAGACCGGGAATGGGCACACCGGGTTCTGCAACAGGTTATCAGTCACGCCATTTATTTATTGAGCGAGGGAGGTCAAATCGCGGGCAAGAAAAAAGGGAGACCCGTCGGCCTCCCTTCTAGAGAACTTCGTCCTGGCTCGACGCTTTTGACGTCGGCTCACCTCACGCCGTCTTCTGGACAGTGTGCAGCTCGGGGGCCGGCACGTCCCCGGTGGGGGCGGCGGCCGCGGCGGGCCTGATTGGGCGGGCCGCAGTGGACTGTGTTACCGAGCAGTGATTCTGGTGATAAGAATAGGCCTGAGGCCGCGACAGATGATTGCGAAGATTGCTCAATTAAACACCACTTGCGCAATTTTTAACCCTGGATAGATAATCCGCCGCAATAGTTAGAACCAAGGACCGATTGATGAGCAAACTCGACCGTTACGACCTGAGCATTTTGGCGGAATTGCAGCGCGACGCCCGCATCTCCAACCAGGAACTGGCCGAGCGCATCGGTCTGTCGCCCTCCCCGTGCTCGCGCCGGGTCAAGCAACTGGAGGACGACGGCTACATCTCGCGCCAGGTGGCCCTGCTGGACCGCAAGATGCTCGGCCTGAGCCTGACCGCCTACGTGCTGATCGGCATGGACCGGCACACGCCTGAGCGTTTCGAGAACTTCGAAGCGGCAATCCGCACCTTGCCGCAGGTGCTTGAATGCAGCCTGGTGACCGGGGTCGATGCCGACTATCAACTGAAGGTCGTGGTGCCGGACATGGATCACTACCAGAAACTGCTGCTGGGGCATCTGACGCGCATCGAAGGCGTGACCAGCGTGCGCTCGAGTTTTGTGCTGAATCAGGTGCTCAACAGCACCGAACTGCCGCTGACTCATCTGCGTAGCTGAAATCGACGAATGACTGCGGCACACCGACGCAGGTCAATGCTGCGTCGTTCGCCGCTGGCGTATACTCCCGCCCGCCCTTTCAGCCGCACAGCGCCGGAGATGCCCGATGGATCCAGCAGTATTTGAAGAGTGGATGATGACCGGCCTGGTCAGCATCCTGATCATTTTCATGGGTTTCATCGTCTGGGATCTGGCGAAGAAGTCCAAGGCCGGGCGCTTCGGCTCGTTCATTCTGTTCTTCGTGCTGGGCCTGGGCGTGGCCGCGTTCATCATCAAGAGTGTGGTGATCGGCCTGATCGAATCCGGCGCCTTATAAGCGCGCCGGCACTTCTTTCCACTGGCCCTGATCGAGCCCTTCGATCGTCCAGTCACCAATCCTGACCCGCACCAGCCGCAACGTCGGCAACCCTACCGCCGCCGTCATTCGCCGCACCTGACGGTTGCGCCCTTCGCGAATCACCAGCTCCAGCCAGGTTGTCGGAATGGTTGCGCGAAAGCGTACCGGCGGATTGCGTGGCCACAGTTCAGGCTCCTCCAGTTGCCGCGCTTCGGCGGGCAAGGTCATGCCGTCATTCAGTTCGACACCGTCACGCAGGCGCTGCAACTGCTCGGCCGTCGGCACGCCTTCGACCTGCACCCAATAGGTTTTCGCCAGTTTGTGCTTGGGGTCGGCGATACGCGCCTGCAACTGACCGTCGTTGGTCAGCAGCAGCAAACCTTCGCTGTCACGATCCAACCGCCCGGCCGGGTAGATGCCCGGAACGTCGATGTAATCCTTGAGCGTCGCCCGCCCCTCGCCGTCGCTGAATTGCGTCAGCACATCGAAGGGTTTGTTGAACAGGATCAGCTTCGGCTCGGCCGGCGGTGCCTTGGCGACACGGCGCGGGGCTGAAGAGGACGGCTTCGCGCCGGGGCGGCGGGAAGATGGACGTTGGGGACGGGACATGGCGAAAAGAACATCTAACGGTCGGGGCTGACAATGCTAGTGCCCCGACCGCCAAATGACCACGACAAACCGTTAGCGGAACGGCGGCTCGTCGAAGCTGCGCAGTTTGCGCGAGTGCAGCGAGTTGAGTTCGGTGCGCAGCAGGTCCACCGCTTCGATACCGATCTTCAAGTGCTGGCTGACCGCGCGCTCGTAGAACGCGTTGGCCGAACCCGGCAGCTTGATTTCACTGTGCAGGGGTTTGTCCGAGACGCACAGCAACGTGCCGTACGGCACCCGCAGGCGATAACCCTGAGCGGCGATGGTGCCGCTTTCCATGTCCACTGCCACGGCGCGGGACAGGTTGATCAGCGGTCGCTCCTGGGCCCAGCGCAATTCCCAATTGCGGTCGTCGTAGGTCAGCACGGTGCCAGTGCGCAGGCGCTTCTTCAGCTCTTCGCCCTTCTCGCCGGTGATGTTGGCCGCCGCTTGCTGCAGCGCCAGTTGCACCTCGGCCAGAGCCGGGATCGGAATGTTCGGCGGCACCACCCGGTCGAGAATCCCGTCGCGACGCATGTAAGCGTGAGCCAGCACGTAGTCGCCGATGGTCTGCGACTGACGCAGGCCGCCGCAGTGACCGATCATCAGCCAGCAATGCGGACGCAGTACGGCCAGGTGGTCAGTGATGTTCTTGGCGTTGGACGGGCCGACGCCGATGTTCACCAGGGTCACGCCGTGGCCATCGCTGGCGATCAGGTGATAGGCCGGCATCTGGTAGCGGTGCCAGACGACGCCGGCGGCAATCGCCGAGGCTTCGCCGTGATCCATGCCCTTTTCGATGATCACGTTGCCCGGCAACACCATGCGCACGAAACGCGGGTCGCGGCGCAATTGCTCCAGACCGTGGACGATGAACTGGTCGACGTAACGGTGGTAGTTGGTCAGCAAAATCCACGGCTGCACATGACGCCAGTCGCTGCCGGTGTAGTGCACCAGACGACGCAGCGAGAAGTCGACGCGGGCCGCATCGAACAGCGCCAGCGGCAGCGGATCGGTGTTTTCCCAGTCATAGAGGCCGTCGGCGATGCCATCGGTGGCGGCGGACAGGTCGGTGCTCGGAAACACTCGCGCCAGTACGGCGGCCGTGACGCCGGAGCCGGCCAGTTCATCGCCCTGCTCGACCACGTACGGGTATGGAATGTTCTGCTCGCTGACGCCGACTTCCACGGTTACGGTGAAGTCATGCATCAGCGGCGTGAGCTGCTCCAGCAGGTATTTGCGAAACGCCGCCGGGTGGGTGACGGTCACGCTGTAGGTGCCCGGCAACTGCACCTTGGCGTAGGCGCGGGTGGTCTGCGGGACTTCGCCCTGGCAGTGGTAGGTCAGACGCAGTTCGGGATAACGGAACAGGGCACGTTGCTCGGCGTCGGGCTCGACGCGATCCTTGAGATAACGCTTGAGCGCCGAATTCAGCGCCGTGGTGGCCCGCTCATGCAGCTCGGCCAGACGATCCACGGCTTGTTCGGCGGTTTGAACGACAATAAACGCTTCGGTCACGATCAGCTTCCTGTGTTCTGACTTGCAGAGCTTCATCTTGCCTGCATCGTGGCGTCACGGAAACAGTGGCGTTGTGGCTATTCATCAATCTGACAGGTATAGGCGATCCCTGTGGGAGCGGGCTTGCCCGCGAAGGCGTCAGCACAGCCAGCATTGATGTTGAATGTACCGGCTCCTTCGCGAGCAAGCCCGCTCCCACAGGGTGTTTCAGAAACCTTGCGGTGTCGAGCGGGCGACGATGGCTTCGACATCCAGCCCGCGCGGCAACGCGCCGTAGACCCGCCCGCCTCCGTTCAGGCGACTGGCGATAAACGCATCACTGACCGCCGCATTCCCGGCCTCCAGCAACAGCTTCGCTTGCAACCCCAGAGCGATGTCTTCGGTCAGTTGCCGTGCCCGGTACTGAATGTCGCCCGTGTCCTTGAACGACGCCTGCAACTGCTGGATATGCGCGGCCAACCGTTTGTCGCCATGGCCGTCGCCCAGTTCGTTGAACAGCACATCCAGCACGCCCGGCTCTTTCGACAACGCTCGCAGCACGTCGAGGCATTGCACGTTGCCGGAGCCCTCCCACGTCGAGTTCACCGGCGCTTCGCGGTACAGCCGCGGCAGGATGCTCTCTTCGACATATCCCGCGCCGCCCATGCATTCGGCGGCTTCGTTGATCATTGCCGGCGCACGCTTGCAGATCCAGTATTTGCCCACCGCCGTCACCAGCCGGGCGAACTGCGCTTCATGGCGATCATTCAGATGATCCAGCGCCTTGCCCATGCGCAGGCTCAGGGCCAGCGCGGCTTCGCTTTCCAGCGCCAGATCGGCCAGCACGTTCTGCATCAGCGGTTGTTCGCTGAGCAGTTTGCCGCCGACCTTGCGGTGGGCGCAGTGATGGCTGGCCTGGGTCAGCGCCTGTCGCATCAGCGAGCTGGAGCCGACCATGCAGTCGAAGCGGGTCATGGCCACCATCTCGATGATGGTCGGCACGCCGCGCCCTTCTTCGCCGACCATCCACGCCAGCGCACCACGGAACTCCACTTCGCTGGAGGCGTTGGACTGGTTGCCGAGTTTGTTTTTCAGACGCTGGATGTAGAACTGATTGCGCGTGTCGTCCGGGCGATGGCGCGGCAGCAGGAAACAGGTCAGGCCCTTGTCGGTCTGCGCCAGCGTGAGGAACGCATCGCACATCGGCGCCGAACAGAACCACTTGTGGCCGACCAGCTCATAAGCCTGGCCCGGGCCACTGGCGCCGACCGGATAAGCCTTGGTGGTGTTGGCCCGCACGTCGGTGCCGCCCTGCTTCTCGGTCATCGCCATGCCAATGGTCACGCCCGCCTTGTGGGCCATGCCGACATTGCGCGGGTCGTATTCGGTGGCGAGGATTTTCGGCAGCCACTGTTCGGCCAGATCCGGCTGCAAGCGCATCGCGGGGACACTGGCGAAGGTCATGGTCAACGGGCAACCGCTGCCGGCCTCGGCCTGGCTGTGCAGATAGGACATCGACGCGCGGGCAACATGGGCGCCGTCCTGTGGATGAGCCCAGGGCAACGACGTCAGGCCATGTTCGATGGCCGTGCGCATCAGCTCGTGATACGCCGGGTGAAACTCCACCAGATCGATGCGATGACCGTAGCGGTCATGGCTGGCGAACACCGGTTTGTTCTGGTTGGCGAGGAACCCGGCCTCCATCAGCGGCCCGCCGGCCAATGCGCCGTAGGCATCGATCCGCGATTCGGCCCAGCCGGCGCCGAACCGCCGCGACCACTCCTGCAGCGGCAGGTCGATGCGGTACAGGTTGGTGCCGTCCAGCGACGGTGGCTGGTTGGTCACTTCGTGGGTTTCGGCGAACTGGTGCAGGTTCATGACGGGGCTCCTTGATCGGCCAGAGCTTCAGTTAAGCACCGCCCCCGGACCGATCAAAGTGTCATATCGGCCTAAATACCGGCGCTTTCACCCTGTCAGCAACTCAATACCCGCCGCTGCATGGCGACCTGCAAGTCTTCGAATTTCACCGGTTTGCTCAGGTAATCGATCGAGCCGGCGGAGGCGCAATGCTCTCGATCCGCCCCCAGCGCGATCACGAACACCGGCAGGTTGGCGCAACCCGGCAGGTCGTGGATCTGGCAACACAGCGACGCACCATCGAGCGGCGGCAACTGGCAATCAATCAGCACCGCATCGAACGCTTCGCGCTGCAGGCATTCGAGGGCTGCGGCACCGTGGTCGGCGGTGCGCACGCGGAAACCGAGCTTGAGCAACATCCCGCGCATCACCAATTGATTGACGCTGTTGTCGTCCACCAGCAACACCGTGCAGTCCTGGGGTGCGCGAATGGCATCGCGAACAAGCGTCGGCGCGGCTTCGACGGCGGGCAACTCGAACTCGACGTCCAGCTGGAAACGGCTGCCGCGTCCCGGCTCGGAACGGTGCGTGAGTTTGCCGCCGAGCAATTCCACCAGTTGTCGGCAGATCGCCAGACCGACGCCCAGGCCGCCGTACTCACGGGTCATCGAGCCGTCGAGCTGAAAGAAGCGCTGATACAGCGTGGCCTCGCCCAGATCGGTAAACCCGATGCCGGTGTCGATCACCGCAAAGGATAACGCCAGGCGATTGTCCGTCGACGGTTTGCCGGTGACCCGCAGGGCGAGACCGCCGACGCGGGTGAACTTGATCGCGTTGTCCAGCAGGCATTCCAGGCATTGCGCGAGTTTGACGCTGTCGCCATGCAGTCGGTCCGGCAGGGTCGGCAGCACGTCGACCTTGAAGTCCAGCGACTTGCTCGACGCATTGCCGTCGAACTGCACGCGCAGCGCCTCGACCACCGCCCGCAAGCTGAAACTTCCCGGCGTTGCCTTGAGCTTGCCGGCCTGCAACTCGGTCAGGGTCAGGATGCCGTTGACCATGCGCATCATGTCCCGGGCCGAACCGGCGGCGGTCTGCTGGTATTGCTCCAGTTCCGGGTCCAGTTCGACGGTCTGCATCAGCTCGAGCGAGCCGATCACGCCGTTCATCGGCGTGCGCAGTTCGTGGGTCAGGGTCGCGAGGAATTCGTCCTTGAGCTTGTTGCTGTGGGCCAGTTGCTGGTTCAGCACTTCAAGTTTCTGGCCAGCGTCGAACAATGTCTGCGCCTGTTGCTCACGCATCGCGTTGATCCGGTCGGCCAGCGCCAGCGACAGCAGCGCCACCTCGATGGCCGAGCCGATCTGACTGGCGTACATGGTCAGGAACACGTTCGGCAGCAAACCCAGAACCATCATCGTGTTGACGATCCCGCCGAGCAGAAACGCCGACCAGGCGATGATGAAATAGCGGGCTACGCGCAGACCGCGCCACCAGGCGAGGATCCCGGCGGCGAAAATCACCACGGTAAAGGTCAGCGCCAGGGTCGTCGCCAGACGCAGGGCCAGGGCGTAACTGGTCATCAGCGACAGCCCCATCACCAGCGCGCCGAAGGCGATCAGGGCAATCAACAGACGGTCAAGCCAGCGGCTGTGGTTTTTGGTCTGCAGGAAGCTGCGGGCGAACTGGCTGCCGAACAACCCCGCGCAACCGATGAAGAACGGCGTCGAGGCGTTGGTCCACCATGGATTGTCCGGCCAGAAATACTCGACCGCCGCGCCATTCACTGACAGCTGGTACAGGCCGAACGACGCGATATAGAAGATGTAGTAGAGATAGCTGGTGTCGCGCACGCTGAGGTAAATGAACAGGTTGTAGACCAGCATCCCCAACAGCACGCCATAAATCAGGCCCAGCACATACAGGCGCACCGGCTGGTCTTCGAGGTACGCGGTGCTCGACCACAACGTCACCGGCGCCTGGATAGACCCTTCGCTGGACAGCCGCAAATAGACGGTCTGCTGCTGGTCAGGCTTGAACGTGAGGTTGAACAGGTAGTTGTTCTGCCGGATCTCGCGACTGGCGAACGGCAACGCGTCCCCGGTCTGGCGCACCAGGCGATAGTCGCCGGCGGCATCGGGCAGATACAGATCGAGGTGATCGAGCGGCGGATAGGCCAGCTCCAGCAGCCAGGTACGCTGCGCCGCCGGATTGCTCGGGCGGTAATGCAGGTCGATCTTCAGCCAGAACGCCGAGCGCGAGTAACCGGCATTGAGCGTGGCTTTATCGTGTTTTTTGAATTGTCCGGCAGCGGCCTGCGCGCGGACGTGGGCAATGCTCGCCTGACCGCTCGGGTCTTCGAACACTTGCAGGGATCGACCCAGGGGGAGGCTCTGGGTGAACTCGTCGAACTCGACGGCGTTTGCCAGGAGGGGCAAACAGAACAGCAACATCAACAAATAGCGCATTGAAGCCCCAGCGTGGCTTGTCCGGTTGTGTCAGGAAGCCCCCCATTCCCTTTGAGATGACGTAAAACCGGTATTACCTGTTATTGGTTTGGATCCACTCTAGCATAGCCGTTGATGGCCATTGAGCACCATGGAAATTTTTCTGACAAAGGCTCTAGAACGGGCATTTCAGAGCAAAACGCCGAGCTAGAGCTGTTGGCTTGGTCAGATTGTTACAACCCTTGCGGATCCGGTTATCGAGGTTATCGGCCGAACGCTGTGCCACAACACCCGAAAAACAGGTTTGGTGGTAAGCTCGCGCACCATGAATATCTACAGCTCCCGCCCCGTTGTCCTCTGTCTCTCCGGCCACGACCCCAGTGGTGGCGCCGGCTTGCAGGCAGATATCGAAGCCCTGCTCGCTCAGGGTTGCCATGCGGCTCCGGCCGTCACCGCCCTGACCGTGCAAGACACCGTCAACGTCACTGACTTTCGCGTCCTCGACCGTGAGTGGGTACTGGCCCAGGCCAATGCCGTGCTCAACGACTCCGAAGTCGCGGCAGTGAAACTGGGCATGCTCGGTTCCCTGGAAATGGTCGACACCATTGTCGAACTGCTCCAGGCGCACCCGCACTTGCCAGTGGTCTGCGACCCGGTGCTGCGCGCCGGTGGTGGCGGACGCCTGGGCAAGGACGAAGTCGGCTACGCCATGCGCGAACGCCTGCTGCCGCTGTCGATCATTGCCACTCCCAACCTTCCCGAAGCCCGGATCCTCGCCGAACTGCCAGATGGCACCGCGGACGAGTGCGCTGAAAAACTGTTGCCGTTCATCAAAAACCTGCTGATCACCGGCGGCCACGGCGACGAAACCGAAATCCACAATCGCCTGTACAGCCGTGACGGCCTGCGCGAAACCTTCAAGTGCCAGCGCCTGCCCGGCAGCTACCACGGTTCCGGCTGCACCCTGGCCAGCACCCTCGCCGGTCGACTGGCACAGGGCGAAAACCTGGCCAGCGCCGTGCGTACCGCGCTGGATTACACCTGGCGCACCCTGCGCGATGCCGAACAGCTGGGCAAAGGCCAGTTCGTGCCGCGTCGCCTGCCGCTGGATTTCTGCTCGTAACGTCGTGAGGTCTGCCTGATGAAACTACGTGGCCTGTACGCCATTACCGACGGTCCATTGCTGGCCGGCAAGTTTCTTCCGTACGTGGAGGCGGCGCTGGAAGGCGGCGTCACCCTGCTGCAATACCGCGACAAGAGCAGCGACGAAGCCCGGCGCCTGCGTGAGGCCGAGGCCTTGCGTGATCTGTGCGAACGCTACAAGACCCAGTTGATCATCAACGATGACGCCGAACTGGCCGCACGCCTGAACGTCGGCGTCCACCTGGGCCAGACCGACGGCCCGCTGTCGCCGACCCGCGCCCTGCTCGGTTCGAAAGCGATCATCGGATCGACCTGCCACGCCCAACTCGAACTGGCCGAACAGGCCGCCAAAGAAGGCGCGAGCTACGTCGCTTTCGGCCGTTTCTTCAATTCCAATACCAAACCCGGTGCGCCGACCTGCAGCCTGGACCTGCTCGACGAGGCTAAACGCACTCTGCACCTGCCGATCTGCGCGATTGGCGGCATCACCCTCGACAACGCCGCGCCGCTGGTAGCCCACGGTGTCGATCTGCTGGCCGTGGTCCATGGCCTGTTCGGCGCCGACAGCACCGCCGAAGTGACCCGCCGCGCCCGCGCATTCAACGAATTACTAAAAGTCTGAGAGCCCGATCATGTCCCGTTCCGAAACCCTGTTTGCCAACGCCCAGAAACACATTCCCGGTGGCGTGAACTCGCCGGTTCGCGCGTTCAAGAGCGTCGGCGGCACACCGCTGTTCTTCAAGCACGCCGAAGGCGCCTACGTCACCGACGAAGACAACAAGCGTTATGTGGATTACGTCGGTTCCTGGGGCCCGATGATCCTCGGCCACAGCCACCCGGACGTGCTGGACGCGGTGCGTAACCAGTTGCAACACGGCCTGTCCTACGGCGCGCCGACCGCGATGGAAACCGAGATGGCCGATCTGGTCTGCTCGCTGGTGCCGTCGATGGAGATGGTGCGCATGGTCAGCTCCGGCACCGAAGCGACCATGAGTGCGATCCGTCTGGCCCGTGGTTTCACCGGCCGCGACAGCATCATCAAGTTCGAAGGCTGCTACCACGGTCACTCCGACAGCCTGCTGGTCAAGGCCGGTTCCGGCGCACTGACCCAGGGCGTGCCAAGTTCGGCCGGCGTACCGGCAGCGTTCGCCAAACACACCCTGACCCTGCCGTTCAACGACATCGATGCGGTTGAAAAAATGCTCGCCGAAGTCGGCCAGGATGTGGCGTGCATCATCGTCGAGCCGGTGGCCGGCAACATGAACTGCGTGCCGCCGGCACCGGGCTTCCTCGAAGGCCTGCGCAGCCTGTGCGACAAGCACGGCGTGGTGCTGATTTTCGACGAAGTGATGACCGGTTTCCGCGTCGCCCTCGGCGGCGCCCAGGCTTACTACGGCGTGACTCCGGATCTGACTACTTTCGGCAAGATCATCGGCGGCGGCATGCCGGTCGGCTGCTTCGGCGGCAAGCGTTCGATCATGGAGCGCATCGCACCGCTGGGCCCGGTCTATCAGGCAGGCACCCTGTCGGGCAACCCGCTGGCGATGGCCGCCGGCCTGACCACCCTGCGCCTGATCAGTCGTCCGGGTTTCCACGCCGAGCTGACCGACTACACCACTCGCCTGCTCGACGGCCTGCAGCAGCGCGCTGACGCGGCGGGCATTCCGTTCGTGACCACCCAGGCTGGCGGCATGTTCGGTCTGTACTTCAGCGGCGCTGACGACATCGTTACTTTCGAAGACGTGATGGCCAGCGATGCGGCGCTGTTCGGTCGTTTCTTCCACCTGATGCTCGAAGGTGGCGTGTACCTGGCACCGAGCGCATTCGAAGCCGGTTTCACCTCGATCGCCCACGGCGAAGCCGAACTGAAACTGACCCTCGACGCCGCCGAGCGCGCGTTCGCCAAACTGAAGTAATGGCTTGATCGCTGACGTTGGCCATTGCCAGCGTCAGCTTTCACCTACATTCCAGCGTTTTCTCCGACGCTTCTGCCAAAAATCTCCCGCAAACCGGGTGATATATTCCCCACACAGCAGAAAATCGAGTAAAGACTTTGTAAGGTGGCCCCTGCTTATTTCATAATGCGCGCTTATTGGATCCCTCGACGGGTCCGCGCGCCCTTCAGAGGTAAGTCGATTCCCATGAACCGCACCGGCCGCACCCTTGCCTTGGGCTGCCTGTTGCTCCTTCAGCCGCTGCTCGCACATGCACAAGCAGGCGGCAACTCGTTGTTGATCCCGGCGATGGGTCGCTGCACCCTCAATACTCAGCCGCAAGATGTCACGCAGGCCCTCGCCGCCTGCCAAAAGGCAGCGGATGAAGGGGATGCGCAAGCGCAATACGAGTTGGGTGAGTTCTACTACGACGGCAAGAATGCGCCGCGCGACCTCAATCAAGCCCTGAGCTATTTCGAAAAGGCCTCGCTGCAAGGTCACGCTCAGGCGCAATTCAAGCTCGGCACCATGTTCTTCCACGGTGAAGGCGTGCAGGCCAACAACATTCAGGCTTACATCGTGCTGAAGATGGCCGCGGTCAACGGCGCCGAAGACGCACTCGACACCGCCGACGAAGTGTCTGAAAAAATGTCCCGCGAAGACCTGGAAACCGCAACCCAGGTGCTCGGGCAAATTTTCCGTAAATACCTGATGGAACTGCAGAGCGCCGACGGGCGTACGCCGTTCTCGCCACTGCCCTGATCATACTGGCCCCATCGCGAGCAGGCTCGCTCCCACAAGAGATCCTCTGAACACTGGAGATCTACTGTGGGAGCGAGCCTGCTCGCGATGAAGTCGATGAGGTCTGGACTTTACTTCTCAGGCATCGGCACCGGGAACGGCATCACGTTGCCAACACCGCCACGGGCTTCACTGATTTTCGGCGTGCCGAGGCGTTCCACTTCGTCGATACGCACGATCGAATGCATCGGCACAAAGCTGCGCACCACGCCTTCGAACTGTGCCTTGAGCTTCTCTTCGCTCGGGTCGACGACCACCTGGGTACGCTCGCCAAAGACGAACTCTTCCACTTCCAGGAAGCCCCACAGATCACTTTGATAGATCTGCTTGGCGTACATTTCGAACACCTGGCCCTGGTTGAGGAAAATCACCTTGTAGATTGGAGCTTCGCGTTTGGTCATGGCGGGCGGACAACACATCGGGGTAAAAATGAGGGCGCGAACTATAGCATAGCCACCGGACGCGCAACGGTAGGAACCTGGGGACATGTTCCCTATAATGCGCGGTTCTTTGAACCACGTGACGACCCTATTCCATGGCCAAGAAGCTTTACATCGAAACCCACGGTTGCCAGATGAACGAGTACGACAGCTCGCGCATGGTCGATCTGCTGGGCGAACACCAGGCCCTGGAAGTCACGGCGCGGGCAGAAGACGCCGACGTGATTCTGCTCAACACCTGTTCGATCCGCGAACGCGCCCAGGACCGGGTGTATTCCCAGCTCGGCCGCTGGCGCGAACTGAAACTGGCCAACCCGGAGATGGTCATCGCCGTCGGCGGTTGCGTGGCCAGCCAGGAAGGCGCGGCGATCCGTGATCGCGCCCCGTACGTTGACGTGGTGTTCGGCCCGCAGACCCTGCACCGCCTGCCGGAAATGATCGACGCCGCGCGCATCAGCAAGCTGCCGCAAGTGGACGTCTCGTTCCCGGAAATCGAAAAGTTCGACCACCTGCCCGAACCACGCATCGACGGCCCGAGCGCCTATGTGTCGGTGATGGAAGGCTGCAGCAAGTACTGCACGTTCTGCGTGGTGCCTTACACCCGCGGCGAAGAGGTCAGCCGGCCGTTCGACGACGTGATCGCCGAGATCATTCACCTGGCCGAGAACGGCGTGCGCGAAGTGACCCTGCTGGGGCAGAACGTCAATGGCTATCGCGGGCAGACCCATGACGGGCGTCTGGCGGATCTGGCCGAATTGATCCGCGTCGTCGCGGCCGTCGACGGCATCGACCGCATCCGCTACACCACGTCGCATCCGCTGGAATTCTCCGACAGCCTGATCCAGGCCCACGCCGAAGTACCGGAGCTGGTGAAGCACCTGCACTTGCCGGTGCAGTCCGGTTCGGACCGGATCCTGGCGGCGATGAAACGCAACCACACGGCACTGGAGTACAAATCCAAGCTGCGCAAACTGCGCGCTGCCGTACCGGGCATCTGCATCAGCTCGGACTTCATCGTCGGCTTCCCGGGGGAAACCGAGAAAGATTTCGAACAGACCATGAAGCTGATTGCCGACGTCGGTTTCGACTTTTCCTACTCGTTCGTCTACAGCCAGCGCCCGGGCACTCCGGCGGCCGATCTGGCCGACGACACCCCGGAAGAACTGAAGAAAGAACGCCTGAACGCCTTGCAGCACCGTTTGAATCAGCAAGGCTTCGAGATCAGCCGACAAATGGTCGGTTCGGTCCAGCGGATTCTGGTGACCGACTATTCGAAGAAAGACCCGGGCGAGCTGCAAGGGCGCACCGAGAATAATCGTATCGTCAACTTCCGCTGCGACAATCCGACCCTGATCGGTCAGTTCGCCGACGTGCACATCGATGCGGCGCAACCGCACTCGCTGCGCGGCTCGCTGATCCAGTAACACTAATGTTCAACTGTGGGAGCGAGCCTGCTCGCGATGAACGATGGCGCGGTTTGTCAGATGAACCGCATCACGCCCATCGCGAGCAGGCTCGCTCCCACAGGAACTGCATTTATTTAAGAGCTTTCGCACCCACGCCACTGGCGTTATCCTTGATTTCATCCCAATTGCCCCAGGGCGGCTAAATACGACCTTGAACGCACCCATAGAACCTCATCGTTTCATCCTCGAGCCTTTTGAGGCTCGCCGCTTCGCCAATCTGTGCGGGCAGTTCGACGAACACCTGCGCCTGATCGAACAGCGCCTGGCCATCGAGATCCGCAACCGCGGCAATCAGTTCGAGCTGATCGGCGAACCCAAGCACACCACTTCCGCGGAAAACCTGATTCGCCGCCTGTACCGGGAAACCAAGGGTTCAGAGCTGTCGCCGGATACGGTTCACCTGTTCCTCCAGGAATCGGCCGTCGAGCAACTGGACAACCACGCCCCCGCCGAAGCCTCCGTCGCCCTGCGCACCAAGAAAGGCATGATTCGCCCACGCGGCTTGAATCAGTTGCGCTACGTGAAGGAAATCCTCGGCAACGACATCAACTTCGGCATCGGCCCGGCCGGTACCGGCAAGACCTATCTGGCCGTGGCCTGCGCCGTGGATGCGCTGGAACGCGAGCAGATCCGCCGCATCCTGCTGGTGCGTCCGGCGGTCGAAGCGGGCGAGAAACTCGGCTTCCTGCCCGGCGACCTGTCGCAAAAGATCGACCCGTACCTGCGCCCGCTCTACGACGCCCTCTATGAAATGCTCGGCTTCGAATACGTGGCCAAGCTGATCGAACGTCAGGTGATCGAAGTTGCACCGTTGGCTTACATGCGCGGTCGTACGCTGAACAACAGCTTCATCATTCTCGACGAAAGCCAGAACACCACCGTCGAGCAGATGAAAATGTTCCTGACCCGGATCGGTTTCGGCTCCACAGCCGTGATCACCGGCGACATCACCCAGGTCGACCTGCCGCGCGGCACCAAGTCCGGACTTCATCACGTCATCGAAGTCCTGAAGGATGTGCCGGGTATCAGCTTCACCCACTTCCAGCCCAAAGACGTGGTGCGCCATCCGTTGGTGCAACGCATCGTCGAAGCGTACGAGCGCTTCGAGACGCGTTTGGCCGATGAAGCGCCAAAGGACACTCGCCACGATGCTTGAGCTTGACCTGCAAATCGCGACCGAAGCGTCTGCGCCGACCGAAGCCGAATTTCGCCAGTGGTGCGAACTGGCCCTGCGCCAGCGCACCGCCGATTCGGAAATGACCATTCGTCTGGTCGACGAAGAAGAAGGCCGCGAACTGAATCACACCTGGCGCCACAAGGATTACGCGACCAACGTCCTGTCCTTTCCCGCCGAGGTGCCCGACGAGTTTCTCGACATCCCGCTGCTGGGCGATCTGGTGATCTGCGTGGCCGTGGTTGAGCGCGAAGCCGCCGAACAGGGCAAGGAACTGAAGGCCCACTGGGCACATCTGGTCATTCACGGCTGCTTGCATCTGCTTGGTTACGACCATATAGATGACGAGGAAGCCGAGGAAATGGAAGCACTGGAACGCGAGTTGCTTGCCGAATTGGGTTATCCCGATCCGTACGCGGACGACGAAACCGAAACATCCCCTATCGTTACAACAAAGGATTCAGAGTAATCGCTATGAGCGAAGATCGATCGAGCAACGGGCAGAAGTCCTGGCTGGGTAAACTGACCCAGGCTTTTGCCCACGAGCCGAAGAACCGCCAGGAGCTGCTGGAGCTGCTGCGCGATGCACATCAGAACAAACTGCTGGACAGCGAAGCGCTGGCCATCGTCGAAGGCGCCATCCAGGTGGCTGACCTGCAGGTTCGCGACATCATGGTGCCGCGCTCGCAGATGATCAGCATCAAGGCGACCCAGACACCCCGCGAATTCCTCCCTGCCGTGGTCGACTCGGCCCACTCGCGCTACCCGGTCATCGGCGAAAGCCATGACGACGTGATGGGCGTGCTGCTGGCCAAGGATCTGCTGCCGCTGATCCTCAAGGAGAACGGCGACAGCTTCAACATCAAGGATCTGCTGCGCCCGGCCACGTTCGTGCCGGAGTCCAAGCGTCTGAACGTGTTGCTGCGTGAATTTCGCGCCAACCACAACCACATGGCCATCGTCATCGACGAATACGGCGGTGTGGCGGGTCTGGTGACCATCGAAGACGTGCTCGAGCAAATCGTCGGCGACATCGAAGACGAGCACGACGTCGAAGAAGACAGCTACATCAAGCCGCTGCCCAGCGGTGATTTCCTGATCAAGGCCCTGACACCGATCGAGAACTTCAACGAGTTCTTCGACAGTGAATTCTCCGACGACGAGTTCGATACCGTCGGCGGGCTGGTGATGAGCGCGTTCGGGCACTTGCCAAAACGCAACGAAATCACTGAAATCGGCGCCTATCGTTTCCGCATCCTGAACGCCGACAGCCGTCGGATTCATCTGCTGCGACTGACGCCCATTGCTCGTTAATTCTAAGGACTGAAATGCGCTGGACAACCCGCCCCGGCTGGCCCGGTAACCTGCTGGCCGTGGCGGCCGGTGCAATTACCACCTTCGCGCTGGCACCGTTCGACCTCTGGCCGCTGGCCCTGCTGGCGGTCGGCCTGTTCTATGCCGGCCTGCGCGAGCTGAGCCCGCGCCAGGCTCTCGGCCGTGGCTGGTGCTTCGGTTTCGGCCTGTTCGGCGCCGGCACCAGCTGGATCTACTACAGCATCCACCACTTCGGCGGCGCTTCGGTGCTGCTGGCCGGGTTCCTGATGCTGATTTTCACCGCGGCCATTGCCTGGTTCTTCGCCCTGCCAGCATGGCTGTGGGCGCGCTGGCTGCGCCGTAACGAGGCGCCGCTGGCCGATGCCCTGGCCTTCGCGGCGTTGTGGGTTGGCCAGGAAGCGTTTCGTGGCTGGTTCCTCACCGGTTTCCCATGGCTGTATTCCGGTTACAGCCAGCTTGATGGTCCGCTGGCCGGGCTCGCGCCGGTGGGCGGCATGTGGCTGGTGTCGTTCGTCCTGGCACTGACCGCTGCGCTGATCTACAACGCACCGCGCCTGCTGCAAACCGGTCGCAAAGGCTTTATCGCCGCGGGTCTGGTGCTGCTGGTTGGACCGTGGGTAGCGGGCATTGCCTTGAAAGGCCACGCCTGGACCAGTCCGTCCGGCGCACCGCTGACCGTTGCCGCCATTCAAGGCAACGTCGAACAAAGCATGAAATGGGACCCGGCGCAGCTCAACGCGCAACTGGCGTTGTACCGCGACCTGAGTTTCCGTTCGAAACCGGTGGATCTGCTGATCTGGCCGGAAACCGCCGTCCCGGTGCTGAAGGAGTCCGCCGAGGGCTACCTGAACATGATGGGCACCTTCGCCGCCGAGCGTAAATCGGCGCTGATCACGGGTGTGCCGATCCGCCAGACGGTGCGTCACGAAAAACGCTTCTTCAACGGCATTACCGTGGTCGGCGAAGGCGACGGCACGTATCTGAAGCAGAAGCTGGTGCCGTTCGGCGAGTACGTGCCGTTGCAGGACCTGCTGCGCGGGCTGATCGCGTTCTTCGATCTGCCGATGTCCGACTTTGCTCGCGGTCCTGCCGATCAGCCGCTGTTGCAGGCCAAGGGTTATCAGATTGCACCGTTCATCTGCTACGAAGTGGTGTACCCGGAGTTCGCTGCCGGCCTGGCCGCACACAGCGACCTGCTGCTGACTATCAGCAACGACACCTGGTTCGGCACTTCCATCGGTCCGCTGCAACACCTGCAGATGGCGCAGATGCGCGCTCTGGAAGCCGGGCGCTGGATGATTCGTGCGACCAATAACGGCGTGACCGGCCTGATCAACCCGTTCGGGCAGATCACCGAGCGCATTCCGCAGTTCGAACAAGGCGTGCTGTATGGCGAAGTGGTGCCCATGCACAACCTGACGCCGTATCTGCAGTGGCGCTCGTGGCCGCTGATCATCCTGTGCGCGGTGCTGTTTGGCTGGGCACTGATGACCAACCGGATGTCCAAGACCCTCTGAAACCCGCTCACTCCCGCGTTCTGCGCGGGAGTGATCACTCGGCGCTGTCTTCCCCTCGGTAGAACAACGAATAACCGACCTGCCCCACCGCCTCGTTCAGCAACTGTCCGCTCTGCCAGATCGACTTGAACTCCGGCAGCCAGCCGCCGAACGGCCGGGCATTGTCGGTGCCAAGGAAACCGACCGGCGCCGGCACCACTTCGAATCCCGCCTGTTGATAACTCCACACCGCCCTCGGCATGTGCCAGGCCTGGGTCACCAGCACGATACGTTTGACGCCTTCCGGCAGCAGCATTTTGGCGCTGAAGGCAGCGTTTTCCCACGTGGTGCGGCTCTCCCCTTCCTGCCAGCGCACCGTCACACCGAAATCATCGCGCAACGAATCGGCCATCAACTTGGCTTCGGTCGGCGGCGTACCGTAATGCAGGCCACCGCTGGTCAGAATCGGCAACCCCGAGGCCTTGGCCAGCCGCGCCGCATAACGCTGTCGCTCAAGCCCGACGCCCGTCGGTTGATCCTCACCCCAGGCCAGATCGCCACGCTCGCGCCCGGAGCCCAGCACCACAATCGCATCGGCGCGTTGCGCAAGGCTTGTCCATGAATCCCGGGCCAGCGGCGGCTCGCGCTCCAGGGCCTTGGCGCCCCATTGCACGACCACTGGCAGGCTCATCAGCAGAAAGCCGCCAAAACCCAGGGCGAAGCACAGCCCGGCCAGTCGCGGCCGCGAACGTCGCAACCACCAGGCGACGAGCAACAGCAGCAAAAGAAGGCCAGGCGGCAACAGAAGTTGTTTAATGAAATAACGAAAAGGCATCGAGCATCTCCAGAGATGCCCGAAGCCTAAGTGGGTTGATACAACGCGACAACCAGTAGGGTCGGATCCCGTTGAAAAAGATCCGTTTTTTGACCTGCCATGCGTTTACTTGGCCTGCAGAGTGCGCACTTTTACGGTCTCTCTGCCCGGTGCCTTGTCCTTGAGCCAGATGACCTTGGCCGAATGGGCTGCATCGAGTTGCTTCACTGCCTGTGACAGGTATCCGTGGGTTTCACGCTCACTGCGATCCAGGTAAGCCTTGACCAGATTGAACTCGGCGGGGCTCAAGCCACGCAATTCCAGCTCCAGGGGGCGCTCGTCGCGCAGCCGTCCAGCGGTTTTTGCAGCGTCCAGGGCCATTCCCAGACGATCGATCAACCGCTCGTACAACTCGGGTTTGGTTATGTTTCTTTGCTGTGACTCCACCATCCCTCACCTCATTGAAGATAAGACTCACTCCCCAGTTAGAGCTTAGCTTCGCTGCACAAACCGGCTGCACGCCGCGACCAACGGCCCTCGCCGCAATTTCAACGGGTTAAACGGCTGCAATCAGGGTTTCCCTAGGCCAAGCGCGGTCATGTATGCTACGGCGCTTCCTGTAACTCCACTTCCAGCCCGTCCGGCCCGCTCCGGATGTCGCATTGAAGAGGATTAGGCCACCCCTATCCAGTACAAAAGTAGCCATGCACGAACAATATCAGCCCCGTGAAATCGAAGCCGCCGCCCAGTCATTCTGGGACGAGCAAAAGTCCTTTGAAGTCAGTGAACAGCCAGGCAAGGAGACTTACTACTGCCTGTCGATGTTCCCTTACCCCAGCGGCAAGCTACACATGGGGCACGTGCGCAACTACACCATCGGCGACGTGATCTCCCGCTACCAGCGCATGCTCGGCAAGAACGTCCTGCAACCGATGGGTTGGGACGCTTTCGGCATGCCGGCGGAAAACGCCGCGATGAAGAACAACGTGGCCCCGGCCAAGTGGACCTACGAAAACATCGCCTACATGAAATCCCAGCTGCGCAGCCTGGGCCTCGCGGTGGACTGGTCCCGCGAAGTCACCACCTGCAAGCCGGATTACTACCGCTGGGAACAGTGGCTGTTCACCCGCCTGTTCGAAAAAGGCGTGATCTACCGCAAGAACGGTACCGTGAACTGGGACCCGATCGACCAGACCGTTCTGGCCAACGAACAAGTGATCGACGGTCGCGGCTGGCGCTCCGGCGCGCTGATCGAAAAGCGCGAAATCCCGATGTACTACTTCAAGATCACCGCCTACGCGGATGAGCTGCTGGAGAGTCTCGACGAACTGACCGGCTGGCCTGAGCAGGTCAAGACCATGCAGCGCAACTGGATCGGCAAGTCGCGCGGGATGGAAGTGCAGTTCCCGTACAACGTCGACTCGATCGGCGAAAGCGGTACCCTGAAAGTCTTCACCACCCGTCCGGACACCCTGATGGGCGCAACCTATGTTGCGGTGGCCGCCGAGCACCACCTGGCCGCTCTCGCCGCCAAGAACAACCCTGAGCTGCAGGCGTTCATCGCCGAATGCAAGGGCGGCAGCGTTGCCGAAGCCGACGTCGCCACCCAGGAGAAGAAAGGCCTGCCGACCGGCCTGTTCGTCGAGCACCCGTTGACCGGCGAAAAACTGCCGGTGTGGGTCGCCAACTACGTGCTGATGCACTACGGCGACGGTGCGGTCATGGCTGTGCCGGCTCACGACGAGCGCGATTTCGAATTCGCCCACAAGTACAACCTGCCGGTCAAATCCGTGGTTCGCACCAGTTCCGGTGAAACCAACCCGGCCCCATGGCAGGACGCCTACGGCGAGCACGGCACGCTGATCAATTCCGGCGAGTTCGACGGCCTGGACTTCGCTGGCGCCTTCGACGCCATGGAAGTCGCCCTGATCAAGAAGAACCTCGGTGCCTCGCGCACCCAGTTCCGCCTGCGCGACTGGGGCATCAGCCGTCAGCGCTACTGGGGTTGCCCGATCCCGATCATCCACTGCGATGCCTGCGGTGACGTGCCGGTGCCGGAAGACCAGTTGCCTGTCGTTCTGCCGGAAGACGTGGTGCCGGACGGCGCCGGTTCGCCGCTGGCGCGCATGCCCGAGTTCTACGAGTGCACCTGCCCGAAATGCGGCCAGCCGGCCAAGCGTGAAACCGACACCATGGACACTTTCGTCGAGTCGTCCTGGTACTACGCCCGTTACGCCTCGCCGCACTTCGAAGGCGGTCTGGTGGAAAAATCCGCAGCTGACCACTGGTTGCCGGTGGATCAGTACATCGGCGGTATCGAACACGCCATTCTTCACCTGCTGTACGCGCGCTTCTTCCACAAGCTGATGCGCGACGAAGGCCTGGTGAGCTCCAACGAGCCATTCAAGAACCTGCTGACCCAGGGCATGGTGATCGCCGAGACGTATTATCGTCGCGAAGCCAATGGCGCCTACACGTGGTTCAACCCGGCCGACGTGGATCTGGAACGCGACGGTAAAGGCAACGTGACCAGTGCCAAGCTGAAAACCGACGGCCTGCCGGTGGAAATCGGCGGCACCGAGAAGATGGCCAAGTCGAAAAACAACGGCGTTGACCCTCAGTCGATGATCGATCAGTTCGGCGCAGACACCTGCCGCCTGTTCATGATGTTCGCCTCGCCGCCTGACATGAGCGCAGCGTGGTCCGACTCCGGAGTCGAAGGTTCGCATCGCTTCCTCAAGCGTGTCTGGCGTCTGGCTCAGGCTCACGTAACCCAGGGTCTGCCAGGCAAACTGGACATCGCCAGCCTGAACGACGAGCAGAAAACCGTTCGCCGCGCGACTCACCAGGCCATCAAGCAGGCCAGCCACGACGTCGGCCAGAACCACAAATTCAACACCGCCATTGCCCAAGTGATGACGCTGATGAACGTGCTGGAAAAAGCTGCGCAAGACACCGAACAGGATCGCGCGCTGGTTCACGAAGGTCTGGAAGCCGTTACTCTGCTGCTGGCTCCGATTACGCCGCATATCAGCCACGAGTTGTGGAATCAGCTGGGTCATGCCGATGCCGTGATCGACGCCGGCTGGCCGGTGGTCGACGAGAGCGCATTGGTACAGGACAGCCTGACGCTGGTCATCCAGGTCAACGGCAAGCTGCGCGGCCAGATCGAAATGCCGGCCGCCGCCACCCGCGAAGAAGTCGAAGCCGCCGCCCGTGCCAACGAAAACGTGCTGCGCTTCGTCGACGGCCTGACTATTCGCAAAGTGATCGTAGTGCCCGGGAAACTGGTCAATATCGTCGCCAGCTAATTGGATCGGACGCCGGGTCTGCCTGGCGTCCAGTAAAACCTTTCGGGCCGCAGGGTCGGCCCACATGGTTTCAAGGGGAGCAACACAATGATCAAACGCAATCTGCTGGTGATGGGCCTCGCTGTCCTGTTGAGCGCCTGCGGTTTCCAGCTGCGCGGCACCGGCACCACCGAACTGGCGATCAAGGAACTCGACCTGAGCGCCCGCAACGCCTACGGCGAAACCGTGACGCAACTGCGCCAGGTGCTGGAGGCCAGCGGCGTCAGGATCGTTTCCGGCGCACCGTACAAGCTGTATCTGGCCGATGAGCAGGAAAACCAGCGCATCCTCAGCTACGCCGGTGCCGGTCGTACTGGCGAATACCAGGTGACCACCGTGCTCAATTACGACATCCGTGGCGAAAAAGACCTGCTGCTCAAAAGCGACAAGCTTGAAGTGCAGAAAGTGTTCATCCACGACGGCAACAACCTGGTGGGTTCCGACCAGGAAGCCAACGATGCCCGCAACGAGACACGCCGCGAGCTGGTACAGCGCATGATGCTGCGCCTGCAGCAACTGACGCCGGCCCAGCTGGAAGCTCTGCAACAAGCCGCCAACGCCCGGGCCAAGGCAGAAGCCGACGCCCTGGAAGCGGCGCAGAAGGCTGAAGCGGAAACCCCGCGTCAGTCGCCGCTCGAACTGCCGCAGCAGTAAGACGTCCGGGGCGCTCAGGCGCCCCGTTCGCCCTTTCTTATGAAGCTCGCTCCCGCCCAACTCGGCAAACACCTGCAAGGCGCCCTTGCGCCGGTCTACATCATCAGCGGTGATGACCCGCTGCTGTGCCAGGAAGCTGCCGACGCCATTCGTTCCGCTGCCCGTCAGCAAGGTTTCGACGAACGCCAGGTGTTCGCCGCCGACGCCAATTTCGATTGGGGTACGTTGCTGCTGGCCGGGGCCAGCATGTCGCTGTTCGCTGAAAAGCGCCTGCTGGAACTGCGCCTGCCTTCCGGCAAGCCGGGTGACAAGGGCGCAGCCGCACTGATCGAATACTGCTCGCGCCCCGCAGAGGACACGGTGCTGTTGATCAGCTTGCCCAAGCTGGACGGCAGCGCGCAGAAGACCAAGTGGGGCAAGGCGCTGGTCGAAGGTCAGCAGACCCAGTTCATCCAGATCTGGCCGGTGGATGCCAACCAGTTGCCGAGCTGGATTCGTCAACGACTGTCTCAGGCCGGGTTGTCGGCCAGTCAGGACGCGGTGGAACTGATTGCCGCGCGGGTCGAAGGCAACCTGCTTGCCGCCGCGCAGGAGATCGAGAAGCTCAAGCTGATGGCCGAAGGCGGACAGATCACCGTCGAAACCGTGCAGGCGGCCGTGGCCGACAGTGCGCGTTTTGACGTATTCGGCCTGACCGACGCAGTCCTCAACGGCGAACCGGCTCACGCGCTGCGCATGCTCGAAGGGCTGCGCGGTGAAGGTGTCGAGCCGCCGGTGATCCTCTGGGCCCTGGCCCGGGAGCTGCGTCTGCTGGCCAATATCTCGCTGCAGTACAGCCAGGGAACGCCGCTGGACAAGTGCTTCAGTCAGGCGAAACCGCCGGTCTGGGACAAGCGCAAACCGCTGATGAGCAAGGCCCTGCAACGCTACTCGGCGCAACGCTGGGCGCAATTGTTGCTCGAGGCCCAGCGCATCGATGCGCAGATCAAGGGCCAGGCGGCCGGATCGCCGTGGATGAGCCTCAGCCGGCTGGCGATGTTGATGGCCGGTCAGCGTCTGACGTTACCTGCCGAATGAAATCCGGGATCGCACCCTGCGATCCCTTTTTTGCACAGACCATTTCCTACAGAAAATCGCGCCTTCAGTCCTATAGACAGACGCCCGTCATCGGCAGATCATTTGCCGCGCAAAACCCACTCACTCGCGAGAACCCTAATGAGCAAAAAGCCATCGAAACATGGCCACAACAAGGCCAAATCCATCGTCGCCCAACCCCTGTTCCGCAGCCGCCAGGAACGACCAACCAAGGGTAAAGGCAGCTACCGCCGCGAAGCCTTCCAGTCTGACAGCTGGGAGGCTTCTTACTTTCTGGCCGCTTGAAGCGCAGCACCCCTTCCTCATGTTAAGGTCTGCACCTGATTCGTATCCCCTGGACCTGTGCATGCCCCTCAGTCTTTCCCGTCGTTGGCCCGTTCGCCAACTGATCGCTGCCACAAGTTTCATACTGCTTGTCGCCTGCGCGGAGAAACCCACCGCCGCCGACGCGCAACCGCTTCAGACTGCTCCCGTTGCCACGGCCCCTGCGGTCATCCCGCCGGTAGTGCCGTCCGGTGACGACCTCGATCTGCAACCGACTCAGACTTTCGCCGAGTGGCAGGCAGGTTTCCGCAAGGACGCCCTGGCCGCCGGCATTCGCCCCGACGTGTTTGACCGCGCCTTTGCCAACGTCAGTTTCGACGCCAGCGTGATCCGCGCCGACCGTAGCCAGCCGGAGTTCGCCCGCCCGGTATGGGAATACCTGGACGGTGCCCTGTCGCCGCTGCGAGTACGTAAAGGCCAGGCCCTGATCAACCAGTACGCCGATATCCTGCAACGCATCGAGCAACGTTATGGCGTCGACCGCCAGGCGCTGGTATCGGTGTGGGGGATGGAGAGCAATTTCGGCCAGTTCCAGGGCACCAAATCGGTGATCAACTCTCTGGCAACCCTGGCCTATGAAGGTCGCCGCCCGGCATTTGCTCACGCGCAACTGATCGCGGCGCTGCAGATCCTGCAACAGGGCGACATCACACCGGAGAAAATGCTCGGTTCCTGGGCCGGCGCCATGGGCCAGACCCAGTTCATCCCGACCACCTATAACACCCACGCGGTGGATTTTGACAGTGACGGGCGCCGTGATATCTGGGGCAGCCCGGCTGACGCACTGGCATCCACCGCGCACTACCTGCAAAGCTCCGGCTGGCAGCGTGGCCAGCCGTGGGGCTTCGAAGTACAGCTGCCGAGCGGTTTCAACTACACCCTGGCAGATGGCGCGATTCGCAAGAGTGTCGCCGAATGGCGGCAACTGGGCGTGATCCTGCCCAACGGTGGCCAGGCACCGGCTGGCTCCGAGCAGTTGTCGGCTGCCCTGCTGCTGCCGGCGGGCTATCGTGGCCCGGCGTTCCTGATCCTCGACAACTTCCGGGCGATCCTCAAGTACAACAACTCGTCGTCCTATGCCCTGGCGGTAAGCCTGTTGTCCGAGCGCTTCAACGGCGCAGGCCTGATCAACGGCACCTGGCCGAAGGATGATCTGCCGCTGAGCCGTACCGAGCGCATCGAGCTGCAGAACCTGCTGACCGCTCGCAACTACGACGCGGGCACCGCTGACGGCATCATCGGCGCCAATACGCGCAAGGCGATCCGCAGTGCGCAGCAGTCCTTTGGCTGGCCTGCAGACGGCTACCCGACACACAAGCTGCTGGAAAGCTTGCGTAGCCAGTAAAAACAAAACCGCCGCCTCTTCAGGCGGCGGTTTTTTGTGGCTCGTTTAACGAATCACCACATCCTGCTCCAGCATCAATTCCTTCTTCCCCGCATCCAGTCGAACCAGCGCCCCCAACGGCAGCGTCAGGTTCGGATCGCAGTGCCCGCTGCGCCAGCCCGACAACACCGGAATCCGCAGCGGCTCGAAGGTCTGCTTGAGCAGGCGATTCAGCGCATCGACATCCACCCCCGCGATATCCCCGACCAACACGCCACGCAATCGGGCCAGCTTACCGGCCAGACGCATCTGGGTCAGTAAACGGTCGATCCGATACAGCGGCTCGTTAATATCCTCGATGAGCAGAATCACCCCTTCGACGTCGATCTCGTAAGGCGTGCCCAGGGTTGCGGCGATCATCGCCAGATTGCCGCCCAGCAAACGCCCGTGAGCGATGCCAGGCTCAACCGTAGTCAATGGATAAGCCACCGGATGACTCAACACACTGCCGACCTTCAATTGACCGCGCAGCATGGCGAAGAACGACGTCACCGTCGGCGGTTCCTTGTCCCCCAGCAGGTCGGCGTTCAGCAGCGGCCCGTGAAAGGTCACGAACCCGGCGTAGCGACTGATCGCCAGGTGCAGCGCAGTGA
This sequence comes from Pseudomonas sp. 91RF, assembly GCF_003576265.1. Classification (NCBI taxonomy): domain Bacteria; kingdom Pseudomonadati; phylum Pseudomonadota; class Gammaproteobacteria; order Pseudomonadales; family Pseudomonadaceae; genus Pseudomonas; species Pseudomonas sp. 91RF. The sequence goes on from NZ_QWFC01000038.1 coordinate 64,708, forward strand.
TGTCACTGTAGCCGACAAACGGCTTGGCATGGCGAGCCAGCAGATCGTAGTCGATTTGATCCAGCAGGCGCGGCGTGCCGTAACCGCCACGCAGGCAGATGATTGCGTCAACCTCGGGATCCGCGAACGCCGCGTGCAGATCATTGAGCCGCACCTCGTCGCTGCCGGCCAGGTAGCCATCCTTTTCATAGACGCCGGGAAACACCCGCAAACCGTAACCCCGGGCGCGCATCCACTGAATGGCCTTTTCGGTATCCAGCGCGCCAGGACCGGCGGGCGCAATGACGCCTATCAGCCCTTCCGACGGCAGCGCCGGCACAGGCTTGTGCGGAAAAGGGGTGTGGGTCGGTCGAACGGTCATCCATGGATCTCCCTGTGTGAAGTCATGCACACACAGTAGTCAGGAACGGCGACAAACAGAAGAGGCTCAGATGCGCCGCAGGTTGCAGGAAAAGTCAGTAACGAGTGTACCCCGGGCAAAAAAATGCCCGCCGGGCGGTAAACCCCGGCGGGCATTTTCTCATTCAGCGCTGAATCAGGAACCGAGCAGTTCGGCCTTGACCAGTTTCGCCTGCTCGTCGGCATGGTACGACGAACGCACCAACGGGCCGGAAGCGACGTTCTTGAAGCCCATCTTGTAGCCTTCCTCGGCGAACCAGGCGAAGGTGTCCGGGTGCACGAAACGCTGCACCGGCAAGTGGCTGCGGGACGGTTGCAGGTACTGGCCCAGGGTCAGCATGTCGATGTCGTGTTCGCGCATGCGCTTCATGACTTCGATGACTTCGTCGTCGGTCTCGCCCAGACCCAGCATCAGGCCGGACTTGGTCGGAATGTGCGGCATCATCTGCTTGAAACGCTGCAACAGGGTCAGCGACCACTGGTAGTCCGAACCCGGACGCGCAGCCTTGTACAGGCGCGGTACGGTTTCCAGGTTGTGGTTGAACACATCCGGCGGCTCGGCGGCGGTGATTTCCAGGGCGATGTCCATGCGGCCGCGGTAGTCCGGGACCAGGGTCTCGAGCTGCACGTTCGGCGACAGTTTGCGGATTTCGCGGATGCAGTCGGCAAAGTGCTGGGCACCGCCGTCACGCAGGTCGTCGCGGTCAACCGAGGTGATCACCACATACTTGAGTTTCAGGTCGGCGATGGCGATGGCCAGGCTTTCCGGCTCGTTGACGTCCAGTGGTTTCGGACGACCGTGGCCGACGTCACAGAACGGGCAGCGACGGGTGCAGATGTCACCCATGATCATGAAGGTCGCGGTGCCGCCGGAGAAGCACTCGCCCAGGTTCGGGCAGGATGCCTCTTCGCAGACGCTGTGCAGCTTGTGCTTGCGCAGCAGGCTCTTGATGCGCTCGACTTCCGGCGAAACCGGGATGCGCACGCGGATCCAGTCGGGTTTCTTCGGCAGTTCGGTGGTCGGAATGATCTTTACCGGGATGCGTGCAACCTTCTCGGCGCCGCGCAGCTTGACGCCGGCTTCAACCTTGGGACGCGGGGCCGGGCGCTCGGTCACGTCGAGCGTCGGGATCATGGTTTGCACTGCATCAGTAGTCATATCAGTCGATTCCGCCCGTCAGGGTCGTCTGCTCAGCATAGTCGAGGTGTTTGACGAGCTGCGCGCGCAGCCGGGCACTTACCTCGGCAAATTCAATCGATCCTGCGTGATCGCTCAGCTGGGTCATCGCCAGCCCGGCATAGCCGCAGGGATTAATCCGTCGAAACGGTTCCAGGTTCATATCCACGTTCAGGGCCAGGCCATGAAAGGAACAACCGTGGCGAATCCGCAAACCCAGAGAAGCGATTTTCGCTCCGTCGACATAGACGCCGGGAGCATCTGGCTTGGCCACGGCGGTGACGCCGTAGCTGGCCAGCAGTTCGATCAGGCACCGCTCCATGCGTGTGACCAGGTCGCGTACGCCAAAACCCAGTTTGCGTACATCCAGCAGCAGGTACGCCACCAGTTGGCCGGGGCCATGGTAAGTCACCTGCCCGCCGCGGTCGACCTGAACCACCGGGATATCTCCGGGCAGCAACAGATGTTCGGCCTTGCCGGCCTGCCCCTGAGTGAACACCGGCGGGTGTTCGACGAGCCAGATTTCGTCGGCGGCATCACTGCCGCGTTCGTTGGTAAAGCGTTGCATGGCATGCCAGACCGGCTCGTAAGCCATCTGGCCAAGTTCGCGAAAGCCCAGCGTGCCCGGCATCACAACACCATGTGTACGAAGCCGGTCGCCCGCAGCTCGCTGTTGATGTTGTACAGCTGATCCTGGTCGGTCGCGACGATGTGCAACTGGATGGTGGTGTACTTGCCGTTGCTGCTTTGACGCTCGTCCACACGCTCATCGTTGATCTTTGCGTGTTTCTTGACGATGTCGATGATCTTGTCTTTGTTGCCGACGCCCGTATCGCTGATCACCTTAACCGGATAATCAACCTGCGGAAATTCGATCTTTGGCGCCTTTACTTCGGTATCGGTCATGGCGTAACGGCCTCGTAAGCGTAAGCCCGGTAACGAACAAGGCCCCGCTCCGGACGGGAACGGGGCCATGCAGGTCAACTCGAATCAGTTGAACAAGCCGTAGAAGAATAGACGGATGCTATCCCACATGCGGCGGAAGATACCACCCTCCTCGACAGCGTCCAGGGCGATCAGGTCGGCGCTGTGCACCACCTTGTCGTCCAGTTTCACTTCGACTTTACCGATCACGTCGCCCTTGGCGATTGGCGCGGTCAGTTGCGGGTTCATGGTCATGCTGGCAGCGAGCTTCTTCAGCTGGCCTTTCGGCAGGGTCATGGTCAGATCTTCAGCCAGGCCGGCCTTGACCTGGCTGGTGGTGCCTTTCCACACCGGGGCCTGAGCCAGTTCGGTGCCCTTCTGATAGAAGGTCTGGGTTTCGAAGAAACGGAAACCGTAGGTCAGCAGCTTCTGGGTTTCAGCAGCACGGGCCACTTCGCTGTTGGTGCCGAACACCACGGCGATCAGGCGCATGCCGTCACGTACGGCCGAGGACACCATGCAGTAGCCGGCTTCGTCGGTGTGACCGGTTTTCAGACCGTCGACGGTCTTGTCGCGCCACAGCAGCAGGTTGCGGTTAGGCTGCTTGATGCCGTTCCAGAAGAACTCTTTCTGCGAGTAGATCGCGTAGTGAGCCGGGTCTTCGTGGATGATCGCACGCGCCAGGATCGCCATGTCGTGAGCCGACGAGTAGTGCTCAGGGTTTGGCAGACCGGTCGGGTTCATGAAGTGGGTATTGGTCATGCCCAGATCGGCGACAGTCTTGTTCATCAGGTCGGCGAAGGCGTCTTCGCTACCGGCGATGTGCTCGGCCACCGCGACGCTGGCGTCGTTGCCGGACTGAATGATGATGCCGTGCAGCAGGTCGCTGACAGTCACCTGCGAGCCGACCTTGATGAACATCCGCGAACCGCCGGTGCGCCAGGCGTTTTCGCTGACGGTCACCGGATCGTTTTCACCGATCTGGCCACGACGGATTTCCAGCGTAGCAATGTACGCGGTCATCAGCTTGGTCAGGCTGGCCGGTGGCAGACGCTGGTCACCGTTGTTCTCCACCAGCACGTTGCCGCTGCTGGCGTCCATGAGCACGTAGGCTTTTGCGGCCAGTTGAGGTGGCGACGGCATCATCTCGGCCGCGAAGGCGGCTGGCGAGAGGAGCAGCGGGACTAGCAGACACAGGCGTTTGGCAAAGGTGGTGATGTTCATCCGTCTCTCGAAATCGCTAATGGAAACTGCCCTTGCGGGCAAAATTAATCAGATGACTTTCTAACGAGTCATCGCGTGTTCAGTTGCTCACTCCAGTCACCCTTTGCCGGGCTTTTGTTCTTCGACGAGCCAACAACCTGATTCACCCCCCAATCGCTGGTGAACCGTCAATCAAGTGCTACGTATTACTTACTCGGTGACCACACTTGGCGAACCAAGGTTGGCCAGGCGCACGCTGTTCTGCACCTGGGCAATTTCACCCGGCGAACCGATCGGTCCCAGACGTACCCGGTGCAGGGTCTGCTGATTGCGCACGATCGAGCTGATGAACACCGGAGCGCTCACCATCCCGCTGAGCTTCGACCTCAGGAGCTCTGCAGCGTCCGGGTTGGCGAACGCGCCCACCTGCAGATACTGGCCAGACGCTGGTGCAGAAGCGTTTTTTTTTGCGCCGATCTGTACAGGTACAGTGTCGGAGGCGTGCTGTTGCGGCGGTGGAGTCCACTGCTCGATGGTACCGGCCGAGGCCGTGATCACCGGCGCAGTATTCTGCGCGACTTGCGGCTCGTTGAGCATCAGAGGCGCCGGACGGCCCTTGGCGGCCCACCATTGTTGCGGGTCGATACCCTCGACCTTGACTCGCGCGGTGCCGATTTCGGCATACCCGAGCTTTTTCGCGGCGGCGTAGGACAAGTCGATGATCCGGTCGGAATAGAACGGCCCACGGTCGTTGACCCGCAGGATCACGCTCTTGTTGTTGTCCAGGTTGGTCACCCGAACGTAACTTGGCAGCGGTAAGGTCTTGTGGGCGGCACTCATGCCGTACAGGTCATAGACCTCGCCATTGGCGGTGTTCTGACCGTGGAACTTGGTGCCGTACCAGGACGCGGTGCCCGAGGCCACGTAGGTCTTGGACTCCTGCAACGGGAAGTAGGTCTTGCCCAGCACGGTGTACGGGTTGGCCTTGTACGGTCCGGTGTGCAAAGTCGGCGTGGCGTCCGGAATGCGCGACACATCGACGTCCCACCATGGCGCACCGTCCTTGTGGGCCCGGTTGATGTCCAGACCCGGCTGGGCACGAACGGTATTGGAGGCGTATTTCTGGGTCGGCGCCCGGCTGGTCGAGCAACTGGCGACCAGCACCGCCAACGCAGCGAATGCCACCAGCTTCAGGGGTTTGTTGATAGGCAATGCCTGCATTACTTGACGCCCCGTGCTTTTACCAGCTCTTCAGACAGTTGATGTACAGCCATGGCGTACATCACGCTGCGGTTATAACGCGTGATCGCGTAGAAATTCTTCAGGCCCATCCAGTATTCCGGGCCATTGTCGCCTTCCAGGCGAAATGCAGTAACCGGCATATCATCGCGCAGCGCATCATGACTTGACCAGCCCAGCGCTCGCAACTCCCCGACGGTTTTCGTCGGCTCGATGCCGGTGGTCAAACCCTCATCCACCTGCTCGCCGCGCACATCGGCACGACTGACCACCGGCTCGCCGGCCACCCAGCCGTGACGCTTGAAGTAGCTGGCGACACTGCCGATCGCATCATCCGGGTTGTTCCAGATATTGATGTGGCCGTCGCCGTCGAAATCCACCGCATAGGCGCGAAAACTGCTCGGCATGAACTGCGGCAGGCCCATCGCCCCGGCGTAGGAGCCCTTGAGGGTCAGCGGGTCGACCTGTTCTTCGCGAGCCAGCAGCAGGAACTCACGCAGTTCCTTGCGGAAAAATTCGGCACGGGGAGGATAGTCGAAACCCAGCGTGGACAAGGCATCGATCACCCGGTAATTACCGGTATTACGTCCGAAAAAGGTCTCGACGCCGATGATCGACACGATCACCTGGGCCGGAACGCCGTATTCCTGCTCGGCGCGGGCCAGTACCGCCTCGTGCTGGCGCCAGAAGTCCACACCCCGGGCGATACGCGCGTCGGTGATGAACATCGGCCGGTATTCTTTCCACTGCTTGACCCGTTCGGCGGGTTTGGAAATCGCGTCGAGAATCGCCTGCTTGCGCTGGGCCTCGCGGAACACCGCCATCAGTTGCTCGCCGGCGAAACCGTAGTCGCGGGTCATTTCACCGACGAATTCGGCCACCTGGGGCGAGCCTTCGTAATCGCCGGCCAGCGCTTCCTGCGCGCTGCCAAGGATGCCTACCAGGCCGAGCCACGGTGCGTATCGTGTCGCCCAGTCACGCATTACTTGCATTGAAATCTTCACCTTATTCAAACCTGTGCGATCCACTTGCGATGCGTATGGATCGACATCAAAACCCCAAACGCTGACAGCAGCGTCACCAGCGAAGTTCCGCCGTAGCTAATGAACGGCAACGGTACCCCCACCACCGGCAACAGGCCACTGACCATACCGATGTTGACGAAAACATAAACAAAAAACGTCATGGTCAAGGCGCCGGCGAGCAGTTTGCCGAACAGCGTCTGCGCCTGGGCGGTAATCACCAGGCCGCGACCGATCAACAACAGATAGATCAACAGCAGCGCGCAAATGCCCACCAGGCCGAACTCTTCGCCCAGCACCGCAATAATGAAGTCGGTGTGGCTTTCCGGCAGGAAGTCCAGGTGCGACTGGGTGCCCAGCAGCCAGCCCTTGCCGAACACGCCACCGGAACCGATGGCGGCCTTCGACTGAATGATGTTCCAGCCGGTGCCCAACGGATCGCTTTCCGGGTCGAGGAAGGTCAGGATCCGCTGCTTCTGGTAGTCGTGCATGATGAAGAACCACATGGCGATCGCCACGGGCACGGCGGCGGCCAGCACGCTGAGGATCCAGCGCCAGCGCAACCCGCCCATGAACAGCACGAACGCACCGCCGGCCAGAATCAGCAGCGACGTGCCCAGATCCGGCTGGCGCACGATCAGAATGAACGGCACACCGATCAACATCAGGCTGATCCCGACATGCTTGAGCTGCGGCGGCAGCGTGCGCTTGGACAGGTACCAGGCGATGGTCGCCGGCATCAGGATCTTCATGAATTCCGACGGCTGGAAGCGGATCACCCCGGGAATGTTGATCCAGCGGGTCGCACCCATGGCGTTGTGGCCCATGATGTCCACCACCATCAGCAGCACCACCCCGACCACATAGCCGAGCGGCACCCAACGGGCCATGAACCTCGGTTCGAACTGGGCGATGACGATCATCGACACCAGGCCGATGCCGAACGACGTGGCCTGTTTGGCCAGCAGGTCCCAGCTCTTGCCGCTGGCCGAATACAGCACGAACAGGCTGCCGGCGGCGAGGATCAGCAGCAGGACCAGCAAGGGTCCGTCGATATGCAGGCGTTGCAACAGCGTCGCACGGCGACGCATCACATCCTCGCTGGAGAGCATGCGATCGAAATTATTCTTCACGGGCCGTAGCCTCCGCACTGATTGGGCTGGCGTATTCGGCCTTCAAGCGTCCGTCCTGATCCAGCAGCCAGGCGTCCATCACCTGACGTACCACGGGTGCTGCGACGCCGGAACCGGACTCACCGTTCTCGACCATCACCGACACCACGATTTTCGGGTTGTCGGCCGGTGCAAAACCGACGAACAGGGCGTGGTCGCGGTGGCGCTCCTGCACTTTGGAACGGTCGTATTTCTCGCCTTGCTTGATCGCGACCACCTGGGCCGTACCCGACTTGCCGGCGATCCGGTATTGCGCGCCGACCGACGCCTTGCGCGCCGTACCCCGGGCGCCGTGCATTACCTGCTGCATGCCGTGGTTGACCTTGGTCCAGTCCGACGGATCGCGCAGGACGATGTCCGGCATCGGGTTTTCATCCTTGGGCTTCTCGCCCTCGATGGTTTTGGCCAGGTGCGGACGGTTCCACACGCCCTTGTTGGCCACCAGCGCGGTGGCTTGGGCCAGCTGCAGCGGGGTCGACTGCATGTAGCCCTGGCCGATCCCGAGAATCAGGGTCTCGCCCGGGAACCATGCCTGCTTGCGGGTGGCACGTTTCCATTCGCGGGACGGCATCAGGCCGGGGGATTCTTCGAACATGTCCAGCGAGACCTTCTGGCCGATGCCGAACTTGTTCATGTACGCCGACAACCGGTCGATGCCCAGCTTGTGCGCCAGGTCATAGAAGTAGGTGTCGTTGGACCGCATGATCGCCGTGTCGAGGTCGACGAAGCCGTCCCCGGTGCGGTTCCAGTTGCGGTATTTGTGATCGTAGTTGGGCAGCATGTAGTAACCCGGGTCGAACACCCGGCTCGACGCCGTCACCACGCCCGCGTCCAGACCGGCAATCGCCACCGCCGGCTTGATCGTCGAGCCCGGCGGGTACAGGCCGCGCAACACGCGGTTGAACAGCGGCCGGTCGATGGAATCGCGCAGCTCGGCGTAAGCCTTGAAGCTGATGCCGGTGACGAACAGGTTCGGGTCGAAGCTCGGCTGGCTGACCATCGCCAGCACTTCACCGGTGTTCGGGTCCAGCGCCACCACTGCGCCGCGTCGCCCGCCCAGTGCGGCTTCGGCGGCTTCCTGCAATTTGATGTCGAGGCTCAGGACGATGTCCTTGCCCGGCACCGGATCGGTACGCTTGAGTACCCGCAGCACACGGCCCCGGGCGTTGGTCTCGACCTCTTCGTAACCTACCTGGCCGTGCAGCTCGGCTTCGTAGAAGCGTTCGATGCCGGTCTTGCCGATGTGGTGGGTGCCGCTGTAGTTGACCGGGTCGAGGGTCTTCAGCTCCTTCTCGTTGATCCGCCCCATGTACCCCACCGAGTGCGCAAAATGCGCGCCCTGCGGGTAGTGACGCACCAGTTGCGCGACCACTTCCACGCCCGGCAGACGGAACTGGTTCACCGCGATCCGGGCGATCTGCTCTTCGGTCAGCTCGAACAGGATCGGCACCGGCTCGAACGGCCGACGCCCCTGGCGCATGCGTTTTTCGAAGATCACCCGGTCTTCCGGCGTCAGCTCCAGCACTTCGACGATCACGTCCAGCACCTGCTGCCAGTCGCCGGAGCGCTCGCGGGTCATGCTCAGGCTGAAGCTCGGACGGTTGTCCGCCACCACCACGCCGTTGCGGTCGTAAATCAGGCCACGGGTCGGCGGGATCGGCTGGACATGGACGCGGTTGTTTTCCGAGAGGGTCGAGTGATACTCGTACTGGATCACCTGCAGGAAATACAGCCGGGCAATCAGCACACAGATCAGCAGCACCACCGCAATGGCCCCGAACACGACGCGGCTACGCACCAGGCGGGCGTCTTTTTCGTGGTCCTTGATGCGGATCGGCTGGGACATGAGGGCAGGATTACTTGTGGTAAGGGTGGCCGGACAACACGGTCCAGGCACGATACAACTGCTCGCCGATGAGGATGCGCACCAACGGGTGCGGCAGCGTCAACGGCGACAACGACCAGCGCTGGTCGGCGCGGGCACAGACTTCCGGCGCCAGCCCTTCCGGGCCGCCGACCATGAAATTGACCGTGCGCGAGTCCAGCCGCCAACGGTCGAGTTCGACCGCCAGCTGCTCGGTGCTCCAGGGCTTGCCGTGCACTTCGAGGGTGACGATCCGCTCGTTGTGCCCGACCTTGGCCAGCATGGCTTCGCCTTCCTGACGGATGAAGCGGGCCACGTCGGCATTCTTGCCACGGGTATTGAGCGGAATTTCCACCAGTTCCAGCGCCAGCTCGGACGGAAGACGCTTGGCATATTCATGCCAGCCTTCTTCCACCCACTTGGGCATGCGTGAACCGACGGCGATCAGTCGCAGTCGCACAGCGCTTCCCTTACAGCTGGTCTTTGTTGAGCTTGGTGAAGTGCTCGTGGGTGTTTTCCGGGCTGTGGTGCTTGGCGTCTGCCGCACGGCTCTGCTCGGCACCGGCCCACAGGCGCTCCAGGTCGTAGAACTGACGGGCCGAGGCGGTCATCATGTGTACGATCACCAGGTCCAGGTCCAGCAGCACCCAGTCGCTGTCGCCCTTGCCTTCTTCGCCCAGCGGCTTGGCGCCCTGCTTTTTCACTTCTTCGCGAACCTTGTCCAGCATCGCGTTGATCTGGCGGTTGGACGTACCGGTGGCGATGATCATGTAGTCAGTGATGCTTTGCTTGTCACGCACATCGATGATCTGGATGTCCTGGGCCTTGACGTCTTCCAGGGCAGCCACGGCCACCTTGACCAGTTCGTCGCCTTTCAGCGGCTCGTTGGTGTTGGCGACTTCCGGCAGCGGAGCGCTCTTGAACGTGCCTTTGCGCTTTACTTTGGTTTGGTCTTTGTCAGTCATATAAAACTCGTTTTGCTCATGTATTCGGCGGCTCGTTCCACGATGATCGTGTTACTCGAGCACGCCTTGTTCAGTTCGACGCACGGTACAGACCGTGCGCATCGATGTAGGCCAGGACCGCGTCGGGCACCAGGAAACGTACCGACTTACCGCTGGCCAGCAGTTGACGGATCTGGGTGGCGGAGACCGCGAGCGGTGTCTGCCAGACGAATGCAATCTGTCCGCTCGGCCCTTTCAGGGCCAGCGGGTCGCTCACCGAACGCGCTGCCAGCAGGTTGCGCAAGGCATCCGGCGGTTCGCTGTCGGCGTCCGGGCGCTGTAGCACCAGGATGTGGCAATGCTGGAGCAACTCCTCCCAGCGGTGCCAAGTGGGCAGGCCGCAAAATGCGTCCCAGCCCAAAAGCAGAAAAACCTGGGTCTCGGCGGCCAGTTCAGCACGCAGCGACTCCAGGGTATCGATGGTCCAGGACGGTTTGTCCCGCTGCAATTCGCGGGCGTCCACCACCAGCGGCGGCACACCGGCCACCGCACATTCAACCATTGCCAGCCGATCCTGCGCCGACACCTGCGGGGTATCGCGATGGGGCGGCCGGGCGCTGGGCATCATGCGCAGCTCATCGAGCGCCAGCGCATCGGCGACTTCCAGCGCGCCGCGCAAATGGCCGACATGCACCGGATCGAAGGTTCCGCCCAGAACGCCAATGCGTCTGGGGCGAGACTTCCTGCCGGATTTCGGCGCTTTCGGGTCGAGGTCGGACAAGTCAGACCGTCGCCTGGCCGCGCAACTGGCCATCACCGACCACGACGTATTTCTCGCAGGTCAGTCCTTCGAGGCCCACCGGGCCACGGGCGTGCAGCTTATCAGTAGAAATGCCGATCTCGGCACCCAATCCGTATTCGAATCCATCGGCGAAGCAGGTCGGGGTGTTGATCATCACCGATGCCGAGTCGACTTCGGCCACGAACTGGCGGGTGTCGGCCAGGTTTTCGCTGACGATCGAGTCGGTGTGGTGAGAGCCGAAATGGTTGATGTGCTCGATGGCCTGGTCCAGACCGTCGACCACGCGGATCGACAGGATCGGCGCCAGATACTCGGTGCCCCAGTCTTCTTCAGTCGCCGCTACCGCCTCGATGATCGCCCGGGTGCGCTCGCAACCACGCAGCTCGACGCCTTTTTCGCGGAACTGTCTGGCCATCGACGGCAGGAAATCCTTCGCAACACTTTGATCGACCAGCAGGGTCTCCATCGCGCCGCAGATGCCATAACGATAGGTCTTGGCATTGAAGGCAATGCGCTGGGCTTTCGGCAGGTCGGCGTGTTCGCTGACATAGACGTGGCAGATGCCGTCCAGATGCTTGATCACCGGCACCCGGGCGTCACGGCTGATGCGTTCGATCAGACCACGGCCACCGCGCGGTACGATCACATCGACGTACTCGGGCATGGTGATCAAAGCGCCAACGGCAGCGCGGTCGGTGGTTTCCACCACTTGCACCACGGCGGCCGGCAATTCGGCTTCGGCCAGGCCACGCTGGATGCAGGCGGCAATCGCGCGGTTGGAGTGAATCGCCTCGGAACCGCCACGCAGGATGGTCGCGTTACCGGACTTCAGGCACAGGCTCGCGGCGTCGATGGTCACGTTCGGACGGGATTCGTAGATGATCCCGATCACGCCCAGCGGTACGCGCATCTTGCCGACCTGAATGCCCGACGGACGGAAGCTCATGTCGCGGATCGCACCGACCGGATCCGGCAGCGCCGCCACCTGGCGCAGACCGACGATCATGCCGTCGATACGGGCCGGGGTCAGTTCCAGGCGCTCCAGCAGTGCAGGCTCCAGACCGTTGGCGCGTCCGGCGGCCAGATCCTGTTCATTGGCTGCCGCAAGCTCGGCGCGGGCGGCGTCCAGCGCATTGGCGGCAGCCAGCAGGGCGCGGTTTTTCTGCGCGGTGCTGGCACGGCCGATGACCCGGGAAGCTTCGCGGGCGGCGCGACCCAATCGGGTCATGTAGTCAAGAACGGACTCAGTCATGGTCTGCTGGGGTCTTGGCAAAGAGGAAAGCGGCAGATTATAGCTGTCGCGTCCCGGGACTAACAGCGGTGACGGGCGGATGGTCGAAATGGACGGCGATTTACCGATGTTCAGCCGTAATTAAGGCTCGGATTGTTATCATCACGACCTCTTTCGCCTGGATAAACACCGTTTGCCATGTCCAACCTGACCGTTCGCGCCCGCGCCAAGCGCCTGCCGCTGGGCCTTCCGGACGCTTTTTTCGACCGCGACGCCCAGGTCCTGGCCCGCGATCTGCTGGGCAAAGTCATCCGTCACCGGGTCGGCGACCTGTGGCTCAGCGCCCGGATCATCGAAACCGAAGCGTATTACTGCGAAGAAAAAGGCAGCCACGCCTCCCTCGGCTACACGGAAAAGCGTAAGGCTTTGTTTCTGGATGGCGGCCACATCTATATGTACTACGCCCGTGGCGGCGATTCGCTGAACTTCAGCGCGCAGGGTCCTGGCAATGCGGTACTGATCAAATCGGCCTATCCGTGGGTCGACGAGATCAGCGGCCCGGCCAGCCTCGCGCAAATGCTGCTGAACAATCCCGACGCTCAGGGCCGCCCGCGACCGTCGCAAAAGCTCTGCGCCGGGCAGACCCTGTTGTGCAAGGCACTGGGGCTGAAGGTGCCGGTATGGGACGCCAAGCGTTTTGACCACGAAATCCTGCTGGTGGAAGACACCGGCCCCGCGCCGGGCCACATCATCCAGACCACCCGCCTGGGCATCCCCCATGGGCGCGACGAGCATTTGATGTATCGCTTCGTCGATGCGGCCTACGCCCAGTGGTGCACCCGGAACCCGCTGCGCCGGGGTCAGGTCGAAGGACGCGATTATTTTCTGCTGTGAATTTCCCCTCTGCGCTACGCCGGCCAGGGACATCAATGAAATGGAGTGTGTTGTATGGGCCCATGGCTCGATAGCGTGACCGGGTGGCTGGCCGCCAACCCGCAGTGGCTGGCTGCTGCGGTATTCGTCGTGGCATTCGTCGAGTGTCTGGCGATTGCCGGGATCATCGTTCCCGGCACGGTGTTGCTGTTCGCCGTGGCGGCACTTGCCGGCAGCGGTGCGCTGTCGTTGAGCGAGACCCTGTTGCTGGGCTTTCTCGGCGGGATTCTCGGCGACCTGGTGTCGTATTTCCTCGGGCGCCACTTCCACCAGAACATCCGGCGCCTGCCGGGCCTGCGTCATCACCCTGAATGGATGGCCGGCGCAGAAACCTACTTCCAGCGCTACGGTATCGCCAGCCTGCTGGTCGGACGTTTCATCGGTCCGCTGAGGCCGATGTTGCCGATGGTCGCCGGGATGTGCGACATGCCCTTCCCGCGCTTCGTTGCCGTCAGTCTGCTGGCTGCGGCGGGCTGGAGCATCGCCTACCTGCTGCCGGGCTGGGCCACCGGGGCGGCGATTCGTCTGCCATTGCCGGAAGGTTTCTGGCTGCAGGCCGGGATCGTCGCCGCCAGCATTGCAGTGATGGTCGGCCTGAGCGCCAACAGCAGTCTGCGCCGTCACCGCCGGGCGACAATCTGGATCAGTAGCATGAGCCTGTTGATCCTGATCGCGTTGTTCATCGGTTATCCGTACCTGACCGCGCTGGACCAGGGCGTCATGACCCTCGTGCAGGAACACCGCAGCGCGGTGCTCGACGAAGTCGCAGTGGTCTTCACCCTGATCGGCGAATTCCGCAACATGCTGGTGTTCAGCATTTTGCTGACCGGCCTGTTGCTGCTGTGCCGCCAGTGGCGCCAGGCGATCTTCGCCGGCAGTACCTTGCTCGTCACCGCGCTGGCCAACACCGGAACCAAGCTGTTTTTCGCCCGGGTACGCCCGGAAGTGCTGACCGACCCGATCACCAGTTACAGCATGCCCAGTGGCCATGCGTCCGGGTCGTTCGCACTGTTCCTGACCCTCGCCGTGCTGGCCGGACGTGGACAACCACCAAGACTGCGCCTGACCTGGCTGTTGATCGGCTGCATTCCGGCGCTGGCGATTGCGCTGTCACGGGTCTATCTGGGGGCACATTGGCCGACGGATGTCCTGGCCGGTGCCATGCTCGCCGCCTGTGTCTGCGCAGCGAGCCTGTGGCTGATTCAGCGCCAGTCCCCCCTTGAAGCGATGCCGCAGAAAGTCTGGTGGCTGGTTCTGCCGGCGCTGCTCGCCCTGTTCGGTTTCTTTGTATTGCGGCATCTGCCACATACCTTGTTGCGATATGCCTACTGAGTCCGCGCTCAACGCTCATCGGTGCACCCGGCGCCGATGAGCGCCATCAAACATTTGGCAAAGCAAATGCTCATGAACAAGTCCGTGCCCCATGCCACATTCCGGCAGCAGCACCACAAACGGACTTGTGAAAAGAGCAATGACTTTGAAGAATCAATCAAACGATCTATCCCGGGCTGACCGACCGCCAGCTCCGATCAAAATATCCGACCTGAACATCCACCCGGAACCGCCCCTTCAGCCCTCGGGCCAAAAACCCGGGCTTGCGGATCTCGACACCCTGTTCGGCCCTCTGCGCATCGGAGAATTCAGCGTCAGCCGCCAGACGCTCCAGGCCTTGGGCGGCCGAATCGATGGGGAAACCCTCTCGGCGACCAACACCTACTTTTCCGAACCTGACCAAGCGTTCATCGATGCACTGGAGTTCGATACGGCTCAGATCGAACAGCGCATGAGATCCGTTCCCTCACCGGAAAACGCTCAGATCCCGCCCCTGCTGTACGAAATCGTCACTCAGCGCTCCCCCGACGCCCCACCGCTCATGCGAGAGAAATCCACCGGCGAATTCGCTGAGGCCATGAACAAGATCAACCACCTGCTGAACGCCACCCAACGCCTGGACATTCGCCGAGACCCGTTGCCCGAACACCTGCCGGACTGGGTCGATAAAACCAAAAGCCGCGGGATGGCCAGCATGGGCGTCGGGATGCAGGCGTACGGACTCTACAGCGCTTACATCGGCGCCATCGACGCGCTGAAGAAAGGTGACACGGCTGAAGCGCTGATCAACGTTGGCGGAGGCCTCTCGGAAATCACTTCACTGGGGGTCGAGTACGCCCTGAGCAAGACCGGCGAACATATGATCCGCCAGGGCTCCATGGCCTTCGAACAATTCGGCCAGACTTCCATGGGCAAGTGGCTGTGTCGCGGAGCCGGGTTGATCGCCAGCGTGCTGACGCTGCCCTTCGATATCTACACCGCCATCAAATCCTTCAACGATGCGGCCAAGGCCCAGGGCAAGGAAGCGCAGGACCTGTATGTCACCGGCGGGCTGAGTGTATTCAGCGGCGTACTCTCACTGGCTCTCGGGTGTGCAGCTTTGGCGGGATTTCAGGCAGCAGGCCCGGTGGGTATCGCCGCTGCCGCAATCATGATCGTCGGGGCGAAGATCTATGGCGCCGTCCGGGCGGTCGACGACATTGACGATTACATCGAACTGACCGTGAACGAGCGCTGGCGTGCTGGCTGGTTTGCGTTCACCGGTCAGGCCCAGGACAAGCCGCTGATGGATCGCTACCTGGTCGCCAAAACCACTGCGGACTACGCCAAAGCCCTGAAGACCCGCAGCCTTGGCTGGCTGGACAATGAATTCAAGGAGAGTATCGACGTAATCGTCAATGGCCGGTTCGAGGTGAAGATGCAGCCCACTCGCCTCTATCGCTTTCAGTGGGATGAATCCCGTGGCGAAACCCCGTACGTCACCGAAGACCGGCCGGCCATCAGTGACACCGATGACAGTTATGACGCAAGGGATGGCCTGCCGACCTCGGACGCCATCATTGCCAAAACAAAAACCGATCCGGCCAAAGGCGTTTTCTGGAGCCTCGGTGCAGGCAATGACACCGTGCAAGGCGTACGGAACAAAACCAACTTCTTCAGCTATGGCACGGGAAGGAAAGTCCTCGAAGGCGGCGAGAGGGATGATTCGTTTCTCTTTCAGTCGGCTTGCGAATCGCTCTCGCTCGACCCGATCAAGGTCAGCGAGCTGTCAGGAGGGGACGGTATCGATCTGCTATGGCTGCAAGGCACGCACAGGCATCTCGATCACATTCCCGATCCACCGCGCCATCTCGGTTATGACATTGACCTGAAGAAAGGCACGCTGATGTTGCGTCCCGCGAACCCGGCGCGGGGACCTGTGCTGCACTCGACGCTCAAGTCCATCGAAAAGGTCGAGACGCTCGCCGGTGCGGCCAATCGCGTGACGGGTTCCAATCAGGCGGACATCATTTCCGCCAATGGTGACGACCACGTTGACGCCGGTGCGGGAGATGACCGGATTTCCGTTCGCGGCATCCACGTATCCGTCGTCGGGGGGCCGGGTAACGACATCTATATTCTCGACCCGATGTGCCGTACCGTATCCATCACCGATGACGGTGCAGAGACGAGCACGGTCTATCTGGGCGTGACGCTTGAAGCCATCCAGCGCTGGTACTTGCGCGATGATGCGCTGGTGGTCGAATCGCTGCGCGACGATTCACCCGGAACTCCACGACGGGAACTGGTGCTTGAAGCGGTCTACCGGACAGTCGGTCGCAAACGCTCACTGCACAATGACAAATGGGTGTTCATTACCCAGGACGGTTTCCACCTGCAACCGATATGGCCTGCCAACATCGTGGGAACTGGCGAGCTGACGCTCAGCGTCACTGTCCTGACAGTCGGCATGAGCAGGACTTCCCCCGCCCCGGTCAATGACTATCCCTGCAGAATTTCGAAAAACGCACATTCGTCCTACTTCATTTCCCGTCAGACACGTCATTCGACGCTGATAGCCACGCAAAACGATCAGGCCGCGTCCAGTACGATCTACGTTGAGCATGACAGCACCGAAATCAATGAAGTCAGGGCCATCTACACCGTTTCAAAAACCGAGACAGGTGCGTTCACGTTTCTTGGCTACAAGGATGTCCACTTCACCATCACTTTCAATCACCCGTCAGGTCTGCTTTCCCTGCACGGAATCATGAAAGAAAGACCCGGCAAGAAAACCGACAGGGGCGGCGGCATCATCGCTTCGGGCTGGGAGGCAAATCATCCGGTCATTCTGGTGATGCGCGACGGTGTCTCCTACCACCTCGACTTTCCGCGCAACTCGTATATCGATGATGCAAAAAAGACCGGCTATACCGTTATTCAAAGCCGTGCCTCGCTGCGCGAACGCGCGGGCCGATACACATTCCTCAAGCCCGGCATCACGAAGCGCACCCTGAAGGCGACTCCGCAGCGAGTGGATTTTCAGGCTGACGAGCACAACACCAGCTACTGGCTGGAGGGGCGATCCGCAACCTATGAGCTGTATCCCGCCAGAGCTGTTTCCATGCGGCTATCTACTGCTCAAGCGGACGCCATCATTTCGGGTTCCTCTACCTGGCTCATTCACACCCGTCATCTGCAGGAGCGGATCAGCCCCGGCGATCTCTCCATCAAGGACGATCTACTCAAAATCGGCAGCATCCATGTTCATCTGCCGGACAGCAGCAATCCAGAGCTGCCGCTGGAAACCATCGATGTCGTGGTCCATTCAGGAAACCGTTACCGGATCAACTCCCTGTTTGAAATGATCGGGCTCTGCGTCGTCGATGCACGAGGCTATCCAACGATTCAGGCATTGATTCTGGACCTCCGCGATCACCACCATCGCGCAGAGCTGGAAGTCACTGATGTACCGGTTCTGAACATTCGCCTTCTCGACGCCACTCCCGGGAGGATTTTCTACAACGTCCTCAGCAACAGCTGGAGACTCGAAAACACCCCGTCCCGCCCAATCCCGATCGAACATCTGACCATCGTCAAGGAATGACCCATGCGTCCCAAAACGCCCTCACTGCCAACTCCGCCCCGGTTCGGCACGCCTGCCGAACCATCGGTCCAGCCTTCCCGGTTGCGACCACAGATCCAGGATCCACAGACACATCAATCACTCCCCGACCCACCGATATCGAACCCTCGAAACCCGGGCCATGGTCAGACACCCGCAGCGATACCCGGCCCGTCAAGAGTCGAAGTCACGGACTTGCCCGGCCTGTCACGGGAACCGGCAACCACGCTGAGCAGCTATCTGCTGAACCCCGGCTTGCTGCGCAATATGCAAGCGGCCGATGAGGAAGGCTTGCGTTATGTGGTCGGACGCAAGTTCGTCGATGTGAAAGATGTCGGCACGGTGTACGTGGAGTTCGATATGAGCCTGGGTACCTATCGGGCAATGGATCTGTACAAAAAGCTTGCGCCGGGGCCTGCGCTTTTCAGGAATGCCGGTGAGTCGACCTGGAGCCCTGCTCGACAGAGCAGTACAGGCAATCCGCTCAAACGGCCGAATGCAGACAACTCTGGCGGGGCATCGGCGGTGCCCGCAAGACAGCCGCGAATCACATCGATGCCCGCACACTTGAAAATGGCCACGTCGGAATTGCTGAGTACGTATTTCGCACAGCTTTATCCACATTTGACCCACGGTGAGCGAATCATGGAATTGCGCTCCTGCAACCTCTCACCCCTTCAACACATCCGATTGCGCGACGACCTGATCGTCAATCCTTCAGCACTTCCCGAATGGGTAACGCAGCACAGGACACGCTCCCTCGATGCCAGTAATCCTTCACGCTTCGACGCTTTGCATGAAGAAATAGAACCTTTGCTCCTGCCGCTCAGGAACGGCAAGTTGTTGATCAGTCGCCTCGGTGACTATGGCGGTTTCAGTGAGAGTGTCAGCCGCGAATTCCTCGACGGGTTCCTGGCAAAACTGGGTTATCTGCGCAACGCCAGCGACTGTTTGTTCCGGACAGACATCCCGGCCCTGTTCAGAGCCGACGAGCGCACGCCGTTCGAGTTCTACAACGATGGCCGGATGTTGCCGCGGTTAAAACATCCTCGCGGAGCAACGACCGAGAAACCGATCAGTGCCACCGTCAGCCTCAAACTGGTTCATCAATATGCCGGCAGAGGCACTGACTCGCCCGATCCTGAATACCTGCGCTACAACAACCAGAAAAACAAATACCCCGGACGCAAGCCCGGCGAACCGGACAACGAATCAGGTGAGTCCGATAACGATTGGTCCGATGCTTCGGATGTGGAACTGGACTCCGAACGAAATTACGAAACCATCCGGCATGATCAGCAGGTCATATTCACCTACGTCATCGACACACGAAAGATGGAAATCGTCCTGGGGGAAGAGAACCATCTTCTCAATACCGCCGCCCGAGACAAGGGAGCGTGGTTTCCCGAAGATGAACTCGAAGCACTGATTTCAACGTCAAAACGGGGCATCGAATCGGAACGCCTCTGGCTGCTCGACTCCACCCGCTCTCGCGCGGCGAAAGTCGACGACATTGCCTACGAGGCAGGTTATCAATCACGAATGGACATCGAGGAACGGACCCACCATGGCGCCGACAACCGATATCAATATGACGCCCTGATCGACAAGGTTGCCCTGGCAGGCAAGCCGATCCTGACACTGGACAGGGGCAAGGAGTGGTTCGCCAACGATATCGTCTGGCCCGAATAAGCCGCTCTAGGCGAACAGTTCGCCCTGCAACTCATCGAGCAGCGCCTGGATCGCATCCAGTCGCTGCTGTGGGTCATCGAGTTGCAGCAGGTCGATCTTGTCTTCTTCGGCGAACGGCAACAGGTACGCCAACTGATTGGCCAGCGATTGCTGCCCTGCCGCCTCGATGCCCATGTTCAGCGCCTCGACCATCGGGTGTTCGGCGAGGGCCTTGAGCAAGGCCACCAGATCGGCATCTTCATCCTGCAAGGGTTGCTCGGGTTCTTCGTCCAGCCACTCGACCTCGGCGACGATCAGTTGATCACGCTGCACTTCAGTGCGCTGTACGATGAACCGACGCCCGCCCTGCACCCGAATGCCCAACAGCCCGTTGTCCTGCTGCTGGAAATCAGTGATCCGCGCTTCGCAACCGACCATGGCGAAACCTTCGGGGGCGGCGCCGACCTCATGGCCTTCGAGGATGCACACCACACCGAAACCACCGCCCTGTTTCATGCAGCGGCCGATCATGTCCAGATAGCGCGCTTCGAAGATCTGCAAATCCAGATTGCAGCCGGGAAACAGCACCGTGTTCAGCGGAAAAAGCGGCAGACTCATAGACATTTCCTTACACCACCATCGACACCGCCAACGGCAGGAACACCGCCGTGGCCACGCCCATCAGACTCATTGCCAGTGCCGCGAAGGCGCCGCACTCGTCACCTTCCTGCAACGCCACCGACGTACCGACCGCATGCGCGGTCATGCCCAGCGCCATGCCCCGCGCCTCCGGGCTGTGCACACCCAGACGGTTCAGCAGCGCCGGACCGAAGATCGCGCCGATCACCCCGGTGATCAGCACGAACACGGCCGCCAGCGCCGCGACGCCACCGATCTGCTCGGCCACCAGCATGGCAATCGGCGATGTCACCGACTTGGGCGCCATGGTCATCAGGATCATGTGATCGGCACCGAACCACCAGCCCAGCGCCACGCCCATGCCCGTGGCGACCACCCCGCCTATCACCAGCGTAGTAAAAATCGGCCAGAACAATTGGCGGATGCGCCGCAGATTCAGATACAGCGGCACCGCCAGTGCGACGGTCGCCGGGCCCAGCAGAATGCTGAGGATCTCGGTGCTCTTGCGGTACTCGACGTAAGTCAGGCCGCAACCGACCAGCACACCGATCACCAGCAACATTGAAACCAGCACCGGTTGCAGGAAAATCCAGCGGGTTTTCTCGAACGCCGCCAGCACCAGTTGATAAGCCCCCAGGGTGATGCCGATGCCGAACAGCGGATGGTGAATCACCGAAGCCCAGGCACCTTGCCAGTCGAACAGCATCAGGATTCCTCCGAATGCGGTGCGTGACGCTTGACCAGGCGCTGCATCAGCACGCCGGCGAAGGCCATGGACAGAATCAGCGAGACCACCAGCGCACCGACGATGGCCCAGAAATCCGCGGCAATCGCCGTGGCGTAGACCATCACGCCCACCGCCGGCGGTACCAGCAGCAACGGCAGATACCGCAACAGACTGCCGGCGGCGAGACTCAGCGGCTCGCCGACTTCACCGCGCACGATCAGAAATACCAGCAACAGCAATAGGCCGATGATCGGCCCCGGCAGCACCGGCAACAGCAAATGATTGAGGGCCGTGCCGAGCAATTGAAACAGCACCAGCATGGTCAGGCCGCGTAGCAACATCCGTCATCTCCGTCTTACTTTCCAACCCGCGAGTCGTCGGCATTATAAGCACGCCTGCGCTATGGATCGGCATTCGCCAAAAGCATGGTCGGTTGACCTGAGCAAATCGCCATGATGATCTACAGTGGTTCGCAGGGCGGTCAAATCCCCCACCTGAAAAACTATAAAACCGATGAACCCAAGGAGAGTCTCAATGCCCTATGTTCCAGTTGCAGAGCTCAAAGATTATGTCGGCAAGGAACTCGGACGTTCCGAATGGCTCACTATCGATCAGGAGCGAATCAACCTGTTCGCCGAAGCCACCGGGGATTATCAGTTCATCCATGTCGACCCGGTCAAAGCCGCGCAAACGCCATTTGGCAGCACCATTGCACACGGTTTCCTGTCGTTGTCGCTGATCCCCAAACTGATGGAAGACATCCTGATCCTGCCGCAAGGCGTGAAGATGGTGGTCAACTACGGCCTGGACAGCGTGCGCTTCATCCAGCCGGTCAAGGTCAATTCGAAGGTCCGGCTCAAGGTCGACCTCGGTGAAGTGACCGAGAAAAAACCTGGCCAGTGGCTGCTCAAGGCCACCGCCACCCTGGAGATCGAAGGCTCGGACAAACCGGCCTACATCGCCGAACCGCTGTCACTCTGCTTCGTCTGAGTGCCGGGATGCGAAACGGCTCACGCGGTTTCGCATCCACTCCTCTCTGCCGGCTGTATAAGGTCACATAGCTACGGCATACTCGGTCGCCTAATTGCCCGGATCCTGCTATGCGCCAACTTGCTGCTCTTGCACCGCTTGCCCTGACCCTGATGCTTTCCGCTTGCGGCGACGGCGAATCGCTGCTGCCCCCGGACGCACGCCTGCCCGACGGCGGACGCTATCGCGGCGAACTGGTCAACGGCCTGCTGCAAGGCCAGGGCCGGGTCGACTACCCCAACGGCAGCTGGTACGCGGGCGAGTTCGACAAGGGCCAGTGGCATGGCCAGGGCGAATGGCACGGCAGCAATGGCGAGGTCTATCGCGGCAATTTCCAGCAAGGCCTGTTCGACGGCCAGGGCACACTGACCACCCACGGCGGCAGCTACACCGGCGGCTTCAAACTGGGCCGGCGCGAGGGCGAAGGCACCCTCAAGGAAAACGCGATGACCTATCGCGGCGAATTCAAGGACGACCAGTATTCCGGACTGGGTCGTCTGGAACTGGACGACGGCAGTTCCTATCAGGGCCAGTTCGCCCACGGCAAACCCAACGGTGAAGGCCAGCGCGGCGACGCCAGCGGCAATCAGTTCAGCGGCCATTTCATCAATGGCCAGCTCGAAGGCAACGGCACCTTCAACAGCGCCGACGGCGACATCTATGTCGGCGGCTTCAAGAACAATCAACTGCACGGCAAGGGCCGCTACGAAAATGCTGACGGCGATGTCTGGCTCGGACAGTTCAAGGAAGGCGCACTGACCGGCAAAGGCGAACTGATCGGCGCCGACGGCAGTCATTACATCGGCTACTTCAACGACTGGCGTTTCAGTGGCCAGGGCCGCTTGAACCTGTCCGACGGCAGTTTCTACATCGGCGGGTTCGACAGCGACAGCTACACAGGCCGGGGCACCCTGGTGCTGACCGACGGCACCGTGCTCAGCGGCACCTGGATCAACGGCCAGCGCGTGCGTGATGCCGACGGTAAATTGCTGCCAGACACCCTCGAACTTGGCCTGCTGGCCCAGGGCCGTCTGCTCGACGAAGCGCTGGCCAATGTGCCGGCCTCGACCCCGGCGGTGGAGTTGTACACCCTGACCCTCGGCGGCGACGGCAAGCAAAGCGTGTTCCTGCGCGAATCCGATTACGTGGCCAACATGCTCGCCAGCCGTTTCGGTGCCGTTGGCCAGATTCGCCTGGTCAATCACCGCGACCACCTCGGCGACCGGCCGATGGCCACCCGTGAAAACCTGCGCCGCGCCGCCCTGACCCTGGCCGAACGCAGCGGCCCGGAAGACCTGGTGTTCATCTACCTGACCAGCCACGGCACCGCCGAACACGAACTGGTGCTGGATCAGCCACGCATGGAACTGGCCGACCTGCCCGCCGACGAGCTCGCCGCCGTGCTCGCACCGCTGAAGAACCGCGACAAGATCATTGTCATCTCCTCGTGCTATTCCGGTGGTTTCATTCCGGCACTTAAAGACGAACGCACACTGATCATGACCGCCTCGCGCGCCGACCGCGTGTCGTTCGGCTGCTCCGAGGAGGCCAACTTCACCTATTTCGGCGATGCCTTGTTTGCCCAGGCGCTGAACCAGACCGACGATCTGGAGCAAGCCTTCAAACTGGCCAAAGCCACCGTTGCCGAGCGCGAGCTGGCGGACAACTTCGAAGCCTCGGAACCGCAGATCTGGGCACCGAAAACCGTGCTCGCGCACTGGCAACTGCTGCGCAAACAACAGGCGAGAAAAGCGTTGCAAAGTGCTGCGTTGAACGACGGAGCGATAAAGAGCAACTAAGCTGAACAGTATCAAGGGAGAGACACTATGTACTTGACGCCTCAGCATGTCTTGCTTGCCGGAGCCACCGGGCTGACCGGTGAACATCTGCTCGACCGTTTGCTCAACGAGCCGACGATTACCCGTGTCCTGGCCCCTTCACGCCGGCCGCTGGCCGAACATCCACATCTGGAAAACCCGGTCGGCGATCCACAGACCTTCTTGCCGCAACTGGCCGGCCGGGTCGACATTGCCTACTGCTGCCTCGGCACCACCATCAAGCAGGCCGGCTCCGAAGAGGCGTTTCGCGCCGTGGATCTGGACATGGTAGTGGCGTTCGCCAAACGCGCACGGGAAATGGGCGCAAGGCACCTGATCGTGATCAGTGCCCTGGGGGCCGATCGCCGATCCTCGATTTTCTACAACAAGGTCAAAGGCGAGATGGAACACGCCTTGCGCGCGCAGGATTGGCCGCAACTGACCATCTGCCGGCCGTCACTGCTGCTTGGCGAACGCAGCGAGCCGCGCCTGGGCGAGCAGCTTGCCGCGCCGTTCTCGAAACTGATTCCCGGCAAGTACCGTGGCATCGAAGCCTGCCAGCTGGCCCGGGCCATGTGGCGCCTGGCACTTGAGGAGCAGGACGGGGTGCGGATCGTGGAATCCGACGAATTGAGAAAGCTCGGCAAGTAAGCAATCCTGCCAATCTGTTCGACGCAGATCCGCTCGGTCATTTGCCATAGAGGCCAGGGATCTTGCGTTGAACTGCAGGGCAACCGAGATAAACTGAATCGAATCAGTCAGCACGTCCTATCTATTTACCTCATTCCCCGCCCCTTCCATGGATAACGTGCCCTCCGGCACACCGGCATCCGCTGCCAATCCCACGGGATGACAGCGCTTCATACGTCCGGTATTCAATGAAAGGAGCTTTTGATGGCACCCCGAAAAACAACTCCGAAAAACCCTGGCACATCCCATCCCACCCCCGATACATCCCTTTCTGCGCCGACTCTTCGTCATGAGCTTCCAGGGCTGACTCGATCCACAGGACCGGCTGCCGACCTGCCCGGCGGGCAATTGACGAATCTACCGCCCGCAAGCGACAGACCATCCGTGATTCAGATTCGCGACCTGGTAACCTCTGATGGAGCAATCGCAGGTGACTCGTCCCTCGTATCTCACTCCGCCGAATCCATTCGCCTTTATGAGGTTCCGCCCCAGGCACGAAGCGTTTTGCCCCCCATCGGCGCTGAAGGGTTGCGAGTTCACAGAGGGCGCATTTATGCCGAAGTGCAATACACCACGACCACAACTGTCATGGTCGCGTGGGACGAAAGAATCGAGACCTATCGGGTTCGGCTTCCACAGGAGGTGCATCCCTCCGGCCCTGCACTGCGTTTCGATACCGACAGCAATACCTGGCGGATCGCCGAGCAGCAAAACACTCGCAACCCAACACAACCGTTGATTGATCGACAGATAACACATACAGACGATAGCGCCGTGCAGACTCGCCTGCCCGCCCCTGTGAACCAGTCCTCATCGCAACCCGCCCCGATGACCGCTTACGTCGATACCCGTCACTATGTATGGAATGAAGCCGTCTCCAATTACCACGGTTATACCGTCATGCATCGAAAAAGGGGGCTGGGCAGTGACGCTGGCCCCGAGTTGCACTACGCATTCAAGGACGACAATGGAGCATTCGTCGTTGTTGAGCCTTCTACCTCGCGCATTGACCAGCCGGCAGATCTGTTGCCAGGGTGGACAGATCACCACCTCTGGGATCTCTACGGCTTGCACGGCGCGGACATCATCCTTTTTCGCACCGAAGCCGACCGTATTGGCAAGAGACCTCTGTGGGCCAGAATCCGGGAACAACGACAGCAGAAACGCTATCTGGATGAGGAACTGCGCCGCTGGCAAAACTGGGGGCTGGAGCGCGAAAGGTCCAATCACCCTCAGGATCTGCAAAACACCACAGGCTCCGAGCCTGCACGTGACCACGCCATCACCCCACAGAGCGATACCCCCACCTCCCTGACGCATTCGCCGCCCCCGCACACAACTGACGTATCCACAGTAACAGACGATATCCCACCCTACGGCCATCAGAGCTACTACACCTGGGACCACGCCCAGACGAACTATCATGGCTATGTCGAAATGCAGCGCAAACCCGGTCTGAATGACACTCACGGTCCGCGTATCCAAGTCGCGTTTCACGATGGCGTCGCTCTGACTATCGTCAGTCCCGTCAGGTACTCGGCCAATAACCGCGTACTTCGACCCTACTGGCGGGACATCGATATCTGGAATCTGTACAGGATCGAGGGCGAAGACATCGTGCGCTTCCGTCGGGAAGTTGCAATCAACGGGGTTCAGCCGAGCTGGGTCAAACTGCGGGAATACACCTCACTCAGGGAACAGTGGATCGACTATTTGCGGCTGTGGACCAATCCTGATTCACCGCTCAAATCACAAGAGCAGGTCATGGCCCGGTTCCAACCCTACAACCTGTCCATCGAGCAACTGGGACGCCTGGTCAAGGAAATATCGCCATCCGGCCAGTTCAACAAGATGATCGGTGATGAAATGCCAACCTGGGTCAAGTCTCATCAGGCTCGAACGCTGGTAGTGACCCGTTTCGAACAGTTCGGGCCGTATCTGACGGAAATCCGAGACGAGATGATCAGACTGAGAAATCAGGGCGGTGGCAAAAGTCTTCTGCAGGCGACTCTGACCCCACCGTTCTTTCGGCAGTTGTTGCGGCGCTCTGGCTTCAAACCCAACAAACACAACTATCTGTACAGAGACGACATTCCCGCGGTATTCAAAGTGGATGAACGGACGCCCTTTGACTTAGCCCGAGCGGGCGCCTTGCTTCCACAGCCCTTGTCAGCCGAGGGCTCCACGAGTGCGATCGCCGTGAGTGCGATGTTCAGCCTCAAGACCGCGATGGGTTTCGCCCATCCGGCCAATACAGTGCTTCCTTCCTCCAGCACACAAACAAAGGATCCATTGACACACTCCAGACGCATCATGTTTTGCTACCTGATCGATACACGTGATGTCGAGGTCGTTCCGGGGCCGGATAACCGTATCTACAACGCGACTCGGGTCAACCCGAAACCTGTGGATGACAAAACATTGTTCCCGAGCATGAAGATGGAGGGCCACGTTTCGATGCAACCGACCGGTTTCACATCGAGACGCATCTGGCTGGTCAACTCGACCATGACGCGTGCAGCCACCGTGGACGACCTATATACGCAGGCACGTGGAAGAGTTACTGATACGAATCAGACCCACGACGTGGCCATCGAATCCCGTACGCAGGCTGGAGTCCTGAACCGCGACGAGTATGAAGCCTTGATCGATGACGTAGCGACAGCCGGAAAACGTGTCATGGAATTACCACCAGGAAAAGACATCTTTTCCACCGACATCACCTTTCCCATCGAAACCATCACTTTACCGGAGACGCCCTCGGCTTGATCCAGCATGGTCGAGCCGGAGCTTTTCACATCCCTCCGGTAGCCTGAAAGCCGACGCCGATCACTGTGAGCAGTGACAAAGGCAACAACAGCGTATCGAGCAATGCGCTGGCCGGCAGATCCACACCGGGGTAACTCGGCGCCTCGGCGCCGAATCGGTCCATCGCGCAACACCCGCCATTCATCGCATACAGATCCAGCCGGGTGCCGGAATACACCACCGGCGCGCCGGGTTTGGCGGCATCCAGCGTGCGCGCGGTGGCGCAGCCGGTCAGTTGCACTATCAGCAGGATTGCCAGCAGCTTATTCATCGCTGCTCAGATGATGCTCACCCCAGCGCGGCAGCATGTCCTGGGGAATGCCCAGCAAGTTGAGAATCCGCGCCACCACGAAATCGATCAGGTCATCGATGGTCTGCGGCTGGTGATAGAAGCCCGGCGAAGCAGGCAGGATGGTCACGCCCATGTTCGACAACTTGAGCATGTGCTCCAGATGAATGCTCGAATAAGGCGCCTCGCGCGGCACCAGAATCAACTGGCGACGCTCCTTCAACGTTACATCTGCCGCTCGCTCGATCAGGTTGTTGCAGGCGCCTGTGGCGATGGCCGACAAGGTGCCGGTCGAACATGGCACCACTACCATCGCCGCCGGCGCCCCGGAGCCCGAGGCCACTGGCGACATCCAGTCTTCCTTGCCATACACGCGGATCTGCCCGGCGGCGGCGCCGGTGTATTCGGTGAGGAACGCCTGCATCAATTGCGGCTTGGCCGGCAACGACACATCGGTCTCGGTGGCCATCACCAGTTGCGCGGCCTTGGAGATCAGGAAGTGTACCTCGCGATCCTCGCGCACCAGGCAATCCAGCAGGCGCAAGCCGTACTGGGCGCCGGACGCGCCGGTCATCGCCAGTGTGATGCGTTCCGGGCCGCCGTCCTGAAAGCGAGTGTTCATTTCAGCGCCTCGGCGAGTTTGCCGTGCAGGCCGCCGAAGCCGCCGTTGCTCATGATCACCACATGGGTACCGGGCTGGGCCTGACTCTTCACGCGTTCGATGATGCCTTCCAGCGAATCGCTGACAATCGACGGCACGGTGCACAACGCGGCGGTGCCCGCCAGATCCCAGCCGAGGTTGGCCGGGGCGTACCAGATCACCTGATCGGCATCGACCACGCTGTCCGGCAGACCGTCACGGTGTGCGCCGAGCTTCATCGAGTTGGAGCGTGGCTCAATGATCGCGATCAACGGCGCATCGCCAATGCGTTTGCGCAGGCCGTCGAGGGTGGTGGCAATCGCGGTCGGGTGGTGGGCGAAGTCGTCGTAGATGGTGATGCCGCGCACTTCCGCGACTTTTTCCATCCGGCGTTTGACGCTCTTGAATGCGCTCAACCCGGCAATGCCCATGGACGGCACGACACCGACGTGACGTGCGGCGGCCAAAGTGGCCAAGGCGTTGGCGACGTTGTGCTGGCCGGTCAATTCCCACTCGACCACGCCCTGGGAGACGCCGTCGAACATCACTTCGAACGCCGAGCCATCATCCTTCAGCAATTTGACCTGCCACTGACCGCCGGCACCGGTAGTTTGCACCGGGGTCCAGCAGCCCATCTCGATCACGCGCTGCAAGGCCGGTTCGGTGGTCGGATGGATCACCAGACCTTCGCTCGGAATGGTCCGCACCAAGTGGTGGAATTGCCGCTCGATGGCCGGCAGATCAGGGAAGATGTCCGCATGATCGAACTCAAGGTTGTTGAGGATCGCGGTGCGCGGACGGTAGTGGACGAACTTCGAACGCTTGTCGAAGAACGCACTGTCGTACTCGTCAGCCTCGATCACGAAGAACGGCGTGCCGCCCAGACGCGCCGACACCGAGAAGTTTTGCGGCACACCGCCGATCAGGAAGCCCGGGCTCATGCCGGCATGTTCCAGCACCCAGGCGAGCATGCTGCTGGTGGTGGTCTTGCCGTGCGTGCCGGCAACCGCCAGCACCCAGCGACCTTGCAGCACATGGTCGGCCAGCCACTGTGGGCCGGAGACGTACGGCAGGCCTTTGTTCAGCACATACTCGACTGCCGGATTGCCGCGAGACATGGCGTTGCCGATCACCACCAGATCCGGTGCCGGATCAAGCTGCGCCGGGTCGTAACCCTGGGTCAACTGAATGCCCTGGGCTTCGAGCTGGGTGCTCATCGGCGGATAGACGTTGGCATCGGAGCCGGTCACGTGATGGCCCAGCTCTTTGGCCAGAACCGCCATCGAGCCCATGAAAGTCCCGCAGATACCCAGAATATGAATGTGCATAGTCGACCTCGTAAAACATGGCCGCAGGTTAGCGCAGGGAGGGGGAAATCGCACTCTTTAGCTGATCACCCGACATGATCGTTCCCACGCTCTGCGTGGGAACGCAGCAAAGGACGCTCTGCGTCCCGGAGCAGACGCGCAGGGAGGCATTCCCACGCGGACGGTTCGACGCCTCGACGTGGGAACGATCCAGAGGGGGATTCAGGCAGTTCGGGCGATCCCGTGCTTGCGCAGTTTCCTATAAAGGGTGTTGCGACTGACGCCAAGCTGCTCGGCCGCGTGGGTCATGTGCCAGCGCGTGTGTTCCAGCGCATTGAGCAGCGCCAGCCGTTCGGCATCCTCCAGCGGCTGCCCGAACGATGCCTCATCGACTCTGACCAACATCGGTTGTACCTGCCGGAACATCGCAGGCAGATCATCCAGCCCGATCCGCCCCTCATCGCACAGCGCCGCCAGCGTGCGCAGCACATTGCGCATCTGCCGCACATTGCCCGGCCAGTTGAACCCGAGCAGCGCCCGGCGCGCCGGCTCTTCGATCAGGATCGCTTCCCCGCCCGCCTCTTCGGCCAGGAGGAAATCCAGCAATTGGGATTTGTCACTGCGCTCGCGCAATGGTGGCAGCGCCACTTCCAGCCCGTTGAGCCGGTAGTACAGATCCTCACGGAAACTGCCGTCTGCCACTCGCTCCAGCAGATTGCGGTGCGTGGCACTGATGATCCGCACGTTGACCCCTTCCGGCTCGCCGCCGATCGGCACCACTTGCCGGTCTTCCAGTACTCGCAGCAGACGGGTCTGCAAGGCCAGCGGCATGTCGCCGATTTCATCGAGGAACAACGTACCGCCGTCGGCCTGTTGCAACTTGCCACGCATGCCGTCCTTGCGCGCGCCGGTGAAGCTGCCGCCGCGATAGCCGAACAGTTCGCTCTCGATCAGGCTTTCGGGAATTGCCGCACAGTTGAGCGCGACGAAGGCTTTGCCGGCGCGTTGACTGGCGTTGTGCACAGCCTTGGCGAATGCTTCCTTGCCGGAGCCTGTTTCGCCGTTGATCAGCAGCGGCACGTCACGCTCGAACACCCGCAGGGCCTTGCGGAAATCCGCTTGCAGCCCGGCGTCGCCCAGACAAATACCAGCAAGGCGCGGCGGTTCGGGAGCCTGAGGCTTGGGCAGGACGGGAGACGGCTTGCGCGCTTCTCCGCGCAACACTGCAAACAGATGGCGTCCGTCACGGGTACGCAATGGCCAGCTTGCGCTGGCATGGGCACTGGCGCGCCCGAGCAACTCATCCAGCGAGCAATCGAAAAACGCCTCCACCGGTTTGCCGAGCAGTCCGCCACGAATGTGCCCGAGCAGGTTCAATGCGCTCTGATTGACCGCACTGATCCGCCCTTCCCCGTCAAACGCCAGCAACCCTTCGCTGAACAGCCCGACGGATTCGGCCTGGAGATGGAAACGCAGCAACCATTGATTATCGAAACAGCGCAGGAAATAGCAGCTCTCGATCATCTTCGCCGACAGATTGACCAGCGCCATGGTGTGGAACTGACTCTGCCGCGAAACGTCCGGCCGCGCCGAAGATACGTCGAGCACCGCCAGAAGCTCGCCGTGAGGGTCGAACACCGGACTCGCCGAGCAGGTCAGGCCGGTGTGGCGACCCCGAAAGTGTTCGTCCTGATGGATGGTCAGGGCCTGGCGTTCCACCAGACAGGTGCCGATGCCGTTGGTGCCTTCGCAGGCTTCGCTCCAGTCGGAGCCCAGCCACAGGCCGGCGCGTTCGAAGATCTTGCGCTCGGAAGGGGCGGTTACGCAGTTGAGGATCACCCCGCGTGCGTCGGTCAGCAGTACCGCGTGACCGGCGCCGGAGAGTTGTTGATGCAGGCTGCTCATTTCATTGCCGGCGATCTGCAACACCTGTTGCAGGCGTTCGCGGCTTTCGAGGACGCGACCGTGTTCGAGCACGGTCGGCGCCATGGTCAGGGCCGGGTCGAGGTGATAATCCTCAAGACAACGCAGCCACGAGCGGGCGATCGACGGGTCGGCACCGGGGCCATGCAGGTGCGGCTTGCCCTGGGTGACGGTGAGAACCTGTCGGGCATGGCGACTCAAATGGTTGTCGTGCATTTCTTATTATTCTCCCCGAGGCTCATCGGCCCATGCGTGAAGTGGTGCCCAGCATCCTCCAGCCAACCGGTCTTTGCAATGCTGGCAAGACCGCCCGGTCACGGGTTGTGCCAGAAGCGGTACAAACTGTCACCCGAGCTGTACCGATACCGTCACAGACGCTTGCCACTTGTCCGACAGAAATCACGCAAGGCCTTGATTTGCCTGACCTGCACGTCAGTGGCCCGACCTTTGCTCTACGCTTATGGCAAGCGCACATGCGCGTTTCTCTAATAAGTACAAAGCCAAGGAGAACATCATCATGCGTTACGCTCACCCCGGTACTGAGGGCGCCAAGGTCTCGTTCAAGAGCAAGTACGGTAACTACATCGGCGGCGAGTTCGTCGCGCCTGTCAAAGGTCAGTACTTCACCAACACCTCGCCAGTGAATGGCCAGCCGATTGCCGAATTCCCGCGTTCCACTGCCGAAGACATCGAAAGGGCCCTGGACGCCGCCCACGCCGCAGCCGATGCCTGGGGCTCGACCTCCGCCCAGGCCCGCTCGCTGATCCTGCTGAAAATCGCCGACCGCATCGAACAGAACCTCGAAACCCTGGCGATCACCGAAACCTGGGACAACGGCAAAGCCATCCGTGAAACCCTCAACGCCGACATCCCGCTGGCCGCCGACCACTTCCGCTATTTCGCCGGGTGCCTGCGCGCCCAGGAAGGCAGCGCTGCCGAAATCGATGGCAACACCGTCGCTTATCACATCCATGAACCGCTGGGCGTGGTCGGCCAGATCATCCCGTGGAACTTCCCGATCCTGATGGCCGCGTGGAAACTCGCCCCGGCCCTGGCCGCCGGCAACTGCGTGGTGCTCAAACCTGCCGAACAAACCCCGCTGGGCATCAGCGTGCTGCTGGAACTGATCGGCGACCTGCTGCCACCGGGCGTACTCAACGTGGTGCAAGGGTTCGGCAAAGAGGCCGGCGAAGCCCTGGCCACCAGCAAGCGCATCGCCAAGATCGCCTTCACCGGCTCGACCCCGGTCGGCTCGCACATCATGAAATGCGCCGCCGAGAACATCATCCCGTCCACCGTTGAGCTGGGCGGCAAGTCGCCGAACATCTTCTTCGAAGACATCATGCAGGCCGAGCCAAGCTTCATTGAAAAGGCTGCCGAAGGCCTGGTGCTGGCGTTCTTCAACCAGGGCGAAGTCTGCACCTGCCCTTCCCGCGCGCTGGTTCAGGAGTCGATCTATCCGCAGTTCATGGAAGCGGTGATGAAGAAAGTCAGCCAGATCAAACGTGGCGACCCGCTGGACACCGACACCATGGTCGGCGCCCAGGCGTCCGAGCAGCAATTCGACAAGATCCTGTCGTACCTGGAAATCGCCAAGGACGAAGGCGCCGAACTGCTGACCGGCGGCAAGGTGGAAAAACTCGAAGGCAACCTGGCCTCCGGTTATTATATCCAGCCGACCCTGCTCAAGGGCACCAACAAGATGCGTGTGTTCCAGGAAGAAATCTTCGGCCCGGTGGTGAGCATCACCACCTTCAAGGACGAAGCCGAAGCCCTGGCGATTGCCAACGACACCGAGTTCGGCCTCGGCGCCGGCCTCTGGACCCGCGACATCAACCGCGCCTATCGCATGGGCCGCGCCATCAAGGCCGGTCGTGTATGGACCAACTGCTACCACCTGTACCCGGCGCACGCCGCGTTCGGCGGGTACAAGAAGTCCGGCGTCGGCCGTGAAACCCACAAGATGATGCTCGATCACTACCAGCAGACCAAAAACCTGCTGGTGAGCTACGACATCAACCCGCTGGGCTTCTTCTAAAAAACCGGGCGGCGCCGAAATATCGGCGTCGCCCCTTTCATCCCGATGACAAACCCTGGCCTGGCCGCTCTGGCACGGGCCTTGCGTACCTGTCATTCAGGATTTGCGTGAACACTGCCGCTGCGTGAACAGCACCCACCCACTCAACCGCTGCACCCGAAAGTCCAACAGATCGAACAATAAAAAAGACAGAGAGGACTTATGACTTCCACCACACAGCTCAAACCCACACTCGGCACCCTGCATCTCTGGGGCATTGCCGTCGGCCTGGTGATTTCCGGCGAATACTTCGGCTGGAGTTACGGCTGGGGCACCGCAGGGACTCTGGGTTTCCTGGTCACGGCCCTGATGGTCGCGACCATGTACACCTGCTTCATCTTCAGTTTCACCGAACTGACCACCGCGATTCCCCATGCGGGCGGGCCGTTTGCCTACAGTCGCCGGGCATTCGGTGAAAAAGGCGGATTGATCGCCGGGATCGCCACCCTGATCGAGTTCGTGTTCGCCCCGCCGGCCATTGCCATGGCCATCGGCGCCTATCTCAATGTGCAATATCCGGAGCTTGATCCGAAAGTCGCGGCGGTCGGCGCGTATTTCGTGTTCATGACCCTGAACATCCTCGGCGTCAGCATCGCCGCGACCTTCGAACTGGTGGTTACCGTGCTGGCGGTTGCCGAACTGCTGGTGTTCATGGGCGTTGTTGCGCCGGGCTTCAGTTTCAGCAACTTCGTGCTCAATGGCTGGTCGGGCTCCAGCGAATTCAGCCTCGGCTCGATTCCCGGGATCTTCGCCGCCATTCCTTTCGCGATCTGGTTTTTCCTCGCCATCGAGGGCGCGGCCATGGCGGCCGAGGAAGCCAAGGACCCGAAACGCACGATTCCCAAGGCTTATGTCAGCGGCATCCTGACTCTGGTGTTCCTGGCCATCGGTGTGATGGTGATGGCCGGCGGTGTCGGCGACTGGCGACAACTGGCGAACATCAACGACCCGCTGCCCCAGGCAATGAAAGCGGTGGTCGGCAACAACTCGACGTGGATGCACATGCTGGTGTGGATCGGCCTGTTCGGGCTGGTGGCGAGTTTCCACGGGATCATCCTCGGCTACTCGCGGCAGTTCTTCGCCCTGGCCCGGGCCGGTTATCTGCCGAAAAGCCTGGCCAAACTCTCGCGTTTCCAGACCCCGCACCGGGCGATCCTGGCCGGCGGCGTGATCGGCATCGCCGCGATCTACAGCGACGGACTGGTCAATCTGCAAGGCATGAGCCTGACCGCCGCGATGATCACCATGTCGGTGTTCGGCGCCATCGTGATGTACATCATCAGCATGCTCAGCCTGTTCAAACTGCGTAAAACCGAGCCGAACCTTGAGCGCACCTTCCGCGCGCCGGGCTATCCGATCGTGCCGGGGATCGCGCTGTTTCTGGCGGTGGTGTGCCTGGTGGCAATGGCCTGGTTCAACACCCTGATCGGCGGCGTGTTCCTCGGGTTCATGGCTGCCGGTTACCTGTATTTCCAGCTGACCGCCAAGCAACGCTCCGAAGCACCGGCAGACGCTATGCTCGAAGGTATCTAGAAGTTGCACCGGCACCGGGCCTCAGGCTCGGTGCCTGCACTAAAAGCATTCATTCAGGAGGACCGCGCCCCATGGCCGCATTTGCTCATACCGTCGGCGCCCAGACCTACCGCTTCGACAGCCTCAAGGACGTGATGGCCAAGGCCAGCCCGGCGCGTTCCGGGGACTTTCTGGCCGGCGTCGCCGCGCTCAACGATGGCGAGCGGGTCGCCGCGCAAATGGCGCTGGCCGACATCCCGCTCACGCATTTCCTGCAAGAAGCGCTGATTCCCTACGAAGCCGATGAAGTCACCCGGCTGATCATCGACAGCCATGACAAACAGGCCTTTGCGGTCGTCAGCCATCTCACCGTTGGCGGTTTTCGCGACTGGTTGCTGAGCGAAGCGGCCGACGAGTCCAGCCTCCGCGCCCTCGCCCCCGGCCTGACACCGGAAATGGTCGCCGCCGTGTCGAAGATCATGCGCGTGCAGGATCTGGTGCTGGTGGCGCAGAAGATCCGCGTCGTGACGAAATTCCGCGGCACCCTAGGCCTGCGCGGACGGTTATCCACAAGGCTGCAACCCAATCACCCAACCGACGAACCGTCCGGCATCGCCGCGAGCATTCTCGACGGTCTGCTGTACGGCAACGGCGACGCCATGATCGGCATCAACCCGGCCACCGACAGTATCGCCTCGATCTGCGCGATGCTGGAAATGCTCGACGCAATCATCCAGCGTTACGACATTCCGACCCAGGCCTGTGTGCTGACCCACGTCACCACTTCTATAGAAGCGATCAACCGTGGCGTGCCGCTGGATCTGGTATTCCAGTCGATTGCCGGCACCGAAGCGGCCAATGCCAGTTTCGGTATCAACCTGAACGTGTTGCAGGAAGGTTATGAAGCGGGCCTGAGCCTCAATCGCGGCACGCTCGGGCAGAACCTGATGTATTTCGAAACCGGTCAGGGCAGCGCGTTGTCGGCCAACGCCCACCACGGCGTCGATCAACAGACCTGCGAGACGCGGGCCTACGCCGTGGCACGACATTTCAAACCGTTTCTGGTGAACACCGTCGTAGGATTCATCGGCCCGGAATACCTCTACAACGGCAAACAGATCATCCGTGCCGGCCTCGAAGACCACTTCTGCGGCAAGTTGCTGGGCGTGCCGATGGGCTGCGACATCTGCTACACCAACCACGCCGAAGCTGACCAGGACGACATGGACACCCTGCTGACCCTGCTGGGCGTGTCGGGGATCAACTTCATCATGGGCATCCCCGGCTCCGACGACATCATGCTCAACTACCAGACCACTTCGTTCCACGACGCGCTCTATGCGCGCCAGACCCTGGGCCTGAAACCGGCGCCGGAGTTCGAGCAGTGGCTGGCGAACATGGGCATCTTCACCCAGGCGGACGGCAAGGTCCGCTTCGGCAACAATCTGCCGCCGGCGTTTCGCCAGGCGTTGGCGCAACTGGGATGAGTCAGATGGAAAAACCGCCCGTCGATCCACAGAACCCCTGGCTTGAGCTGCGTCGCCTGACCCCGGCGCGGATCGCCCTCGGCCGTACCGGCACCAGCCTGCCGACCCGCGCACAGCTGGATTTCCAGTTCGCCCACGCACAGGCCCGGGATGCCGTGCATCTGCCCTTCGATCACGCCGGGCTCAGTGCCCAACTGGCCGAGCGCCAACTCGACAGCCTGCTGCTGCACAGCGCGGCGACGGATCGCAACAGTTACCTGCAACGCCCGGATCTGGGGCGCAAGTTGAGCGATCAATCGGCGCAAACCCTGCGCGAATACGCGCTGGCACATCCGGGCGGCGTGGATCTGGTCATGGTCGTAGCTGATGGCCTCTCGGCGCTGGCGGTGCATCGCCACACCTTGCCGTTCATCTCCCGACTGGAAGAACAGATGACCGCCGACGAATGGTCAATCGCACCGGTAGTGCTGGTTGAGCAAGGTCGGGTGGCGGTTGGCGATGAAATCGGCCAGTTGCTGGGTGCAAAAATGGTCGTGATGCTGATCGGAGAGCGCCCCGGACTCAGTTCGCCGGACAGCCTCGGTTTATATTTCACCTACAATCCTAAGGTCGGCCTCACCGATGCCTACCGCAATTGCATCTCCAATGTGCGGCTTGAAGGCTTGAGCTACGGCATGGCGGCCCATCGCCTGCTGTATCTGATGCGCGAAGCCTGTCGGCGGCAGCTGTCGGGGGTCAATCTGAAGGACGAGGCGCAGGTTCAGACGCTGGAATCGGAAGCCGGTGCAGATATGAAGAGTAATTTCCTACTCGATCCGCCCCCGGCCTGAACCGTTTCCGCATTGCCTTACTGCGCCGGTTTCAGGCAGGATCGACGCACGGCCGCCCGGGTTTCCCATCGCCGTCAGAGCAGTTGAAGACAGCCACTTGAAGACGAGACCTATCATGCGGATTATTCAAGCGACCCTCGAACACCTGGACCTGTTGGCTCCGCTGTTCGTCAAATATCGTGAGTTCTACGGCGCACTGCCTTATCCGGACTCGTCCCGGGCCTTCCTCGAAAAGCGTCTGCGGCGCAAGGAATCGGTCATTTATCTGGCCCTGGCCGATGATGACGACAAGAAGCTCATGGGCTTCTGCCAGCTCTATCCGAGCTTCTCCTCGTTGTCGCTCAAGCGTGTGTGGATCCTCAACGACATCTATGTCGCCGAAGATGCCCGCCGCCAGCTGGTCGCCGACAACCTGATCCGCACCGCCAAGCGCATGGCCAAGGAAACCCAGGCCGTGCGCATGCGCGTGTCTACCAGCAGCGACAACGAAGTCGCACAGAAAACCTACGAATCCATCGGATTCAAGGAAGACACCGAGTTCAAGAACTACATCTTGCCGATCAGCGACGAACTCTGATTTTTTCTAACAATGCGGACGCAGGCCTTTGTGGCGAAGGTACAAACTCCCTCACCACAAAGGCCTGCACCTCGCTCCCCCCTCGAAATGCCCCGCTACAAAACCAACGCGCTTTTCACCTATCAGATCGTATAATCCTGTGCTTTCCGGCTTGTAAGAAAAACTACACCCGCTTGTAGGCTTACACCGAATCATCCGCACAGGCCTGCCGAGTCGGGCCATCACCACAGGTGCCCACATGGATTTCAACCCGATCGACATCATTCTGCATCTCGACGTCTACCTCGACATGCTGGTGAACAACTATGGGACCTGGATCTACGCCATCCTGTTTCTGGTCATCTTTTGTGAAACCGGCCTGGTGGTCACACCGTTCCTGCCGGGTGATTCGCTGCTGTTCATCGCCGGTGCAGTGGCCGCAGGCGGCGGTATGGACCCGGTGCTGCTGGCGGGCCTGCTGATGTTGGCGGCGATTCTCGGTGACAGCACCAACTACGTGATCGGACGAACGGCAGGGGAAAAACTGTTCAGCAATCCGAACTCGAAGATTTTCCGCCGGGATTATCTGCAACAGACCCATGACTTCTACGACAAGCACGGCGGCAAGACCGTGACTTTGGCGCGCTTCCTGCCGATCATCCGCACCTTTGCGCCGTTCGTCGCCGGTGTCGCCAAGATGCCTTACCCGCGTTTCTTCGGTTTCAGCGTATTCGGCACCATCCTGTGGGTCGGCGGCCTGGTGACCCTGGGCTACTTCTTCGGCAACGTACCGTTCATCAAGAAGAACCTGTCGCTGCTGGTAGTGGGCATCATCTTGCTGTCGCTGGTGCCGATGATCATCGGCATGCTGCGCAGCCGCCTCGGTGGCGCCGGTTCCAAAGCCGAATCGCGCTGATCCGATGTGGTCACTGAGCGCCTGGCGACGCCGGCGCACTCTGGCGAAGCACCCGATTGCCGATGACATGTGGCAGCGGGTGCGTCACCACTTGAGCTTCCTCGACGGCATCAGCGCCACGGAAGATCAGTGGCTGCGCGAAGCCAGCGTCCTGTTCCTCGAAGACAAGCACCTGACCGCCCTGCCCGGCGTCGAACTGCGTCAGGAACAACGCCTGCTGCTCGCCGCCCAGGCGCAATTGCCACTACTGCACCTTGGCGATCTGAACTGGTATCAGGGCTTCCACGAAATCATTCTGTACCCCGACGACTTTCTCAGCCCCCAGCGCCACCGCGATGCCAGTGGCGTCGAACATGAGTGGGACGGCGAGCACAGCGGCGAAGCCTGGCAACAAGGGCCGGTCATTCTCGCCTGGCCCGGGGTGATGGCCAGTGGTGGCTGGGAAGGCTACAACCTGGTGATCCACGAGCTGGCACACAAACTCGACATGCTCAACGGCAGCGCCAACGGCCTGCCACCGCTGCACGCCGACATGCGGGTCAGCGACTGGGCCGAGGTCATGCAAAAAGCTTATGACGACCTCAACCGCCAGCTCGACCGCCATCCGGACGCCGAAACCGCCATCGACCCGTATGCCGCCGAGAACCCGGCCGAGTTCTTCGCCGTCACCAGCGAGTACTTTTTCAGCGCCCCGGATCTGCTGCACGAGGCTTATCCACAGGTGTATGCGCAGCTGCAGCTTTTCTACCGACAGGATCCGCTGGCCCGACTGAAGCAACTTCAGGCCACCGACCCGGTCTATCAGGCACACGAGTAAGGCCTGGACGACCTTCGGTGCATGGCATCGCGGGTGGAATATGCCTATAATCGCCGCCACTTTTTGGTCAATCCGGCCAAGTGTTTTGGTCTACTAACGGGGGCAACGCCCAATGAGCTACAGCAAGATTCCGGCTGGCAAAGACCTGCCGAACGACATCTACGTCGCGATCGAGATCCCGGCCAACCACGCGCCGATCAAATACGAAATCGACAAAGACAGCGATTGCCTGTTCGTTGACCGTTTCATGGCCACCCCGATGTTCTACCCGGCCAACTACGGTTACATCCCGAACACCCTGGCTGACGACGGTGATCCCCTGGACGTGCTGGTCGTAACCCCTTACCCGGTTGCTCCAGGTTCGGTGATCCGCGCGCGTCCGGTCGGCATCCTGAACATGACCGACGACGGCGGCGGCGATGCCAAAGTCATCGCAGTTCCACACGACAAGCTGTCCCAGCTGTACGTGGACGTTAAGGAATACACCGACCTGCCAGCCCTGCTGATCCAGCAGATCGAGCACTTCTTCGCGAACTACAAAGATCTCGAAAAAGGCAAATGGGTGAAAATCGAAGGCTGGGACGGCGCTGACGCTGCCCGCGCCGCGATCACCAAGTCGGTTGCTGCCTACAAAGGCTAAGCCTAGCGACACGCTTGAAGAAAACCCCGGTTGATCCGGGGTTTTTTGTGCCTGGGCGGCAAGGGCTTAAACACCCTGTTTATGGCTGCCTACAGAAAAGTTTTACTGTGTGTAATTTCCCACAAGTACGTCTTACATCCCGTCGCAAAATTTGCCTCGATTTTGAACGCAAGGTTTATTCAAACCGCTCTGGGCCGGCCTTAGACTCGTGTTTATGAGAAAGAACACTAGCGGTCCAAGATTCAAGGCACTCCTGGAAGCTGCGAACATCACCACCACGGGATTCGCAAAGTTCTGGGGCACGGAAGCCCAAAACGTTCATAACTGGTACACCCGGGGCGTACCCGCGTACCGCATGGAAGAAGTCGCGCGCCTGCTGTCCGTCAACAGCCAGTGGCTGAAGACCGGCGAAGGCCCGAAAGAAGCACCGCACCTGTACACCGCCGGCGACACGCTGGATGCCCAGGCGATTCAGGGCGTCTATACGGTGCTCGAAACCAACGACATAGAGTTGCCGCTCTACAAGGAAGCCCCGACGGCCCCTGGCTCCGACAAAACCCATGTCATCAAGGACCCGGAGCAAACCATCCGCCTGCCCCGCAGCCACCTCGAAGCCCTGGAAATCCGCCACACCGACGCCATCTGCACGCACATGATCGGCAACAGCATGGCCGAGAAGATCGAAGACGGCTCCACCCTCGCCATCGACCGCGGCCTCACCCAGGTGGTGGACGGCGAAATCTACGCCATCGAACACGACGGCATGCTGCGCATCAAATACCTGCACCGCATGCCCGGCAACGCCCTGCGCCTGCGCAGCCACAACAGCGCCGAATACCCGGACGAAATCTTCCGGGCGGCGCAGATCGAGGAGCAGAGGATTCATGTGCTGGGGTGGGTGTTCTGGTGGTCGACATTGGGCAAGCGGCGGCCAGTGCTGCCGTTTCTCTGATGTACCCTCGGTTGTGGAAGCCAGCCTGCTGGCGATGAGGCCCTGAAAGTCGGTACAAATCCCGGATTTTCTCCAGTTTGATCGCTCTAAACCGCACTTCAAGCTGGGAATCAGAAGCAAAACTCAGTATCCTGCGCCCCACATTCGCGCATCGACCCGCCCAGCGGCCCAGATGACGCCTGACGCGGCAGACCACTGTCTGACCAAGTCCCACAGCCGGACGCAAGATCCGGGTGTACGTTTTGAAGGCTGGCGCGGTTTACCAAAAATAAACCAAGCCAGTCCCCGAGAAGCCGGCCACAAGCCGGCTTTTTAATGCCTGTCGGAAAGTGGTTTTCGAGAGCCGTTCAGCCAATTGCTGATCAACACACAAATTGTGCAGGCGCTACTTGCACAATTGTTCAGCAAAAAAGCTCTTGGCAATTACGAAGCTTAAAGCACTACAAGGACGTTCTAGATTGCTCCCATCTGCCCTGAATTCATGCCTGAAATCCGTCGGAGTGATTTCGACCATTTGCCTCAGCCTGACAGCATGCGTGGGAGTAGGCGTTTCCCTCCCTGAAAAAACCACACTCAAAACCGACGCCTACAGAGCACAAAGCTACCGCTCGACTCCCCCACAGATCACCAGAACAGCAAAATCGACACCTGTCCGAGAATGGTGCGGAGTTACTGTCTGGGCGCTGGTAGTTCCAGTGCCGTTGAAACTGCCGGTGTGCACGTCGTACTCCGAGCAATCCTTCGGCAAAGATGAGTTCGGAAACGAACTCGTTCTGCTCGACACCGAGCAAAAAGTGCCATCTCCGCTATACGCTTGTGGTCCATTCATGGTGCTGGGACCCATCGTTCACGGATATGAAGGCAATGCACTGTGCGGCGTTTTCCCCGATTGACTCACGGATAACTAAACGACTTCACCAACGTCAACTCCCCCAACGCCCGCATCGGCACAACGAACGTTTCCATCTTCTCGCTCGGCGTCCCTTCTTCGGTAATCACCGTCACCTGCGCGGTGGTCAGCGGCTGCACCGCCTCTTCCCCACCTTCATCATCCCCACGATAGCCACCTCCGAAGTAGTTCACATACACCAGATATTGCCCCTTGATCGGCGCCGGCATGGCGAAGATTTCCGGGCCGTAACCGGTGGTCACGTCGACGTCCAGCGCCGCGCCGTTGGGGGCGACGCGGTCGCCGTACCAGATGTGTGCGCCGTCAGGTGTGATCAGGTGCAGGTCGAGGTCGGTGCCGTCGCTGTCCCAGGACAGCAGCACGCGCAGTTTGGCCGGGGTGGCGCTGCCGTTGGCGTTGAGGAACTGGGTGCGGTGGCGTTGCTGGCCGTCGGGACTGCGGACTTCGACGCTGTTGCTGCCTTTGGGGAAGGAGAACGGGCGGTCGAAGCGGCCGCTGTCGTCGATTTTCAGCGGCATGCTGACGCCGTTGACGATCAGCCGACCGGGCTCTTTGCTTTTCGGTGTGGCC
This sequence comes from Pseudomonas sp. 91RF, assembly GCF_003576265.1. NCBI lineage: Bacteria > Pseudomonadati > Pseudomonadota > Gammaproteobacteria > Pseudomonadales > Pseudomonadaceae > Pseudomonas > Pseudomonas sp. 91RF. The sequence continues at coordinate 107,361 of NZ_QWFC01000038.1, forward strand.
TTGATTTCACCGCTGATACGGGCGGTGTTGGCCTGGCCGACCGGGGTGTTCACCGAGGAGGCCGGGTAGTTGACGGTCTGGCGGAAATTTTCGCCTTCGCCCTCGGGCGCGCCGCTGCGCCAGCCGCCGACCGGAGTGTCGAGTTTGACGCTGTCGGCGGCCATCGCCATCGGCAACGCATTGAGGGCGCAGAGCAACAGCAAGACCTGTGGATAACGGAGTGTCATGGTCTATTCCAGCAAAAGGTGACGGGCGAGCCCTTCGATATAGTTTTCATCCTGGCCGTTGGGGTGTGCTTCAAAGGCCAGGTGCAGGTATTCGTGAGTCAGGTCGAGGCGATCCTGCAACGACAGCACACCGCGCACGTAGATGCGCTGGCGTTCGCGGTCGACGAAGGGCCGGCCGAAAGCGAGTTTGCAGACGGCGAATGTGCTGACTTCGTTGTAGCCGGTTTCGCTTTCCAGCTTCGGACGCCAGCCACGCCGTTGTTTTTGCAGCCAGTCCTGCGCAGCGGGCAGTGCTTCGCAGGACGCCACCGGGTTGTCCCAACGGCTGAGGCTGGCGCGCGGATAAGCGTGCAGCAGAATCGCGTCGTAACGCTGGCCGGCATTGGCTTGTTCGACGGCTTGCTGCCAGGCCAGTTTGTCGGGGCCGGGTTGATCGGAGTGATAGGTGACGGTGCTCCCGGCCAACACCAGATCCGACGTCCACGCCGCGATGCTGCGCGATTCGGCGGAAGCAGGACGCGGGGCGACACGCTGGCGGGTGCTGCTGTCGTCGATGCTCAGACATTCGCCATTGCGCGTGGCGTTTTGCAGCAAATACGTGCGGATTGCCACGGCGAGGGCTTTGGCCGCTTCGGCAGGTTCCGGTTTGGCTTCACGCTCAAGAACTCGAGCGACGTACTCTTCCCGATCCAGCCGCGCCACAAGCTTGTCGTTCAGCAGAAACAGTTCGCCGTCGCTGTGGATATCCAGCGCATTGCCGTTGGCGAATTCGACGCGGTAATCACCCTGCAACGGACCCGAACCCGCCACCCGATCACCAGCCAGAACCCGGGCAAGCGGATAACGCGAAAACAGACCGACCTCGACACATCGCCCCGCGTCCGCCGGCCAGGAAGCAGGCAGCACTGTCGCCAACGCCGCACCGTAATGCCGCAGAACCATCTGACTGGTGCCACGGCCACCGGCCCAGATCGGCGAGCCGTCCGCCGTCCAGCCAGCGAAACCGCCCTGACGTGATTGCGGATCCTGATCGCCGAGCCAGCTCCAGGTTTTCACCCGCAAGCGTCCGCCGAGTTCACCGACGACATTGCCGTCCGCTGCGTTCAGCACCACGTCGAGCAGCACCCGGCGCAGCTGATCCTGAGCCGGCAACCAGGATAAAACCTTCAGCAAGTCAGCCACGGACACCCGGGTAGCCGGCTGCACCGATGGCAGGTCCAGCAACCACGACGGCGCCTGTCGCGCCTGCCAATAGGATTTCCAATCGCCAGTGGTTATGCCCAACCGGGCCGGCTCGAAATACAGCCCGCAGGATTTCACCAGCGCCTGATCACGCTCGATCTTGCCGCCCGCGGTGCAGCAGTAGACTTCTTCTTTTGACTGCCCGCGGCACTCATACGCCGGCTCTTGCGCACCGGTATCCACCAGCCACACGTAGACGAACACCTTCCACAGACTGCCAAGTGGTGTATCCAGCGACGAAGGCAACGGCTCGCGGGCGGTCAGTTGCGTGGTGCTCAACGACAGCAACTCGCCCTTGTAGGCCACGCGCAGCGGTTCATCCTGCGCCGTCGCCAGCGCAGGAATCACACACATCAGCAGCCACAGCAGCGGCCGGGTCATGTCAGTTGACCGTGACCTGACCGAGGGTGGCTTTCGCTTCCTGGGCCTGATGCTGCGGTGCGTAGACCTGAGTGAAGCGCACCGGCGGCAGGTTGAACTGGCCTTTCTGCGAGAAGCGCACCAGATGCCGCAGACGCAATTCACCGCTCAGCGCATCCACCGGCACCGCGTAGGCCAGTTGACCCGGTTCGAACCGTGCCTTTTCCAGCGCGGTCGGCTCGGTGCCATCCTTGCCCTGCAACTTGATGCCCCACGTGGTGCGCTCGACATCCGCGCCCGGCGGCAGCGGCACTTCGAGCATGCCGTAGCGCAGCGGTTTCGGCGCCGTGCTGGTAAGGATCACTTCGTCCAGGTACAGGCTGTCGCTGGACAGCGGTTTGGTACCGACCGGCTCCAGTTTGAAGGTGAACGCTTCGTCACCCGGCACCAGACGCGACAGGCGACGCGTGATGGTCACGGCCATCGGATTGACCGCCGGTTGTTGGGTCTGGAAGCTCAGCGCGGCACGCAACGGACGCTCCTGAGTGCCCGACACCGACAACACGCTCGGCACCGGCGCCGCACCCTGCCACGTCCAGTACATCTCGCCGGTTGCGCCGTAGTTTTTCTTCCAGCCTTCACCCGGTGCCAGCGCGATGGTCGGCGATGCCTGGGCGATGCTGCGTTGCAGCCAGGTCAGCGCCAGCGCGCGTTCGAGGGTCGATTGCTGAGGCAACAGGCGTTGCAGCAACGCTGTCGCACGGGCCTGATCGAACGGTTGCAGCGACAGGTTCAGCGCTTCGACAAACGGTTGAGAGCTGACGGCCAAACGCTGTTGCGCAGCGCCCAACTGACGATTGAACGCATCCAGCAGAGCGACTTTCGATTGCGTGGCCAGCGATGCGGTCAAGACCCGCGCCGCCGCCAGACCGAGTGCCGAATCCGGATCGCTCATCACCAGGCTGTCTTCACCGTCGTCCATCAGGTTCGCGGCATTGCCTTCCCCGGCCTTGGCCAGATCGTCCATCAAACCGCTGAGCAGCGTGTTGACCGGCAGGTGCATCTGTCTGGCGAACGACAGAATCAGTGCCCGTTGCAGCAATGGCGTGTTCGGCGCCTGCTTGGCGTAGACCTCCAGCACCCGCTGCCAGTGCTCCGGCGGCAAGGTCAGTTCCAGTACCTGACTGGCGTTCCAGTCGGCGTAATAGGCGTAAGCGGTGAGGAACGCATCCGGCTCGCCGTCGAAGCCCCACCAGGTGAAGCTCGCCGACGGCCCGGCCATTTGCACCAGACGCAGACGGCTGTTCTGCATGATCAGGCGCAAGCGATCGCGGATCTGCGGGCTCGACGCCAGCGACGGATAGGCGATGCTCAGCGGCAGCAGGCGGCTGGCGGTCTGCTCGACGCCGCCGTACGGATAGCTGAGCAGGTCGTCGAGGGCCGAGCGGAACAGCGCTTGCGGACTGTCATCCAGACGCAGGCGAATGTCAGTGGCGTCCGCCGGCAGGCTCAACGGCGTATCGCCGCTGGCCACGTCGAGGCTCTGGGTCTGCGTCACTTGCCAGCCTTCGCCGGTCGCGGTCAGGCGCACCGCGAGGGCGTCGGCGGTTTTGCCGTCCTGCACCAGTTCGGCTGTCCATTCGCCGGTTGCCAAGGCGAAGGCCGGCAGCGGCAGGTAGTTGATGCCGTTGTTGAGGGTCACCGGCAGACGCTGTTCGGCGCCGGCGTAGTGCGTCACCAGTTCAGCCTTGACCGGTTTCTCGGCCTGACTGAAGGCGAACACGCCGAGTTGCGGCTGATCGCCCTTGCGGAATTTGCTCGGCCCGCTCCACTTCAAGTACAGAGGTTTTTCCGAGCGCACGAACTGCTTCCTCTGCCCGACCTGACCGTCATCGGCAATCGCCCGTGCGGTGATGCGCCAGCGGGTCAGCGAGTCCGGCATCTTGAAGGTGAAGCGGGTCTTGCCGTCGGCGTCGGTCAGCAGTTCCGGCTGCCACGCGGCGGTGTCGACGTCTTCGCGGCGCGGCCGCTCCAGCACTTTCACCCCACGCTCGCTGCGGTTGGCCTTGCCCGGTGCGCCGGGGCTGCCCGGCAATGCCACGTCGTAGCTGATGAACGACAGACTGGCGCTGGTGCGCACGTTGTTGCGGCGCGGGTGGTAGAAGAACTGGTCGATGGTCGGCGCGACTTCCGGTTGCAGCGCGTAGACCATTTCGTCGACCACGCTGACCGTCAGATGCGCGGGCACCGCTTTACCGGCGAACTGCGTGGTCAGGTCGACCGTCACGGTATCGCCCGGTTGATAAGTCTCTTTGTCGGTCTTGATCGCCACGTCGATCTGCGGCGCGACGACCTTGATCCCGGCGTTCTGGAAGCTGTACTGACCGCCCTTGGTGTACAGCACCGAGAACGTCAGGTTCGGCGCGAAATTGTCCTTCACCGGGATGCGTGCGCGGTATTGGGTGTCGCTGAGTTTTTCCAGTTTCAGCCAGTCGCCGCCCTTGGCCAGCAGCGCGGTGGCTTCGACCTTGTCGCGTTCCAGCGACAGCAGTGCATCGCTCACTGGCTCGGGGAATGTGATCAACGCCAGTGCTTCGTCGCCGGCCTTGTACTCCGGCTTGTCGAGGACGATTTCCACGGTGCCCGGCACGGCCTTGACGCCATCGCCGGTAACGGAATGACCGGTGCCGCCAAGCACTCGGCCGAACTGATCCTTCAGCGACAGGTTGTAGGTCCCCGGACGATCGAACGTCACGCTGAAGCCTTTGTCTTTCGCCGCCAGCTTGCCTTCGCCGGTGGTCTGGTCTTCCAGACGCACCCAGCTGTAGCCGCTCGGCACCACGGCCTGCGCCTGTTCGCTGCCGCCTTCGTTGGCGTAGCTGAACGCGACCTTGTCACCGACCGCGCTGAAACGCTGCGGCGCAGTCAGACGGAAGCTGGCAGCACCGCGGTCGATGAGGATTTCCTTGGTGGTCTTGACCCGATACGCCGCGCCATCGCTGGCAAACACGGTAAGCATGTAGCGGCTCGGCTTGTCGGCGGCCGGCAGGTCGAGGGTCGCGTTGCCTTTGCTGTCGGTGGTCAGTTCGGTGCTGGTCAGCTCCACCGGGAATTGCCCGAGGTATTGCAGCTCGTTGTCGACCATCGACAGTTGCTGGGCGCGCAGGCTCAGGGTCAGTTTGGCGTTGGCCACCGGTTTGCCGTCCGGGTACAGCAGCACCAGGCTGCCCTTCACCGGATCGCCGGTGCGGTAATCCTGCTTGGCCAGGTTCAGCGAGATTTCGAAGTGCGGCTTGATGTACTCCGCCACCCGGAACGCGCTGCTGTAGGCCTGATCCTTGTAGTTGAAACGCAACTCGTAACCACCGGCCACCGCGTTGTCGGGCAACTGGAAACGGCCCTGGGTGCCGGCCTTGGAATCGAGTTTCAGGTCAAGACGCTGCAACTCGGTGCCGGTCGCATCGAGCACGCTGACACTGACGTCCGCCGCGCCCGGCAACACCGAGTCGCGGGCGTTCTTGAATTCGCGGCCAACGATTTTCAGCGACACCCAATCGCCCGGGCGATACAGCGGCCGGTCGGTGAAGGCGTAGAGTTTGGTGTCGTAGATTTCGCTGTCGTAATAGAAGTTTTCCGAAACGAATACGCCGCCCTCTTCGTCCTCGCCGATGACGAACGAACGCTCCGGGCTGACGTGTTTCAGGCGCAGCAGACCATCGGTGTCGGTGGCGCCGCTGCTCATTACGCCGAGGCCGTCGGTCCACAGCACATTGACCTTCGGCACCGAGCTGCCTTCGTGTTTGCGCGCGGCCCACACCAGCAATTCATCACCGGCAATTTTGCTCACCGCCACAGTGTTGGAAACGAAAACCATGGTGGTCGCGCGGTACTTGCCGATCAGCGCTTCGACCAGATACAGGCCTGGTTTCAAGTTGCCCAACGGGATGTAGACGTTACCCGGCGCGACGCTGACGAACTCGCTGGAAGACCCGGCCAGATTCACGCCTTCTGGCGGCTGGATCGGCTTGGCCTGCCACAGCGGATATCGGAACTGGCTGACCACCGGCAGGCCCGGAATCAGAGCAAACTGCGGTTGGGCGTCGTACGGCGTCGGCGCAGCGATGGCATTTCCCATCTTCAGCTCCGGCACTTCCTCGGTGACTTGCTGGCGCGATTCGTAGGAGAACGCACGCTGCATCACTCGACGGGATTTGCGGTACCAGTTGTCCCACAGGTACGCGAGGGTGTTCGACAGGCCTTCACCCTTGAACTGGCCGTCGCTGACCACGCGGTGCAGGTTCTTCTGGCGCTTGAGGAAGTCCAGCGGCTTGTCGATCTTGTACACGCGGATGTCGGCGCCGCCGTACGGTTCCATGCGGAAACGGCGGTAGTCACGACCCGGCGCTTCAAGGCGCACCACCGCCTGCTCGTCGCTGGCAAAACTGCTGTCAGCCAGCAGGAAGAAACTTTCACCGGAGATCGGCGAATAGCCGCTCGGCTCGACGGAGTCTTCGGCATTCACCGCCGAAAACGGCAGGGCTAACAGCAACAGAAAAGGCAGTAAACGCAGCATGCGGGCACCGGTCATTGGGAGAGAAAGTTCAGTCGATAGACGCCGATGAAGTTGGGGTTGGCTGCGTCGGGTATCCATCGGGTGTCCTTCCATGTCATGAGTTGCTGCAGGCTTGCCGAACGCATGCCGTTGTCGGTTGGGGTGGTCGTGCCGGTGTGATAGGCGATGTAGCGGCCCATCCAGATCATCAGGTGCTGATCGTCGCCCTGATCGAAAAACATCAGATCGCCGGGCCGTGCCTGGGACACGTCGCGGCCGATCAGATGGCTGTTGAACTGAATCAGTTTGATCGCATTGACGTAGGGCCCGATCTTGCCGCCGCCCTGTTGCCATTGCTGGGCGAACTTGCGCTGCTCGTCGCTCAACGCCAGCTCCGGCGGCAAGTAGCGGTTGGACACGCCGTTGCTGCGCAGCCATTTGTCGTCATGGACTTTCAGCGCTTCGTTGGCGGCAAACCGCACCAGCCCGGCACAGTCCTGCTGATACCAGCGCGGGCTCGGGCCTTTGCTCAACTGCTCCTGAGCGATGCGCACGAACCAGGCGCGAAAGACCTGGGATTGCGCAGGATCGAGCGCCGGCGTTTCGACTGCTCGGGCATCCGCGCTCAGTAACAGCGCGAGCAAGCCGAGGCTGCGGATCAGTGCCGTCACAGTGCTTTCCACTCCAGCGGCAGCCATTGCCAGTGGCCGTCGGGCTCACTGCCTTCCGGCAAGGTCAGGGCGTATTTGCCCATGCCACCGAGGGTGCGCAGTTTTGGGATCAGGTAGGTTTGCGCGGCGTTGTAGAACACCGGCTCCATGTCCTGGGGCAGGCTGTCGAGGGTTTCCTGCTGCATCAACTGCGCCATCGAGTCCGGGCCGAAGTAGATCGGCATCAGCACGTCTTTGGGCAACACATCGGCCATCGGCGGGAAGCGCTTGTCGAGGGTGCCGAGGGCCTTGTCGACCAGTTTGTCGTCGAGGGAAAACAGCAGTGTCGAGCCGTGGCGCGCGAGGCTGACTTTCATGAAGGCACGGCCGGTGATCGCGTCCGGGTTCTCGGCATCCTTGGCCGCGTAAGGGCCGAAGTTGGAGCTGACCTGACGCTGCCAGAGATGGCTCTGGCCTTCCTGTTTCTCGACCACCGGGAACGCATGGTCGTCGACCTTGCTTTCGTAGGCGCCGACCATCGAATCGAACAGCGTGCCGATATCAGCGTCGAGCTTGCCGCTGTCCTCGTCCTTCAGACTGGCCACCAGCAACGGCGTGTACAGCCGCGAATCGGCGTACCAGCACAGGCCCGCCGCGCCGGCCACATGCTCGGTGAGTTTCTGTGCCACCGCTTCCTCGGCGCCGAGTTTCACCAGCAACGGTTTCTGCGGCTCGGCCGCCACCGGCAAGGTTACGCAGGCGCTGGCGCCCAGCGGCATGGCTTGCCAGACCGGTTTGAAATCGAAGTCCGGCTGGTTGTCCAGTTCATCCATGGCCAGGAAGCTGTGCCAGCCCTTGTCGTCCATGTCGAAACGCAGCCCGGCGAAATTCGGGATGAAGCGCTGGTAACCCATGGCCAGGACGCTGGAATTGACCGACAGACGCTGCCTGGTTTCAGGCGTCTTGGCCGGTAACCCGAACGCTTCGGGGAACAGTTTTTCACCGTTGAGCAGCGCCGCCAATGCTTGCGGCGAGACGTGGCCGGACTCTTCGGAAGCACCACTTTCCGGGTCGTAGAACTTGGCCGGATTCGACAGCACTACCAGCTTGTCGCCACGGGAAGCGAACAACAGGGATTTGCTGGCGTTGTAGGTCAGTTGATACAGCGGCACGTCATCACCGCCGACTTTCAGGGTGCTGAAGACGCTCAGTTGCGAGTCATCCAGCGCTACTTTCGCCAGCGGCTCCAGCAGCTTGGCCAGCCCGCCGCGATCCATCACCAGCAGGAAATCCTTCAGGCGACCATCGGCGCCGCGCCACAGCGCCACGTCTGCCGGTTGATCGAAGAGTTGCTCGATCAGGCTGTCCTGCAGCTTCAAGTCATGCTCATAGATGATCCGTCGCAGGCTGCCGATCAACCCGAGACGGTCGGCATGGGTTTCGTAATAGAAGACGAAATCCTCGGTGAGCGTGGCCTTGAGGAACGGCACCGTCAGCAGGTCCTTGGGCAACTGGCTCAGGGAGCGGGTTTCCAGCAGCGCGTCCGGGCGGCTCAGGCCGAGCTTGTCGCTGGCCAGTGCCGCCGCCGGCAACTTGGGCTTGTGCATCAGCCAGCCGAGCCCGCCCGCCACGCCGGCCACCAGGCACAGCCCGGCCACCAGCAACGGCCAGCGCCGGGAAGGTTTGGCGGTGGGTGCGGCGGTCGCCGGGGTCTCAGTGTTTTCGCTCATCTTCTCGCTCATGTTCCCAAAGCTCGGCAGTTCATCCGTGGTGCGGGATGCTTAATAGTTGAAAGTCTTGACCAGCAGCAGATCACCGATGGCCCGCAGGGGCACGATGAACGTTTCGCGTTTTTCGTCGACGGTGTTTTCGTTGAGCACCAGCGTGATCTGCGAGGTGATGACCTCGTTCTGGTTGCTGGCCTCCTCGAAGTTATAGCCGCCGTCGCCGAAGTTGCCCCAATAGTTGACGTAAACCAGATAGGTGCCATGCAGCGGCGCGGTCATGGTGAACATTTCCGGGCCGGGGCCATCGACGCCGTCCGGGTCCAGACCGCCGCCGCTGGTCAACGCCGTGTGGGCGAAAAACGCATGCTGGCCGTCCGGGGTAATGATGTGCAGGTCGAGCTCGGCCTTCGGATCGTCCCAGCCGAGCACCACGCGAATCCGAGCCGGTGTGCGCAGGTTGTTCGCTTCATAGAATTGAACGCGCTTGAGCGACTGGCCTTCGGCACTGCGCACTTCGACGCTGTTGGAGCCGGCGCCGAACGCATAGGGCCGGGCGAAACGTCCATCGTCGTCGGTGTACAGGTTCAGCGGATTGCCGTTGACCGCCAGGGTGTGCGGCCCGCGCTGATTGCCGATGGCCTTGAGCTGGCCCTGGATCATCGTGCGATTGCGCTGGATGCCGCGATCGATCGGCGGCGTGGGATAGGCGACTTGCGGGTTTTCACTGCGGTCGAGCAAACCGTTGTAGCGCCAGCCGCCCACCGGTTCCGACATCTCGGCGCTGATCGGGTTGGTCTGCGCAGCCCACAGCGCCGGCACGCAGGCCAGGCCGATCAGCAGCAAAAGAAATGAACGCATGTAATGCCTCCTGCCATGCCTGAACGAAACCTTGCACCCGATCCTCGGTACTTCACAGCGGTGAAAACTGCGTTTCGTCTGAAAGACCCGTGACTGTCGGGTCGTAGAAGGCGCGAAGGTTAGCGATTCGGCAGTTTTTTAACAATCGGATACATCTTGAAATGCGGTAGGAATCACGCCCTCGGGTGGACGATGAGCCGAATAGGCGTCATATTCGGCTCACTAAATGAGCCGAATAGCGTTTGTATTCGGCTCACGCATTCAGGAATGGCATTTCATGGCAACTCACTGGATCTGGCAGCAGCCCGACTGGCCCGACTTCAACTGGCAGGCAGAGCGTCTCACGGCGCTGTTGCGCGAATGCGTTCAGGCGCAGGGACAATTGATGGGCATGGCAGGATCAGTGGGCAATTCACTGAGCGCTCAGACTGAGCTGGACGCGTTGCTGCAGAACATCGTGACCTCCTCGGCCATCGAGGGGGAACAATTGAATGTTGAATCCGTGCGTTCTTCACTGGCACGACGCCTGGGGCTGGAATCGCCTGATGGCGACAACGTCAGCAAGCGCAGCGAGGGGTTGGCGCAACTGATGCTCGATGCCACTCAGCGCTTTGCCGAACCGCTGACGCTGGAACGATTGCTGGAATGGCATTCGTGGCTGTTTCCAGAACAGGAGAGTGGCTTCCTTTCGCGTGCAATCAATGTCGGCGCATTACGCGGCGACGAGCGGATGCAGGTGGTTTCCGGGAGAATCGACCGTCCGACCGTGCACTTCGAGGCGCCACCGCGACAAGGCCTTGAGCGACAACTCGACAGTTTTCTCAAGTGGTTCGACGCCAGTCGGCATCAGGCAGGCCTCGATCCTTTGCTGCGAGCCGGCATCGCACATTTCTGGTTCGTCACCTTGCACCCGTTCGACGACGGCAACGGGCGCCTGACTCGCACCCTTACCGATCTGGCACTGGCTCAGGGCGAAGCGCAGGCGATTCGTTTTTATGCGATGTCTGCCAGCATTCTCGATGATCGTGCGGGCTATTACCGGATACTCGAATCGAGCCAGAAAGCCACGCTGGACATTACTGACTGGCTCACATGGTTCCTGCAAACCTTGCTGCGCAGTCTGCAACAGGCCATCGCGCGGATTGAAAGTGTGTTGGGAAAATCACGCTTCTGGCAGGCGCACCGGGAATCCGGGCTGTCGGCGGAGCAGATCAAAGTGCTCAATCGCTTGCTCGATGGTGGTGAACGTGGTTTCGAGCACGGCATCAGTGCGGCGCAATACCAGAGTGTGGCCAAGGTCTCCAAAGCTACCGCGACCCGACATCTGGCGGAACTGCTGGAGAAGGGTTGTCTGCAACGTCTTCCGGGCGGCGGACGCAGCACTCGGTATCAGATTCAATATCCGGACGAATCGACCGACTGACACCCTTGTCCGTCGGCCCGCTCATTTGCCCATAAACCCCCTATCTGCTAGTGTCGCGCCGGTTTAACGTCAACCGGAATTAGCCGCCATGGCCCGCAAAAAAGCTGCACTGGATTTCGAACAGTCCCTCGCCGACCTGCAAACGCTGGTCGAGCGTCTGGAGAACGGTGAATTGTCGCTGGAAGACTCGCTGACCGCTTTCGAGCAGGGCATCGGTCTGACCCGTGACTGCCAGGCAGCGCTGGCCCAGGCCGAGCAGAAGGTCCAGGTGTTGCTGGAGCGCGATGGCGAACTCGCCGAGGAACCCTTCGACGCGGACCAGCCAGAATGATCGCGGCGTATTCGGCGACCAGCCAGGCGCGGGTCAATGCGGCACTGGAAACCCTGTTCAACGCGCCGCTGCCGGAACTGGCGCGGCTGTACGAAGCGATGCGCTACAGCGTGATGAACGGCGGCAAACGCGTGCGCCCGCTGCTGGCCTACGCCGCCTGCGAAGCCCTCGGCGGCAAGGCCGAGCAGGCCAACGGCGCGGCGAGTGCAGTGGAGTTGATCCACGCTTATTCGCTGGTACACGACGATTTGCCGGCGATGGACGATGACGATCTGCGTCGCGGCCAGCCAACCACCCACAAGAAATTCGATGAAGCCTGCGCGATCCTTGCCGGCGATGGCTTGCAGAGCCTGGCCTTCAGCGCCCTGCTCGACCCGCGCCTGAGCGACCTGAGCGCGGATATCCGCCTGCAACAGGTCACGGCGCTGGCGCACGCGGCAGGCCCGGCCGGCATGGTCGGCGGCCAGGCCATCGACCTCGGTTCGGTCGGCCTCAAGCTCGATCAAAAAGCCCTCGAACAGATGCACCGGCACAAGACCGGCGCGCTGATCGAAGTCAGCGTCAAACTCGGCGCCCTGGCCAGCGGCCGCGCCGAGAAGGATGAACTCAAGGCCCTGCAAAGTTATGCACAGGCCATCGGCCTGGCGTTCCAGGTGCAGGACGACATCCTCGACGTCGAAAGCGATACCGAAACCCTCGGCAAACGCCAGGGCGCGGACATTGCCCGCGACAAGCCGACCTACCCGGCCCTGCTCGGCCTCGACGCGGCCAAGGCTTACGCCCTGGAACTGCGCGATCAGGCCCTGCATGCGCTGCGACCGTTTGACGCGGCGGCCGAGCCATTGCGCGATCTGGCCCGGTATATCGTCGACCGGCGCAACTAAAGGCTAATCAGCCAAAAAAGACCAACGCGTGGGCAGGGGACGATGCATCAGGTAAACTGCCGCATCTTTTATACCTATAACGATTCGCCTGATGCCCACGACGTTCCATGAGATTCCCCGCAAGCGCCCGACCACGCCCCTGCTCGACCGCGCGAACACGCCGGACGGCCTGCGCCGGTTAGGCGAAGCCGAGCTGGAAACCCTGGCTGATGAGTTGCGCCTGGAATTGCTCTACACGGTCGGCCAGACCGGTGGGCATTTCGGTGCCGGCCTGGGCGTCATCGAGCTGACCATCGCGTTGCATTACGTCTTCGACACCCCGGACGACCGGCTGGTGTGGGACGTTGGTCATCAGGCCTATCCGCACAAGATCCTCACCGGTCGTCGCGAGCGCATGGAAACCCTGCGCCAGAAGGACGGCATCGCCGCCTTCCCGCGCCGCTCCGAGAGCGAGTACGACACCTTTGGCGTCGGCCACTCCAGCACCTCGATCAGTGCCGCACTGGGCATGGCCATCGCCGCCCGCCTGCAGAACAGCGATCGCAAGGCGATTGCCGTGATCGGCGACGGTGCATTGACCGCCGGCATGGCCTTCGAGGCGCTGAACCATGCGCCGGAAGTGAACGCCAACATGCTGGTGATCCTCAACGACAACGACATGTCGATCTCGCGCAACGTCGGCGGCCTGTCGAATTATCTGGCGAAGATCCTTTCCAGCCGCACTTACGCGAGCATGCGTGAAGGCAGCAAGAAAGTGCTGTCGCGCCTGCCCGGCGCCTGGGAAATCGCCCGTCGTACCGAAGAATACGCCAAAGGCATGCTGGTTCCCGGCACCCTGTTCGAAGAGCTGGGCTGGAACTACATCGGCCCGATCGACGGCCACGACCTGCCGACCCTGATCGCCACCCTGCGCAACATGCGCGATCTGAAGGGCCCGCAGTTCCTGCACATCGTCACCAAGAAAGGCAAAGGCTTCGCCCCGGCGGAAGTCGACCCGATCGGCTACCACGCCATCACCAAACTCGAACCGCTGGACGCCCCGGCCGCTGCACCGAAAAAGGCCGGCGGGCCGAAGTACTCCGGCGTGTTCGGTGAATGGCTGTGCGACATGGCCGCTGCCGACCCGCGTCTGGTGGGCATCACCCCGGCGATGAAGGAAGGCTCGGACCTGGTGGCGTTCAGCGAACGCTTCCCGCTGCGCTACTTCGACGTGGCGATTGCCGAGCAGCACGCCGTAACCCTCGCGGCCGGCATGGCCTGCGAAGGCGCGAAACCGGTGGTGGCGATCTACTCGACGTTCCTGCAACGCGGTTACGACCAGTTGGTGCATGACGTCGCAGTGCAAAACCTCGACGTGCTGTTCGCCATCGACCGTGCCGGTCTGGTGGGCGAAGACGGCCCGACCCACGCCGGCAGTTTCGATCTGTCGTTCCTGCGTTGCATCCCGGGCATGGTGATCATGACCCCGAGCGATGAAAACGAACTGCGCAAGATGCTCACCACCGGTCACCTGTACAACGGCCCGGCGGCGGTGCGTTACCCGCGCGGCACCGGCCCGAACGCGACCATCGAGAAGAACCTCGAACCGATCGAGATCGGCAAGGGCGTGATTCGCCGTCAGGGCAGCAAGGTCGCCCTACTGGTGTTCGGCGTGCAACTGGCCGAAGCGCTGAACGTCGCCGAAACCCTGGACGCCACCGTGGTCGACATGCGTTTCGTCAAACCGATGGACGAAGCGCTGGTCTGCGAGATCGCCAACAGCCACGACCTGCTGGTGACCATCGAAGAGAACGCGATCATGGGCGGCGCCGGTGGCGCAGTCAGTGAATTCCTCGCCCGCGAGAACATTCTCAAGTCGGTGCTGCACCTGGGCTTGCCGGACATTTACGTCGAGCACGCCAAACCGGCGCAGATGCTGGCTGAGTGCGGTCTGGACGAAGCCGGGATCGAAGCGGCGGTGCGTGAGCGCCTGGAGCTGCTTAACCGCTAAACAATAGATACATGCAAAACCCATGTGGGAGCGAGCCTGCTCGCGATAGCGCACTGTCAGTCACTTCAATGCCGACTGACACACCGCAATCGCGAGCAGGCTCGCTCCCACATTTGATTTGTGTACACCTGAAAGATCAATGGACTGCCGATGAACCTCTCGCGTCTCGCCCTGCCCCTCCTGCTGCTGCCCACCGCCAACGCCCTCGCCGACACCTTCGAACGCGATCAGGCCCTGAAGCTGCCGGACGTGCTGATCAGCGCCAACCGCCAGGTGGAAGCTCGCAACGACAGCAGCGCTGCCAACACCGTATTCACCCGCGAAGACATCGAGCGCCTGCAACCGAGCAGCGTCACCGATCTGCTGCAACGGGTACCCGGGGTGCAAGTGGCGCAAACCGGCGGGCGCGGGAGTCTTCCGGGTATTTACATCCGTGGCACGCAATCGGCGCAGAGCCTGGTGCTGGTCGATGGCCAGCGCATCGGCAACTCGACGTCCGGCGACAGCAACCTGCAGCACCTCAACATCGAGCAGATCGAACGCGTCGAAGTGCTGCGCGGTTCGCGTTCGGTGATCTACGGCAGCGATGCGATTGGCGGGGTGATTCAGATCTTCACCCGGCGCGGCGCTGAGCAAGGCATGCAGCCGCGGATGCATGTCGGTTTCGGTAGCAACCAGACCTGGGAGCGCAGTGTCGGCCTGTCCGGCGGCGATGAGAAAACCCGCTTCAACCTCGGTGCCAGCCTCGATGAAACCGCCGGGATCGACCGCACCCGTGAGTCGTATCCCAGCGACAGCGATCACGATGCCTACCGCAACAAATCCATCAGCCTGAGCCTCAGCCATGCGCTGACCGATGACATCGAAGTCGGCGCCAACCTGCTGGATAACCGTGGCAAAAGCGAGTTCGACAACCCGTTCGGGCGCTTTGACCCGGTCACCTTCGACTCCGTCCAGCAACAGCCCTACAGCGATTTCGCTGTCAGCAGTTTCAGCAGCTACATCGATGCGCGGATCAACGAGCGCTGGAAGTCGCGCCTGGAGCTTGGCCACAGCGAAAACCGCGACAAGTCCCTCGACAAGCTCAGTGACGAACGCTCGGTGTTCAACACCTACCGCGACTCGGTGACCTGGCAGAACGACCTGACCCTCGATGCACGCAACAGCCTGATCCTCGGCGGCGACTGGTACGAAGACCGGGTCAACAGCAGCACCGCGTTCGACGAAGACAGCCGCTGGAACCGCGCCGCGTTCGTCCAGCATCGCTTCCAGGCCGACAGTTTCTCCACTGAACTGGGCCTGCGCCGTGACGACAACCAGCAGTTCGGTGGCCAGAACAGCTGGAGCGGCACGCTGACGTTGCCGGTCAACCCGGACAACGATCTGTTGCTCAGCTACAGCGAAGGCTTCCGTGCGCCGACCTTCAACGACCTGTATTACCCGGACTTCAGCAACCCGAACCTGAAACCGGAAACCTCGAAAAGCTACGAGCTGCAATGGCGCAGCCAGTTGAGCGACAGCAGCAGCCTCGAAGCGTCGCTGTATCGGACCGATCTGGAAGACGCGATCATCTTCGGCAGCAACTCACGCCCGGAAAACGTCGCCTCGGCGCGGATCAACGGCTTCGAAGCAGCGCTGAAACAGGAGCTGCTGGGCTGGCAGAGCAATCTCGGCGTGGCAATCATCGATCCCCGCGACCGCGACACCGGCCACACCCTGGCGCGCCGTGCCCGTCGCACCTTGAGCTGGGATCTGGATCGGCAATTCGATCGCCTCGGCCTCGGCGCCAGTTGGCAGGCCGTCAGCAGCAGTTACGACGACCTGAACAATCAGCAGCCATTGGGTGGTTATGCGTTGCTGGGACTGCGCAGCAGCTGGGCGCTGGACCGTGAGATCAAGCTGGATTTCAAGGTGGATAACCTGCTGGACAAGGGTTACAGCCGGGCGCTGTACAGCCATGACGGCAGTCAGTATGGCTATCGTGAGGAAGGCCGGACATTCATATTCGGCGTGACCTGGACGCCGCAGCTCTAACGGCCCGGCTCGATCAGTTGGCAGAGCTTGGCGGTCGCTTCGATCATCTGCCCGCTCGGACGCTCCAGACCTTTGTCGGTGACCAGCAGCAACTGCCTGTGCTTCACCGCCGCCACCTGCGGCCAGGCATTCCACGCATTCAGTTGTGGCTGGTCGCCGGCCAGAATCACTTCGGGATCACGCTGTAAAACGGCTTCGATGCTCACCTGCGGCGCCGGCAGCGTCAGGTCGGCAAACACGTTGCGTGCGCCACACACCTCAAGCGCATCGCTGATGATCTGCCCGCCACCGATGGTGTACAGCGGCTTGTCCCAGACTTGATAGAACACCCGCAGCGGCGTTTCCCGCCGATAGCGCTGGCGCAGCTCATCGAGTTTGAGTCGCAGCTCGGTCGCTCGCTCAACCCCGCGTTCAGGGCGACCGAGCTGCGCAGCGATGGCTTCGATCTGCGTGGTCAACTGCTCGAAACTGTGGGGTTCGGCAACGAAGGTCGGGATGTTCAGGCGCTTGAGCTGATCGCGCTGGGCCGCGCCGACACTGCCGGGCCACAGCAGCAACAGGTCAGGTTTGAGACTGAGCAGCCGCTCCATGTCGAGCTGGCCGTAACGGCCCACCGAAGGCACATCCTTGATCGCGGACGGCCGCTCACCGGCATCCAGCACGCCCACCAGCAGGTCGGCCGAATTCAGCTCCAAAACGATTTCAGACAGGGATGGCGCGAGGCTGACCACCCGTAGGGCAGGCAGGGCTTCGCTGCTGACGGCCAGCAGCAGAACCGCCAGCCAGAGACGACGCATCAACCGAGCTGACGCGGGATACGGTAGAGGTAGAACAGCACCGCCGTGGACAACGCCAGCAGCATCAGCGGCACCGCTTCGAGGCCGACGAACACCGCCAGTGCGCCAATCCACGCCGGTAATCCCGCCGCCAGAAACGCCGTGCGACGACGGGCCGCGAGGGCAATCCACGCAGCGGGTTCATCCGGGGTATCGAGGGTTTTTTGTGTGGCGATCAGTGCGTGTTTGTAGCGGCCGAAGAATTTCAGGCTGACAAACATCGAGGCGACGCCGGCAATGAACAACGGCATCGCCAGCACCGGCATGATCGCTTCGCTCTCGCCGAATACGGCGTTGAGCACGAACAGCGGCACCAGTGCCAGCGCCAGGTATTTCCACCAGGCGACCGACAGGCGGCGGCGCACCTGACCGCGGGTCACGCCCGGTCTACCTCGCCCTGATGCTCGTTGCCCATCATGTGGTCGAGCTTGCTGGCCTTGGTCGCCAGATAGAGTTTGTTGTGCGGGTTGTGGCCGGTGTGCAGCGGCACGCGCTCGGCGACGACGATGTTCATGTCGGTCAGGGCTTTGACCTTGCGCGGGTTGTTGGTCATCAGGCGCAGGGATTTCACGCCCAGATGCTCCAGCATCGGCAGGCACATGGCGTAGTCACGCTGGTCAGCGGCAAAGCCCAGACGCTCGTTGGCTTCAACGGTGTCGGCACCGCCGTCCTGCAATTCGTAGGCGCGGATCTTGTTCAACAGGCCAATGCCACGACCTTCCTGACGCAGGTACAGCAATACGCCGCGACCTTCACGGGCGATCGCCTTGAGGGCGGCCTCCAGTTGCGAGCCGCAGTCGCAACGCTGGCTGAACAAGGCATCGCCGGTCAGGCATTCGGAGTGCAACCGGCCGAGTACCGGGGCACCGTCGGCAATCTCACCCAGGCTCAGCACGACGTGCTCGCGGCCGGTGGCTTCATCGAGAAAACCGTGCATGGTGAATTGCGCAAAAGGCGTTGGCAGCTTGGAAGCGGCGACAAAAACGACAGGCACCGGTGTGCTCCTGATCTAAAAAGTCCGAGATTCGCTGGGCGGCATTGTAACAGCAGGTTCCGGCAGACGCTTAGGCTGAATTATCGGCCATAACGATCAAAAAGTTTGATGACTGGCCAGCCGTCATTGCCCCCGGTCGAACGGATACGGCTGTTTCCAGCGTTCGAAGATGGGCTTCAGTTCGCCGCTTTTCACCAGTTGATCCATGCGCTGGTCGTAGATCGACATCAGCGCACGGGCCTGAGGGGTGTCGGCGAAGCCGAGGTACAGTGGCAACTCAGCCAGATGCGAATAACGGTATTGCGAAGGGTCGGCGGCATTTCTCAGCACCGCTTCGATTTCCGTCAGGGCGTCGATGTAGTAATCCGCCCGCCCCTGCTTGAGCATCGACAGGATCCCGGTGCGGCGCTCGATCTGGTTGTAGCGCTTGATGTTCGGCAGGTAGGTCTCATAACGATAACCCCGAACCCAGGCCAGCCTGTACTTGCCGAGGGTGGCCTCGGTCGGTGCCGGATTGCTGGCAAGACCCAGCGCGTAGATGTGATCGGAATCGAAGTTCCATTTGGGATACAGAACCTGCTCGGCCTCGCCGCGATAGGAGCCGACCAGTGCGTCGACTTCCTTCAGCTGCACCAGCCCCACCGAGCGGGTGTATGGCACGGTGCGGATGTCCAGGGTCACGCCGGCCGGTTCGAACACCTTGCGCAGGACGTCCCAGCCCAGGCCGTGGCCGTCGGCGGCGGTGTAGTCTTCCCAGTCTTCGCTGGCCAGGTGAATGACCGACGGCGGCGCCTCCTGTGCCAGGGCCGTCGCACCGAGCAAGGTGAAAACCAGAATCGCCAACCAGCGTCGAGCCATCCCTGTGTCCCTCATCCACGCCTTGAAATCAGGCGAAAATCCACACCAGCCCCTGCATCGCCAGCCAGGCGAACACGCCCGCCAGCACGTCGTCGAGCATGATGCCGACGCCGCCATGCACATGCCGGTCGATCCAGCGGATCGGCCACGGCTTGAGGATGTCGAAGAAGCGGAACATCAGGAACCCGGCGAGCAACCAGTACCAGCCTTCCGGCACCAGCCACAGGGTAATCCACATCCCGACCATCTCGTCCCAGACGATACCCTCGTGGTCGTGCACCCGCAGATCGTCGGCCACCTTGCCGCACAGCCAGAAGCCGAACAGCATGGTGATCCCGAGCATCAGCCAGTAGCCCCAGTCGGGCAACATCTGCCACAACGGAATAAAGGGTAGCGCAACTAACGAGCCCCACGTGCCCGGCGCTTTCGGCAACGTGCCGGAACCGAAGCCGAACGCAATGAAATGCCAGGGATTGCGCCAGACCGACGGCGGAACGAATTCGCCGGGAACCTGTTTCGGGTGATCTGTCACGGTGACTCCTGAAAATGTTGATAACCCCGGATTTGCGGGGTGATGTCATGCCCTTCGCGGTCCAGCAGCACCACGCTCTGCCCCTCGGCCACACGCCCGATCACATGGATCGGCCAGCCATCGGCCAGCAATGCCGGCAATTCGACGGACGGCAAGGTAAAGGCCAGCACGTAATCATCGCCACCGCTCAACGCCGCACGCTCGGCACCGCGCTGACCAAGAAACGCCACCAGCGCGTCCGACAACGGGACACGCTCACGCTCGACTTCGAGGCGAACCTTCGAGGCCAGTGCGATATGGCCGCAATCGGCGAGCAGGCCATCGGAGATATCCAGCGCCGCGGTGGCCTTGCCCCGCAGGGCCTGACCGAGGGCCAGTTGCGGTTGCGGCGACCAGTAATGATCGAGCAGCGGCTGGGCGATGTGCGGCTCGGCGTCACGCTGGCCAAGCACCAGCGGCAAGGCCCCGGCGGCGTTGCCCAGCTCGCCGCCGACGCACAGCAGATCGCCGGGCTGCGCGCCGCTGCGGGTCAGGGCCTGTCCGGCCGGGACACGACCGAACACGGTGACGGTCAGGCTCAACGGCCCACGCGTCGTGTCACCACCAACCAATGCCACGCCGCAGCCTTGGGCCATGCGGTTCAAACCACGGGCATAGGCTTGCAGCCAATCGGCAGTCACCGTCGGCAGAGTCAGGGCAAGGGTAAAGGCGACGGGTGTGGCGCCCATGGCAGCGAGGTCGCTGACCGCCACGGCCAGCGAACGCTGACCGAGCAGAAACGGATCGCAGGGATCGGCGAAATGCACGCCGGCCACCAGCGTATCGGTGGAGATCGCCAGCTGTTCCCCGGAAGGAACCGCCAGCAAGGCACAGTCGTCGCCGATCCCCAGTGCAACGCCCTCGCCGCCCTGCGCACAAGGCGCGGCGGCGAAGAAATTGCGGATCAGCTCAAACTCGCCCATGAGGTCTCAAGCGCGTTTTAGCGCTTGAACGCCTTCACTTCAGCTTCACGCAGGCGCGGGGCCAGCTTGTCGAGCACGCCGTTGACGAACTTGTGGCCATCGGTGGAACCGAAGACCTTGGCCAGTTCGATACCTTCGTTGATCACAACGCGGTACGGCACGTCGACGCGCTTGAGCAGTTCCCAGGTGGACAGGCGCAGAACCGCCAGTTCAACCGGGTCCAGCTCTTCGATCGCCAGGTCCAGGCAAGGCTTGAGCGCGGTGTCGATTTCGGTGCGGTTGGCCGGAACCCCGTGGAGGATTTCGCGGAAATACGCGCCGTCGACATCGGTGAAATCGTTATCGACCCGGAACTGCGCTTCGATCTCGTTCAGCGAAGCCTTGGCCATGTGCCATTGATACAGGGCCTGAGTCGCGAGCTGACGGGCTTCGCGGCGCTTGGCGCTCTTCGATGGCTTGCCGGCATCCGCAGGTTTCGGATCGCGCGGGTTGAAACGATCGCTATCGTCGCTAATCACTTGGCCTCCAACTGCGCCAGCAGGCTGACCATTTCCAGAGCGGACAGGGCAGCTTCAGCACCTTTGTTGCCGGCCTTGGTGCCGGAACGTTCGATGGCTTGCTCGATGGAATCAACGGTCAGGACGCCGAAAGCGACCGGTACGCCGAACTCCATGGACACCTGGGCCAGGCCCTTGGTGCACTCGCCAGCCACGTATTCGAAGTGCGGAGTGCCGCCACGAATGACCGCGCCCAGGGCGATGATTGCTGCGAACTCGCCTTTCTGGGCGACTTTTTGCGCAACCAGCGGGATTTCGAAGGCGCCAGGTGCGCGGATGATGGTGATGTCGCTTTCGCTCACGCCGTGGCGAACCAGGGCATCAACTGCACCGCTGACCAGGCTTTCAACCACGAAGCTGTTGAAACGGCCCACTACCAAAGCGTAGCGGCCTTTAGGGGCGATGAAGGTACCTTCGATGGTCTTCAGGGTCATTCGTCAGATCTCTTAAAGAGCCGGGACGCGTCTGTTTCGCGTCCCTCAGTGATTTATTTGCCGCGAATTCGGGTCCGGAAACAACCGGTCATTATTCGGAGGGCACGTATTCTACAACTTCCAGATCGAAACCGGATATCGCATTGAACTTCATCGGTGCCGACATCAGGCGCATTTTGCGCACGCCGAGGTCACGCAGGATCTGCGAACCGGCACCGACGATGCTGTAGGTGGTCGGTTTTTTCACCGCCGCCTGATCGCCGGTTTCGCGGATATGCGCCAGCAGCACGTCGCCGTCGAGCGGGTGACCGAGCAACAGCACCACACCGCTGCCGGCCTCGGCGACCGCAGCCATGGCGGCGCGCAGACTCCAGCGGCCCGGCTGCTTGACCATCAGCAGGTCGCGCAGCGGGTCCATGTTGTGCACGCGAACCAGGGTCGGCTCTTCAGCGCAAACTGTGCCCAGGGTCAGTGCCATGTGCACGTCGCCTTCCACGGAATCACGATAGGTCACCAGGTTGAATTGGCCCAGTTCGCTGTCCAGTGGCTGCTCGGCAATCCGCTGAACGGTACGTTCGTGGATCATCCGGTAGTGAATCAGGTCGGCGATGGTGCCGATCTTGATGTTGTGCTCGGCCGCGAAGGCTTCCAGTTCGGCGCGACGGGACATGGTGCCGTCGTCGTTCATCACTTCGCAGATCACGCCGCTCGGCTCGAAACCGGCCATGCGCGCCAGGTCGCAGGCGGCTTCGGTGTGGCCGGCACGGGCCAGGGTGCCACCGGCCTGGGCCATCAGCGGGAAGATGTGGCCAGGGCTGACGATGTCTTCGGCTTTCGCGTCTTTCGCGGCAGCCGCCTGCACGGTGCGCGCGCGGTCAGCGGCGGAGATGCCGGTGGTCACGCCTTCGGCCGCTTCGATCGAAACGGTGAACTTGGTGCCGAAACCGGAACCGTTGCGCGGGGCCATCAGCGGCAGCTTCAGGGTTTCGCAGCGCTCGCGGCTCATCGGCATGCAGATCAGGCCACGTGCGTGCTTGGCCATGAAGTTGATGTGCTCGGCCTTGCAGCATTCGGCGGCCATGATCAGGTCGCCTTCGTTCTCGCGGTCTTCGTCATCCATGAGGATGACCATCTTGCCTTGGCGGATGTCTTCAACCAGTTCTTCGATGCTATTGAGCGCCACAAGGCACCCCCTTCAGTCAGGATTTGAGGTAGCCGTTGGCGGCCAGAAAGCTTTCGGTGATCGTACCGCCGGCGGTCGGCTCTGCTGCCTTGTCGCCCAACAGCAGACGCTCCAGATAACGCGCCAGCAAGTCGACTTCCAGGTTCACCCGGCGACCAGGCTTGTAGGACGCCATGATGGTTTCGCTCAGGGTGTGCGGAATGATCGTCAGCAGGAATTCGGCGCCATCGACCGCGTTCACGGTCAGGCTGGTGCCGTCGACGGTGATCGAGCCTTTGTGGGCGATGTACTTGGCCAGCTCTTTCGGTGCGCGGATGCGAAATTCCACGGCGCGGGCGTTGTCGCTGCGCGAGACCACTTCGCCGACGCCGTCGACGTGACCGCTGACCAGATGCCCGCCGAGACGCGTGGTCGGGGTCAGGGCTTTTTCCAGGTTGACCGGGCTGCCGCTTTTCAGGTCATTCATGGCGGTGCAGTCGAGGGTTTCGCGACTGACGTCGGCGGCAAAGCCGTCGCCCGGCAGTTCCACGGCGGTCAGGCACACGCCGTTGACCGCAATGCTGTCGCCGAGTTTGACGTCGCTCAGGTCGAGCTTGCCGGTTTCGACATGCACCCGCACATCACCGCCCTTTGGGGTCAGTGCGCGGATACTGCCGATGGATTCGATGATGCCGGTAAACATGGGGTTCTCCTTGAGAACGAAGCCAGCGCTAACACGATGGCCGGGAATTATACGCTCGCCGATGAGACAGGGATTGCAGTGACTCGCCAGTCATCGCCAACCGCGCGAATTTCAGTGATTTTCAGCTCCGGCGCATCCTTCATATAGGCTAGCGGCCAGTCCAAAAGCGGACGCGCCGTGGAGCCGAGGAACTTGCCGGCGATGAAGATCACGAACTCGTCGACCAGACCGAGCCGGGCAAACGCGCCGGCCAGTCGCGGGCCGGCCTCGACCAGCACTTCGTTGACGCCACGATTGGCCAGCTCGATCAGCAATTGATGCAGATCGACCTGACCGTCATCACCCGGCACGATCAGGCATTCCGGGCCATGGGCGTACTGTTCTTCGATGGCCACGCAAGTGGCGACCAGCGCCGGGCCGGCCTTGAAGAACGGTGCATCCAGCGGCACTCGCAGACGTCCATCGATCAGCACCCGTAGCGGCGGACGGCTCAGGGCCAGCGCGGTTTGTTCGGCATCCAGCCCCAGTTCATCGCCGCGCACGGTCAGGCGGGCGCCATCGGCCAGCACCGTGTCGGCGCCGGTCAGCACCACGCTGGCCTGGGCGCGCAAACGCTGCACCGCAGAACGCGCGGCCGGGCCGGTGATCCATTGGCTCTCGCCGCTTTCCATCGCTGTGCGGCCGTCAAGGCTCATGGCCAACTTGACCCGCACGAACGGCAAGCCGTGTTCCATGCGTTTCAGAAAACCTTGATTGAGCTTGCGCGCCTCGCTTTCCAGCACTCCGCTTTCAGTGGCGATGCCGGCATCGGCCAGACGTTGCAGACCGCGTCCGGCGACTTGCGGATTGGGATCGCGCATCGCCGCGACCACCCGACCCAAACCGGCATTCACCAGCGCATCGGCGCAGGGCGGTGTACGACCGTGGTGGCTGCAAGGTTCGAGGGTGACGTAAGCGGTCGCGCCCCGGGCCAGCTCACCGGCGGCGCGCAGGGCGTGGACTTCGGCGTGGGGTTCGCCGGCGCGCTCATGCCAGCCTTCGCCGACAATCTGCCCGTCGCGCACGATCACACAGCCGACCCGTGGGTTGGGATGGGTCGTGTAATGCCCCTTGCGCGCCAGCTCCAGGGCCCGGGCCATGAAACGGGCGTCGAGGATGGCCTGCTCGGCGGCGGTGGTCATTCTTTCACCGGTTCACGGGCGAGACGGTCGATCTCTTCGCGGAACTCGTTGAGGTCCTGGAAGCGGCGGTACACGGAAGCGAAACGGATGTAGGCGACTTCATCGAGCTTTTGCAGCTCGGCCATCACCAGTTCTCCGACCACGAGGGATTTGACCTCGCGTTCGCCGGTGGCGCGCAGCTTGTGTTTGATGTGCACCAGCGAGGACTCGAGACGCTCGACGCTCACCGGACGTTTCTCCAGGGCGCGCTGCA
Source organism: Pseudomonas sp. 91RF (assembly GCF_003576265.1). NCBI lineage: Bacteria > Pseudomonadati > Pseudomonadota > Gammaproteobacteria > Pseudomonadales > Pseudomonadaceae > Pseudomonas > Pseudomonas sp. 91RF. The sequence goes on from NZ_QWFC01000038.1 coordinate 132,111, forward strand.
TGCCGGCGCGGAGTTTTTCTTCGTCGAACGGCTGACGGCTGCCGTCGGTTTTGATCAGGCGCGGCAACACCAGTTCGGCCGTCTCGAACGTCGTGAAACGTTCGCCGCAGGCCAGGCATTCACGCCGGCGGCGCACCTGTTCGCCCTCGGCGACCAGACGCGAGTCGATGACCTTGGTGTCGTTGGCACCGCAGAAGGGACAGTGCATGGTGGCTGGCAACAAAAAAAGGGAGGGCCATGGTAGCGCATCCCGGTGGCAAGACAAGCCATAGGCTTTGCGGTATACAGACTGCCATGATCGTTTGATCCATGGATTTCATTTTGACGGAGCCACCAATGTCGCTACGACCGCTCGTTTTGCTCAGTGTTTTCGCCCTGCTGGTGGCCTGTGGCAGCGATAAGCCCAAGCCGCAGCCGCCAGCGCCGGGCCCGGCGCCGCAACAGGCGCAGAAAAAGGCCAGGGAAGCAGCCGACCTCGGCCCGCTGCCCGCGTATCAACGGGAACTGAGCGGCACCCTGCAAGGCGTGCCGGCGGGCGCCGAAGTCGAACTGGCGCTGCTGGTGATCGACGAAAAAGGTCGCCCGCAACAATTGCTCGCCAGCTCCAGCCTGATCGGCAACAACCAGGTTCTGCCGTTTCGCCTGCGCTTCAATCCTGATGCCTTCCCGGTCGGCGCGCGGGTCGAACTGCGTGGCCGCGCCACTCAATCGGGTCAGTTGATCCTGCACCTGCCGTCGCAGACCATCAGCCAGCCGACCACCCAGGCCCTGGGCCCGCTGCAATTTGTAAAAGCGCCATGAATGCACCGCTGGACCTGCAACAGGCGCTGGGCGAATTGCTCGGCGACGCCAGACTGAAAGCCTGTGCGTTGCCGGATACCGATTTGCAGCTGTGGCTGATCGACGGCGACAACATGGCCCGGGAATTCAGCCCGGACGAAACCCGGCGGATCCTGCACGAGCCGCCGTACTGGAGTTTCTGCTGGGCCAGTGGTCTGGCGGTGGCACGCTATCTGGCGGAATTTCCCGAGTGGGTGCGTGGCAAACGCGTACTGGATTTCGGTGCCGGTTCCGGGATCGCCGGGATTGCCGCCGTGAAGGCCGGCGCGCTGGAGGTGGTGGCCTGCGACCTCGATCCGCTGGCGATTGCCGCGTGCCAGGCGAATGCCGAACTCAATGATGTGCAGATGAGCTATTCCACGGATTTCTTCGCCGAGGCGGATCGCTTCGATCTGATCCTGGTGGCCGACGTTCTGTACGACCGCGAGAACCTGCCGCTGCTCGACGCCTTTCTCAGTCGCGGCCGCGAAGCATTGGTAGCGGATTCACGGGTCAGGGATTTCCGTCACCCGCTGTACCGGCGTATCGAAATGCTCGAAGCCATGACCTTGCCGGATCTGGCCGAGCCCGAAGAGTTTCGCCATGTCAGCCTCTACCACGCGGCCCGCGCCTGACCGTATAGTTGCCCCATTCACGCTTTTACGAGATACCCCATGAGTCAGCAAACGCCGTACATCTTCGACGCCACGACGGCCGACTTCGACCAGTCGGTGATCGAGGCTTCCTTTCAAAAACCGGTGCTGGTGGATTTCTGGGCCGAATGGTGTGCGCCGTGCAAGGCGCTGATGCCGATGCTGCAAGGCATCGCCGAGAGCTATCAGGGCGAGTTGCTGCTGGCCAAGGTCGATTGCGACGTTGAACAGGACATCGTCGCCCGCTTTGGTATCCGCAGCCTGCCGACCGTGGTGCTGTTCAAGGACGGTCAACCGGTGGACGGTTTTGCCGGGGCCCAGCCGGAATCCGCCGTGCGTGCCCTGCTTGAACCTCACGTAAAAATGCCACCGCCGGCAGCGGCTGATCCGTTCGAGCAAGCCCAGGCGCTGTTCGACGAAGGCCGTTACGCCGATGCCGAAGCCGCGCTGGTGGTGATGCTCAACGAAGACAACACCAACGCCAAGGCGCTGATCCTGTATGCCCGCTGCCTGACGGAACGCGGTGAACTGGGCGAAGCGCAAGCCGTGCTCGACGCGGTCAAGAGCGACGAACACAAAGCCGCGCTGGCCGGTGCCAAGGCGCAAATCAAGTTCCTCGGCCTGGCCCGCGACCTACCGGACGCCGCCGACCTGAAAAGCCGTCTGGCGCAGAATCCGCAGGACGATGAAGCGGTGTATCAACTGGCGATCCAGCAACTGGCCCGCCAGCAATACGAAGCGGCGCTGGATGCCTTGCTCAAGCTGTTCATCCGCAACCGCAGCTACGGTGAAGGCCTGCCGCACAAGACCTTGCTGCAAGTGTTCGAACTGCTGGGCAACGATCACCCGCTGGTGACCGCTTACCGGCGCAAGGTGTTTGCCGCGCTTTACTAAGCGCTTACTCGATCCAGCTGTAGAGCGGCGTGTCCCCGCCGCTCGCCACTTTCACGTCCGACGAATGCCTCAGGCGCACCAGCAGGCGCTTGCCCGCCGCCGCGCTGCCGGTCAGTCCTTCGAGCTGATCCAGCAGCTCCGGTCCGCTGAGTTGCCCGGCCTTGCGCAGCAAATCCCTGGCAACCTGCCACAATGCGTCATCCTGATTGACCGGCTTCGCTACAGGCGCCGTCGCTGCTGCTTGCGGCTCGGCCGTTTGCACCTGCACGCCAAACTGCGCACCGAGCCGCGCCCAGTCGCTTTCATCCAGTTCCAGGGTCAAATCCACCGGCAACTCGCCGACGGTTCCGCGTATCCGCAACATAACTTCGCTCCCGCACTTTTCTGACCTGCATGCTCCCATGGGACTTGTGTAACGCCAAGTGTCAGGAGCTGGCGACGCTTGCCTTATCGGCTACATTTCTTCTTTTTTTCATGGGAAGGAACCCCATGTCTTCAGGAAGAAAACTGGCGTCGAAGGGAGGCCCCACCTCTACAGGTGGTGTGATTCTCGAAGGAAACGAAAACCTGCGTATCGAAGGCAAAATCATCGCCTCGATCGGGCAACTTGCCAGTTGCCCGGCATGCAGCGCTGGCCAAGGACCGATTGTCGCCGTTGGCGAAAGAACTCTGATCCTGCCCGCCGGCCCGGCTGCACTGGAGGGTGACTATATCGCCTGCGGCTGCCCGCCCATGGCCAACAAACTGCTCACTCAGCAACACAGCGGCTTCGCCGGCATTGGCCGTCCAGCTCCCATCGATATGGGCCCTTCGATTACCGCCCCGACTTCACGTCGCTATCTGCAAGTCATCATCGAACGCCTGGACGACTCCCAGAAACCAGGACTTGCCTACAGACTCAAAGACAAGAAAAAAACAGCCGTCCTGCAAGACATCACCTGTAATGCAACAGGCGAAGGCTGCGAACACCCTGTGGAAAGCCATTCGGATTACGACACTCTGTTGGTCGGTGAAGAGTCCGAGTGGACGTTTTACGCTTATGAAGAACCCCTGAATCAGGACTTGCCATGAAGTCGGAAATCAAACTCGTCTTTAAAGACTTTCTGATGCAGCCACCAAAAGGCGTGAAGTTTCAGTTGCTGATCGACGGACTTGTCATTGATGACAACATCGTTCAAAACGATGACAAACCCCGCATCTACTCGCTCGTTTCGGACAAGACTCAAACCGCTATTACTCGCTCGGACGCCCAGAAATTACCTTCGATAAAGAGCCGTGACAGCTACGAAGTCACTGTTCAAATTGTTGGTAACTCCGGCGCAAAAAAGGCAATGCATACAGCCACGCTGAATTCAGGTAAATCGCTGTCGATAGTTGCAGTGTCACCTTGGGTAAAAGTGCCCCTGTCCACCAGCGGCAAAGTCTCTAACGATACATTCTACGAGGTCGAGTATGGCGTCAAACGGAGGGATGAAACACGCACCGTAAAGGTGGTCATCCAGGACATGCCGCGCCGCATACTGATGGAGGCGCTATCACACCGAGGTTCGACTGAATGGGCCGGCAACAAAGTCAAACATTCTTTACCGCATCCAACGCTTAAGAAAAGCGTGGAGTTCAGGGCGGAATCAAACAAGTGCAATGTGTTCGTCTATGACGTATTGACTGCCATCGGTGTCAACGTGGCAATGATCGAACATGGCTCTTCGAAATACATCCCGGGCTATTCCAAAGTGAGCCCGCCAACCGCTGGGGAATGGGCAGATGAGAACCGGCTGCTCAATAGTTGGAGCGCAGAAAAATCCCCCCTGCCCGGAGACGTTGGTGCGTATGCTGTCAATTACTCTGATGCCAGCGGTCACGTCGGATTTGTTCTGACTCAGGGTGTCTGCATTTCAGCAAGCTGGGACAAAATCGAAGTCAACGACGTAGGCTTTCGAATCGCATCGGGTAATGCTGCTCGCAGTGACCACGACTTCACCATCTTCCGACGTTACAAGTTCAGCAAACCACAATGAAACGACTCTGGATAATCCTGGCTGCTTCACTCCTGCTCGTTGTGGCATGGCGCTTTTGGTCGCCTGCCAACCTCTCAGCCTGCACCTCCGAAGGCACAGCGCCAGGGCCGTTGACCGCCATCGTTCACAATTACTTTGAAAGTAATAGGCGTATCGGATGGCGGGATATGGATGACCGCTTCGACATACTTTCTACTCCCGAAGGCCAAAAAGTTGCCGGCCAACCAATGCCGTACGCCTGTGAAGCGTTACAGATACTGCAAAATCCCGCGCTCAGTGAAAGTGAAAAAATCTTCACTACGGCGTTGATGTTCCAGTTGCCGATCAGTCAGTACATGGGCTTCATGGATCGCAGCCATCAACTCTACTCAGAGCACAGAATCGATCCGGAGGTCATGAAGGTGGTGGTACTTCCGCGCGGCACGGCGATCAACTACTGGTGGCTTCCAGCCTGGCGCCAGCGCTTCACTCGCGATGCTCCGAATCTGCTCGACGAAAGTCTGATCCGCCATGTGCTGACGGGAGGCTACTGGTTCGACCATCCCGGCGCCGGATTCTGATTCAAAAATCGTGACATTCAATCTATGTACCGCTCCGGGAACATCCCGGACGGTGCTCAGTCATGCCTTGCGCAAAGCGTTTCGGGCGGGCAAACTCTGCGCACTTTCGTTATAAGATTACATAACAAACTCTTCACTTTACTTCCCGGAGTTCGCCATGCGTCGTCTGCTGCTCGCTTTGCCGTTTGCCCTGTTGCCGCTGGCCATCGCCCAGGCTGCCGATGAGCACGATCATGATCACGAACATGGCAGCCTTGGTGCCCACGAGCATGGCGTCGGTCGCCTGAACGCGGCGCTCGACGGCCAGACCCTGGAGCTGGAGCTGGAAAGCCCGGCGATGAACCTCGTCGGTTTCGAACACGCTGCCACCAGCGATGCCGACAAGGCCAAGGTCGCTGCGGCCCGTGCGCAGCTGGAAAAGCCATTGGCGCTGTTCAGCCTGCCGGCCGCTGCCGGTTGCAAAGTCGCCAGTCAGAAACTGGAAAGCCCGCTGTTCGGTGACAAGCCGGATGCCGACAATCACGACGACGATGAGCACGACGAAGACGCCAAGGGCGGCGAAGCGCATCACCACGATCACAGCGAAATCCACGCTCACTACCAGTTCACCTGCGCAGCACCGGGCACCTTGACTACTCTGGATCTGGCGAACATTTTCAATACCTTCCCGGCGACCCAGAAAATTCAGGTACAACTGATCAGCCCGAACGGCCAGCAAGGCACGGAAGTGACGGCCAAATCCGCCGCCCTGAAATTCTGATCACGAACCGGCACCATGACCCAAGCACTCATCGAACTGTCCGACCTGGGCTTCAACTGGCCCGGTCACCCGCCGCTGCTGGACATCCCGGCGTTCCGCCTGGAACCGGGTGAAACCCTGTTCCTCAAGGGCCCCAGCGGCAGCGGCAAGACCACCCTGCTCGGCCTGCTCGGCGGGGTGCAGAAGCCCGGGCGCGGCAGCATTCGCCTGCTCGGCCAGGAACTGACCGAACTGGGTGCCGGCGCTCGCGATCGCTTTCGTGTCGATCACACCGGCTACATCTTCCAGCAATTCAACCTGCTGCCGTTTCTCTCGGTGCGCGAGAACGTCGAGCTGCCCTGCCACTTTTCGAAGCTGCGGGCAGACCGTGCGAAGCAACGTCATGGCAGCGTCGATCAGGCGGCCGCCACCCTGCTCGCCCACCTGGGTCTGAAGGACGAAGGCATTCTCGGGCGCCGCGCCGACTCGCTGTCGATCGGTCAGCAGCAACGGGTCGCCGCTGCACGTGCACTGATCGGTCAGCCGGAACTGGTGATCGCCGACGAGCCGACTTCGGCGCTGGACTACGACGCCCGGGAAAGCTTCATTCGCCTTTTATTCGCTGAGTGCCGCGAGGCCGGTTCGAGCCTGTTGTTCGTCAGCCACGACCAGAGCCTGGCGCCGCTGTTCGACCGTCACCTGTCCCTGGCCGAACTCAATCGCGCCGCCACGTCTGCCGAGGTCTGAGATGTATCTGTTCCGTCTGGCCATGGCCAGCCTCGCCAACCGCCGCTTCACCGCCCTGCTCACCGCGTTCGCCATCGCCCTCTCCGTCTGCCTGCTGCTGGCGGTGGAACGGGTGCGCACCGAAGCCAAAGCGAGTTTCGCCAGCACCATCAGCGGCACTGACCTGATCGTCGGCGCCCGCTCCGGTTCGGTGAACCTGCTGCTGTATTCGGTGTTCCGCATCGGCAACGCCACCAACAACATTCGTTGGGACAGCTTCGAACACTTCGCCAGCAACCCGAAAGTGAAGTGGGCGATCCCGATGTCCCTCGGCGATTCCCATCGCGGCTACCGCGTTATGGGCACCACCGAAGCCTATTTCGAGCATTACCAGTACGGCCGCCAGCAGCATCTGGAACTGGCCAACGGCCGTGCCTTCGCTACCGATCCGTTCGAAGTGGTACTCGGCGCCGAAGTGGCCGAGGCGCTGCATTACAAGCTCGGCGACAAACTGGTACTGGCCCACGGCGTGGCGGCGATCAGTCTGGTCAAGCACGATGACAAACCGTTCACCGTGGTCGGAATTCTCAAGCGCACCGGCACGCCGGTGGACCGTACGTTGCACATCAGCCTCGGCGGCATGGAGGCGATCCACATCGACTGGCACAACGGCGTACCGGCCCGTGGCAACGGGCGGATCAGCGCCGATCAGGCGCGCAACATGGACCTGACGCCGCAAGCGATCACCGCGTTCATGCTCGGCCTCAACAGCAAGATTTCGACCTTCGCGCTGCAACGCGAGATCAACGAATTCCGTGGCGAGCCGATGCTGGCGATCCTGCCGGGCGTGGCTTTGCAGGAACTGTGGAGCCTGATGAGCACCGCTGAAAAAGCGTTGTTCGTAGTCTCGCTGTTCGTGGTGCTGACCGGGTTGATCGGCATGCTCACGGCGATTCTCACCAGCCTCAACGAACGCCGCCGCGAGATGGCGATCCTGCGCTCGGTGGGCGCGCGGCCGTGGCATATCGCGAGTCTGCTGGTGCTGGAGGCGTTCGCTCTGGCGCTGAGCGGGGTGATCGCCGGGCTGGCGTTGCTGTACCTCGGCATCGCCGCAGCACAGGGTTATGTGCAGGCCAATTACGGCTTGTATCTGCCGCTGACCTGGCCAAGCGAGTATGAATGGACGCTGCTCGGTGGCATTCTGGCTGCCGCGCTGCTGATGGGCAGCGTGCCGGCCTGGCGTGCGTATCGCCAATCCTTGGCCGATGGCCTGTCGATCCGTTTATGAGGATGTTCACCATGCCCCGCGCTGTCCTTGCGCTGCTGTTGCTGGTCGCCCTGCCCGTGTGGGCAGCGGCACCGAAAGACCTGACCTGGTCGGAGATGATCCCTCCGGACGCGGCGCCCGAAGTACCGAACATGACACCGCTGCATGACCTGTCGAAGATGAGCGATGCGCTGTCCGCCGAATCGGCGCCAGCCGCCAAGCAGGACATGCCCAACGCGCCGGTGGTGCAGAGCCTCGACGGGCAGAACATCCGCCTGCCGGGCTACATCGTGCCACTGGAAGTCAGCGAGGAAGGACGCACAACGGACTTCCTGCTGGTGCCGTATTTCGGCGCCTGCATCCACGTGCCGCCACCGCCGTCGAACCAGATCGTGCACGTGAAAAGTGAAGTCGGCGTGAAGCTCGACGAGCTGTATCAGCCGTACTGGGTCGAAGGGCCGTTGCAGGTCAAGCCGTCCACCAGCGAGCTGGCGGATGCCGGCTATCAGATGGATGCGGACAAGATTTACGTTTATGAGCTGCCGGAGTAATTCCGGCCAGTTCTGTGCTGCTTGATCCATCCCTTTCGCGAGCAGGCTCGCTCCCACATTAAAGCGCGATCACCTGTGGGAGCGAGCCTGCTCGCGATGGGGTCGGCAAAGGTTCCATAAAAAATCACCCCTTCACTGTTTCATTGAGCTGAGTCAAAAGACCGTATCAGACGGATTCGTACCATAGGACATCAAACATTTTTAACGTCCTTTGGGAGCTTCCATGAACAAGTCCTTGCTCAGCGCTTCGCTGTTTGCCCTCGCGCTCGCAGCCCCGCTCGCCCACGCCCACGAAGCCGGCGACATCATCGTTCGTGCCGGTGCGATCACCGTCAACCCGAAGGCCGACAGCTCCAGCGTCAAGGTCGATCAGGGTCCGTTGAGCGGCACCAACCTGGGCGGCAAGGCGACCATGAGCAGCGACACCCAACTGGGTCTGAACTTCGCCTACATGCTGACCAACAACATCGGTATCGAGCTGTTGGCCGCATCGCCGTTCGAGCATGACGTGAAGCTCAAGGGCACTGCCCTGCCGGCCGCCAACGGCAAGCTCGGCACCCTGAAACACCTGCCGCCGACCCTGAGCGTCGTTTACTACCCGCTGGACGCGAAGTCGGCGTTCCAGCCGTACATCGGCGGCGGCATCAACTACACCTGGATCTACGACGAGCACGTCGGCAGCGAAGCCCAGTCCAACGGCTTCAGCAACTTCAAGGCGAAAAACTCCTGGGGCCTGGCCTGGCAGGTCGGCGCCGACTACATGCTGACCGACAACATCATGCTCAACGCCCAGGTGCGCTACATCGACATCGATACCCGCGCCACCGTCGAGAACAACGCCGTGGCTCCGGGCACTCGCGCCAAAGTGAATGTCGACGTCGATCCATTTGTGTACATGGTCGGTCTGGGCTACAAGTTCTAAGCGAGCAATCAAAGAACGTTCACGTGGTGGTGAATGAGGCTTGGTGGCGGGCAGACTCAGAACTGACGGCGATGTTACGCAATCGACCGGGGAGCAAGCTCCCTCGCTACAGGAAACAGGTTTGAAACCCGAATTCCGGCCGTGAAAAAGGCGCCTGTCAAAAGGCGCCTTTTTCATGTCTGCGAAAAGCTCAGCGGCCGAGCAGACGGGCCAGGCCGACGCTCATCGGTGTTGGCGTCGGGCACTTGAATCGCTCGAGCAACCGACTGTTGTTCGCCCGCGAATGACGGATGTCACCGGAGCGCGCCGGGCCGTAGCTGACGGGCGGCAACTCGCCGACCACCGCTTCGAGCGCGGCCAGCATCTGCTTGAGGTTGGTCGCCTGATTCCAGCCGACGTTCACCGCACCGACATCCACTTGCGGCTTTTCGATCGCCTGCACCAGCACATCGACCAGGTCTTGGACGTACATGAAATCCCGGGTCTGCTCGCCATCGCCGAACACGGTGATCGGCAGGCCTTTCTGCGCGCGTTCGCTGAAGATGCTGATAACGCCGGAGTACGGCGAGGACGGATCCTGGCGCGGGCCGAAAATGTTGAAGAAACGGAAGATCGCCGGTTCCAGACCGTGCTGGCGACGATAGAAATCGAAGTACTGCTCGCCCGCCAGTTTGTCCGATGCATACGGCGTCAACGGCGCTTTCGGCGTGTCTTCGCTGATCGACTCGCCCTCGCCATTGTTGCCGTAGACCGCTGCGCTGGAAGCGAACAGCACACGCTTCACGCCGGCCTCGCGCATGGCTTCGCAGACGTTGAGCGTACCGATGAAGTTGCTCTGGTGAGTCTTCACCGGATCATCCACCGACGCCTGCACCGACGCCACGGCGGCCAGATGCGCGACCGCGCTGCAACCCAGCATCGCCCGGGCGACCAGCGCGGCATCGGCGACGTCGCCGACGATCAGTTCGACCTTGGGATTGTCCAGCGGCAGGTTGCTGCGTTTGCCGGTCGACAGGTCATCAAGGATCCGTACCGAATGGCCGCTGGCGAGCAACGCGTCCGTCAGGTGCGAACCGATGAAACCGGCGCCGCCAGTGATTAAAACAGGGCCTTCAGCCATGACGATAAAACCTATCCAGTAAGCCCGGGAGCGCGGCACGCCAGGCGCGCGGCTTGATCCCGAAAGTGTGCAGAATTTTCTTGCAGGCCAGCACTGCGTGTTGCGGTTCTTCGGCGGCATCCTCACGCGCGGCGTGGGCCTGGGCGGTCGGCTCTTCGATCGCCAGCGGATGCAGGCTGCGGGCCTCGGTGAGAATCGCCTGACCCAGCGCCAGCGGTGTGGTCGCCTCGTGGCCGGCGTAGTGGTAAGTGCCCCACAGCGGCGCGGCGCAATCGAGTTGCTTGAGTACCGAAATGATCACCCGGGCCGCATCGTCGACCGGCGTCGGATTACCGCGACGGTCGTCCGCCAGCAGCAATTCCTCCGGCTTTTCAGCGCGAGCGAGGAAGCGTCCGAGGGTGCCTTCCGGGCTGTCATCGAGCAGCCAGCCGAAGCGCAGCAACACGTGCTGCGGGCAAGTGGCGCGTACGCTCTGCTCGATCCGCCACAGCGCCTGACCGCGCAGGCCCAACGGCACCGGCTCGTCCTTTTCGCTGTAGGCGGTGGCGCGGGAGCCGTCGAATACCCGGTAGCTGGAAGGTTGCACCAGCACAATATTGTGGTGCTGGCACAGTTCGGCCAGACGCTCGATGGCGCGTTCCTGGCCCGACAGACGGCTTTCGCTGACGGTCTCGGCCTGGAACCAGTCGAAATAGTAGGCAAGGTTGATCAATGCATCGGGACGGGTGTCGTCGAGCAGTTGAGTCAGGCTCGCGGCATCCCAGCCGTCTTCGGGCGGGCGGGGGGCGAGGAAACCGATGTCTTCCTCCGCACCGAGGCGAATCAGCGCCTGCCCAAGGGCATTTCCGCCGCCCAGTAACATAAGGCGCATTCGCATAGAGTCAGCAGGCCCAGTCTGATTGGAACGATGGCTTTGGCGACGTTGCTCGTGGCAGCGTCGTCGATAATTGCCGGAATCGTTGCATTTTGCGGGTTTAGTGCGCAACCGTCACCCGTAAAGTGTAGATCCCCGGCGGTACTTGCAACTTCGCCCGCCCACCCGCATAACTGAAGCCATGAATCTGCCCCTCCCCAAGGACGCGGCCCTGACAGGCTTCCACCCCGCCATCAGCGCCTGGTTCAGCAGCACATTCCCGACGGTGACCGCCGCCCAGGCCCGCGCATGGCCGTTGATCCGCCAGCGCCGCTCGACGCTGATCGCCGCGCCCACCGGCTCCGGCAAGACACTCACCGCTTTCCTCGCCGTGCTCGACGATCTGGTCCACCGTGGCCTGGAAAGCCCGGACGGCCTGCCGGACGAGACACTGGTGGTCTACGTTTCACCGCTCAAGGCGCTGTCCAACGACATCCGCATCAACCTGCAGAATCCGCTGGCCGGGATAACCGAGCAATTGCGCCAGATGGACCTGCCGCCGCTGGAAATCACCACCGCCGTGCGCACCGGTGACACCCCGCAAAAAGACCGCGCCGCCATGCGCAAAAGCGCGCCGCATATTCTGGTGACCACTCCGGAATCGCTCTACGTGCTGCTTGGCTCGGAATCCGGACGCAAGATGCTCGGCACCACACGTACAGTCATCGTCGATGAAATCCACGCCATCGCTGCCGGCAAACGCGGCAGCCACCTGGCCTTGAGCCTCGAACGCTTGCAGGCGCTGTGTCCTGAAGCACTGACCCGCATCGGCCTGTCGGCCACGCAGAAACCGATCGATGCGGTCGCACGGTTTCTGGTGGGCCATGAGCGCCCCTGCGAAATCATCGATATCGGCCACGCCCGCCCACGGGATCTGGGCATCGAAGTGCCGCCGGTGCCGTTGTCGGCGGTCATGGCCAATGATGTCTGGGAACTGGTCTACGACCGCCTCGCCACGCTGGCCCGTGAACACCGCACCACGCTGATTTTCGTCAACACCCGGCGCCTGGCCGAACGCTTGAGCCGGCACCTGAGCGAACGCCTCGGAAAACACGCCGTAGCCGCGCACCACGGCAGCCTCGCCAAGGAGTTTCGCCTTGATGCGGAACAACGACTCAAGCGCGGCGAACTGCAAGTGCTGATCGCCACCGCGTCGCTGGAACTGGGGATCGACATCGGTGAAGTCGACCTCGTCTGCCAGATCGCCTCGCCGCGTTCGATTGCCGGGTTTCTGCAACGGGTCGGCCGCTCCGGACATCAGGTCGGCGGCACACCCAAGGGACGCCTGTTCGCCACCACCCGCGACGACCTGATCGAGTGTGCGGCCCTGCTCGACTGCGTGCGCCGGGGCGAACTCGATACGTTGCACATCCCCGAAGCACCGCTGGACGTACTGGCCCAGCAGATCATCGCCGAGGTCAGTTGCCAGGAGTGGGCCGAGGTAGATTTGCTCGCAATGTTCCGTCGGGCCGAGCCCTACGCCCGCCTCGACGAAAAGCATTATCAGGCGCTGCTGACCATGCTCGCCGAGGGCTACAACGGTCGTCAGGGCATCCGCAGCGCCTACCTGCATCGCGACGCGGTAAGTCGAACCCTGCGTGGGCGGCGCGGCGCACGGCTGACGGCGGTTACCAGCGGCGGCACCATCCCGGACAACGCCGACTACAGCGTGCTGCTGGAACCCCAAAGCCTGAACATCGGCAGCGTCAACGAAGACTTCGCCGTGGAAAGCATTGCCGGCGATGTGTTCCAGCTCGGCAATACCTCCTACCGAATCCTGCGGGTGGAAACCGGCAAGGTGCGGGTCGAGGACGCTCAGGGCCAGCCGCCGACCATTCCGTTCTGGCTCGGCGAAGCGCCCGGTCGCAGCGCCGAATTGTCGATGGCTGTGGCACGCCTGCAAGCACAACTCGATCAACTGCTGAGCGCCAGCCCCGGCAATCTGCAACCGGCCCTCGACTGGCTGAGCGCAACCCTGGGACTGGCTCAGGCCAGCGCCGAACAGCTTGTGGATTATCTGGCCCGGGCACGCCTCGCCCTCGGCGCGTTGCCGTCCCAGGACACGTTGCTGATGGAACGTTTTTTCGACGAGTCCGGCGGCACCCAACTGATCATCCATTCGCCGTTCGGCAGCCGCATCAACCGCGCCTGGGGCCTGGCCCTGCGCAAGCGCTTCTGCCGCACCTTCAACTTCGAATTGCAGGCCGCCGCCAGCGAAGACGCGATCGTGCTGTCGCTGTCCACCAGCCACAGTTTCGAACTCGACGAGGTCTGGCGTTATCTGCACAGCAACAGCGCCGAACACATCCTGATCCAAGCGGTGCTGGATGCGCCATTGTTCGGTGTGCGCTGGCGCTGGAACGCCGGGGTGGCGCTGGCCCTGCCGCGCTACACCGGCGGGCGCAAAGTCGCGCCGCAATTGCAGCGGATGAAAAGCGAAGACCTGATTGCCAGCGTGTTTCCCGATCAGATCGCCTGCCTGGAAAACCTCGCCGGTGAACGGGAAATTCCCGAGCATCCGCTGGTGGAGCAAACCCTCGACGATTGCCTGCACGAGGCGATGGACAGCGAAGGCTGGCTGCAATTGCTGCGGCGTATGGAGCGCGGCGAAGTGCGGCTGATCGCCCGTGACCTTCCCGCCCCTTCGCCGCTGGCCGCGGAAATTCTCAGCGCCCGGCCTTACACCTTTCTCGACGACGCGCCGCTGGAAGAGCGTCGCACCCAGGCCGTGCTGAATCGCCGCTGGAGCGATCCGCAATCCACCGATGACCTCGGTGCGCTGGACGCCGACGCGATCACCGCCGTACGCGAAGAGGCTTGGCCGTCACCGAACAGCGCCGATGAAATGCACGAAGCGCTGATGAGTATGGCCTGCATCAGCGACCGCGAAGTCGAGGCCAACCCGCATTGGCGCGACTGGCTGAATGCCCTGGCCGACACCGGTCGAGCCTGCCGATTGCAGATCGATCCCGAGCACTCGCTGTGGCTGGCACGGGAACGCCTGACCTGCCTGCAAGCGCTTTATCCACAGGCGCATTCGGCACTGCCAGCGCTACCCGGTTTCGATGAGGTCTGGACCGCCGACGATGCCTTGGTGGAAGTCATCCGCGCACGGCTGAGTGCATTCGGCCCGCTACCACTGGAGGCCATTGCCCAGCCATTGTCATTGCCACCCGCACACATCCATCAAGCCCTCGCCCGACTGGAGCGTGAAGGCTACGTGCTGCGCGGCCGGTTCACCCCGGGGCTGGGCATTGAAGAATGGTGCGAACGGCATCTGCTGGCGCGAATTCACCGCTACACGGTCAAGCGCCTGCGCCGGGAAATCGAACCGGTGGCGTTGCAGGACTTCATGCGTTTCCTGTTCGACTGGCAGCATCTGTCCCCGTCCACCCGGGGTCAGGGCAGCGCCGTGTTGCCGGCGATTGTCGGTCAGTTCGAAGGCTATCCGGCTGCTGCTTCGGCGTGGGACAGCGACATCCTCCCGGCGCGGCTCAAGGACTACTCACCGAGCTGGCTGGATGATCTGTGCCGCAGCGGAAAACTGGTGTGGACACGCCTCAGCGCCCGGCAGAAAACCAGCGGCACGGCGCTGCGCAGTACGCCCGTTGTGCTATTGCCGCGCAGTCAGGTCGGGTTGTGGAGTTCGCTGGCCGAACAGACGCCGATCAGTGAACTGTCGCCTAAAACGCAGAAAGTCTTCGAGGCCCTCAGCCAGCACGGCGCGCTGTTTTTCGATGAGCTGATTCATGAAGCGCACCTGCTGCGCACCGAACTGGAAATCGCCTTGCAGGAACTGGTCGGCGCCGGTCTGGTGAATGCCGACAGTTTTGCCGGGTTGCGGGCACTGATCACCCCGGCGAGCAAGCGCCAGCAACGCAGCAGTCGACGCGGGCGCGGGGCGTTTGTCGGGGGCATGGACGATGCCGGACGCTGGGCGTTGCTGCGTCGCGGGCCGGTTGTGGAAACCAGCCAGACAGCGTCGCCCGAAACCCTCGAACACATCGCCATGACCTTGTTGCGCCGTTACGGCGTGGTGTTCTGGCGCCTGCTGGAACGGGAGGCAGACTGGCTGCCGAGCTGGCGCGAATTGCTGCGCACTTTTCACCGGCTGGAGGCCCGCGGCGAGATTCGTGGCGGGCGGTTTGTCAGTGGCCTGGCCGGTGAACAATTCGCCTTGCTCGAGGCGATACCACTGCTGCGTGAAGTGCGCCGTCGCCCTCACGACGGCAGCCTGATCGCGGTGTGCGGGGTCGATCCGCTGAACCTCGCCGGCACCTTGCTACCGGGCGCAAAAGTACCGGCACTGGCGAGCAATCGGCTGGTGTATCGCGACGGATTGCCAGTTGCTGCCGAAATTGCCGGAAAGCAGCAACTCTGGGTGGAACTGGAGCAACCCGCCATGGGCGAAATCCGCAGCAAACTGACCCGTCACTGAGTCCGCGCCTGTTCCGGCAGCACCACCGACGAATGCGCCGCCACCTCATCGTCTTGTCGCTTCGGCAACAAAACCTGCTGTGGATAAGTCTGCGCGAAATGCACCCACGGGCTGTTATCCACAAGCTTTTTCAAACGCTGGTTGAACGCGCGGCTCACCGCATATTGTCCGCCCGACACTGTGCGGAATTGCGCGGTCAGGACCACGCCGTTCAAGTCCATCTTGTCCACGCCGAACACGTCCAGTGGCCCTTGCAGGTTGTACTTGAGGAACGGGTCTTCGCGGATCGAGTCTCCGGTCTCGCGGATCAGCTCGATGGCTTTTTCGACATCGGTGTCGTAGGTGAACTGCACCGAGAAAAACGCGAACGCAAACTGCCGCGATTGGTTGGTCACGGCCTTGATCTGACCGAACGGCACCGAGTGCACGAAGCCCTTGCCGTCGCGCAGTCGCAGGGTGCGAATGGTCAGGCCTTCGACCGTGCCGGCATGCCCGGAATCGAGCACCACCCAGTCACCGATCGACAGGGTGTCCTCAATGATGATGAACAGCCCGGTGATCACGTCCTGCACTAATTGCTGCGAGCCAAAACCGATGGCCAGACCGACCACCCCGGCACCCGCCAGCAGCGGCGCGACGTTGATCCCGAGATTGGCCATGGTGGTGATTGCGCAGATCACCACCAGGATGATTTTGATCGCGTTGCGCAGCAGCGGCAGGATGGTTTTCACCCGGGTGCTGGGCTGGCGCGCCGAGCGTTTGCTGACCGGTGGTTTCAGCGCTTCCTGAATCGCCGTGTCGAGCACCACCCACAGCAGCCAGGTCACGAGGAAGATCAGACCGATGCTGCTCAAGGCATTGCTGATCGCCCGGCCGACCGTGCTGCTTTGCGCAAAATCGATCAGCGAAACACCCCAGATCCGCCCGAGAATATCGATGAACGCAATCGCGATGACGATCCGCAGCAACGCATGCAACAGACTGAGAAAACGCTCCTTGTAGGCGCTGCTGAGCTGGATCGCCTCGGCCCGGCGCGACTTGAACAGGTGCTGCAGCACCGTGCTGAGAAACACCGTGCCGATCAACAGCACCGTGGTGAACAGCGCACAGCGCAGGGCCTTTTGATTGTCCTCGCCGATGCCGATCAGATTGACCGCCGAGACCAGCACCATCAACACGATCGGCCAGTACCAGAGCCCGGAAAAGATCCGCAGCGATTCCTGCAGCGACGGTTGTTTCAGACGCTGGGCCAGCGGTCGATTGCGGATCAGGTGCGCCACCGGCCGGCGCAGACGAATCACCAGCAAGCCGAAGATGATCGACGCCAGCAGACCGGTGAACACCGCGATGCTGCTGGTGATATTGCCGCCCAGTTGCCGGGCGATCTGCGGGCTGGTCAGCGCATCACTCAATGCGGCGAGGAAGCCGATCAGGAACAGCGGTTTCGGGCAGTAGTCGCGAATGATCTGCACCGCGCGGCGCTTGTGGCCGGTGTTGAACATCACCACCACACACAAAAGCATCGAGGTGGAAAAGATGCCGCTGCTGGTGGCGTAGGCAAAACACAGCGCCAGTGCCCGGCCGACCGAGGCTGGCAGGAAATGGCTGACATACAGGGTCAACGGCAGGCAAATCAGTGCGGGCAAGGTGTAGGGCAACAGGTAGCCGAGCAGGTCCTGACTGCGCTGGCGGGTGCGCAACCAGCGGCCCTCGCGCATCCGCTTGGCCAGCACGCTGCCAAGCACAGTCAACACGGCGAAGGTGCCGAGCCACACGCCGGACAGCATCATGAAATCCCCGGCCACGCTCCACCCCGAGCGATCCGACGGCTGATTGACCAGCCTGTCGACTTCATCCGCCGCCCGGTCGGCGCGCAGGCGCCAGGCGTCGACCAGGTGCTCGTTGAGATCGAGTTTGTCCTGCACGTCGTCGATGCTGGAACTGATTGCACCGAGCAGTCCGCCCTGCACCAATGGCTCGGGTTCGGCGGCTTTTGCGGTGGCTGCCGGGACGCCCGGCAGGCTGGCGGCCTGCACTGCATTGCCGCCGAACAACAGCAATGCCCCCAATAGAATCGCGATCCTGAACCTGGTCAAAACTCAGAGCTCCCTTGGTTGAACCTGTAAGGAACTGAGCGTTTTTTGCTCGGCAAAGTTCAAGAACGCCTAAAAGGCGGCTTTTGATCTTTGCTCTCAGGTCAAATATCAAATGCCCATCCCTGTATTTTTCGTCCCCTGCCAAACACCGACACTGCGCTCCATCCAATCCCCTTACCGGAGTGCCGTCATGCCCATTGCCTTGCTCGCGCTGACTCTCAGCGCATTCGCCATCGGGACGACCGAGTTCGTCATCGTTGGCCTGCTTCCCACCATCGGCGCCGATCTCGGTGTCAGTCTGCCGTCCGCCGGGCTGCTGGTCAGTCTCTACGCCCTTGGCGTGGCAATCGGTGCGCCGGTGCTGACTGCGCTCACCGGCAAAGTCCCGCGCAAACTGTTGCTGCTGTCGCTGATGGTGCTGTTTACCCTCGGCAACCTGCTGGCCTGGCTGGCGCCGAGCTATGAATCGCTGGTGCTGGCACGGATCGTCACCGGTCTGGCCCACGGCGTGTTCTTCTCCATCGGTTCGACCATCGCCACCAGCCTGGTGCCCAAGGAAAAAGCCGCGAGCGCGATTGCAATCATGTTCACCGGCCTGACCGTGGCATTGGTCACCGGCGTACCGCTGGGCACCTTCATCGGTCAGCATTTCGGCTGGCGTGAAACCTTCCTCGCCGTGTCGGCGCTGGGTGTCATCGCGTTCATCGGCAGCTTGCTCTACGTGCCGAAAAATATTGCCCACAGCAAACCGGCCTCGCTGTTGCAACAGTTGCAAGTACTCAAGCAACCGCGTCTGCTGCTGGTCTACGCCATGACCGCCATTGGTTACGGCGGCTCGTTCATCGCCTTCACTTACCTCGCGCCGATTCTTCAGGACATCTCGGGTTTCAGCGCCGGCACGGTCAGCCTGGTGCTGCTGGTGTACGGCGTGTCGGTGGCCGTCGGCAATATCTGGGGCGGCAAACTGGCAGACAAGCGCGGGCCGATAAGCGCCCTGAAAATCATCTTCGCCCTGCTCGCCGCCGTGCTGTTCGTGCTCACCTTCACCGCCGGTAATCCGTGGCTGGCACTGGCTACCGTGCTGGTCTGGGGTGCGGTCGCCTTCGGCAACGTGCCGGGCCTGCAGGTGTATGTGGTGCGTCAGGCCGAACATCACACGCCGCAAGCGGTGGATGTGGCGTCGGGGCTGAACATTGCTGCGTTCAACCTGGGGATTGCCGGCGGTGCCTGGGGCGGCGGGTTGATCGTCGAACACATCGGCCTGATCCATACCGCGTGGATCGGCGGGCTGGTGGTGCTGGTGGCATTGGCCCTGACAGCCTTGAGCGGCCGCCTCGACCGACTGGGCCCGGTGTATGCCGAACCTGCTGGCGGCTCGGCGCGAGTCGTCACCGGCCACTGATCCAGAAATACCCTTTTAGGAGCGAGCCTGCTCGCGATTGCGGCAGCACATTCAAAATTGATGTGCCTGACACTCCGCTATCGCGAGCAGGCTCGCTCCCACATACCGTCCGTACTCCCGTCGAAACTTTCCCGAACCGCCCGCAGTCATCCACAGACAGAGGCAACACGGGGACTTTCGACGGGAGGGCGGCATGGCGACGATTCACATCGGTATTTCAGGCTGGCGCTACGCCCCGTGGCGCGGGGATTTTTACCCGCGGGGACTGGCTCAGAAACGCGAACTGCAGTTCGCTTCGCGGGCAGTCAACAGCATCGAGATCAATGGCTCGTTCTATGCCCTGCAACGACCGGAACGCTACGCCCAGTGGTATGCCGAGACGCCGAAAGGTTTCGTGTTCAGCGTCAAGGCTCCGCGTTTCATCACGCACATCCGTCGATTGCGCGAGATCGAAAAACCCCTGGCGAATTTCTTTGCCTCCGGAATTCTCGAACTGAGGGAAAAGCTCGGGCCGATCCTCTGGCAGTTTCCGCCCAGCTTCAAATTCGATCCGCCCCTCTTCGAACACTTCCTTGCCCAACTCCCCCACGACACCGAAGCTGCCGCCACGCTCGCCCGCCGGCATGACTCACACCTGCATGGCCATGCGAGCCTGAAGGCCCACGGCAAGAAGCCTTTGCGCCATGCCGTGGAAATCCGCCATGACAGTTTCATCGACGCCGATTTCGTGCGCCTGCTCAAACGCTACAACACCGCTCTGGTGATCGCCGATACCGCAGGCAAGTGGCCGTATCGTGAAGACCTCACCAGCGATTTCGTCTACCTGCGTCTGCACGGTGCGCAAGAGCTCTACGCCAGCGGCTACACCGAGCCCGCCATCAAGCGCTGGGCCGAACGTATCGACGCCTGGCAGCACGGTCGACAACCCGGCGATGCGCACCTGATCGCCCCACGCCTCAAACCCCGGGCGCGCAAGTCGCGGGAAGTGTTTTGCTACTTCGACAACGACATCAAAGTCCGCGCGCCCTTCGATGCCCGCAGCCTGCTGCATCGATTCGACCTCGACAAAGACCTCGCCACCGCTCCCGGCGAACCGGCTGCCGAAGGGGTGCTGGCATGAGCATCCGCGAACCCATCGGCGTCACCGACGAGCAGACTTCGATCAGCACGGGCGTCACCCGTTTTACCGTGCTGACGATCAACACCCACAAGGGCTTCACCGCACTGAACCGGCGTTTCATCCTGCCGGAACTGCGCGATGCGGTGCGCAGTGTGTCCGCTGACGTGGTGTTTTTGCAGGAAGTGCACGGCACCCACGAACACCATCCCAAGCGCTACAACAACTGGCCGACGATGCCGCAGTACGAGTTCCTCGCCGACAGCCTGTGGCCGCAGTTTGCCTACGGGCGCAACGCGGTGTACCCGGAGGGCGATCATGGCAACGCGCTGCTGTCGAAATTCCAGATCGTGCGCCACGACAACCTGGATGTTTCCATCAGCGGCCACGAAAACCGTGGCCTCTTGCATTGCGTCCTGCGCCTGCCGGGAGACGATCGCGAACTGCACGCGATCTGCGTGCACCTGGGCCTGCGCGAAAGTCATCGCAACGCACAGCTGAGGCTACTGGGCAAACGCCTCGCCAACCTGCCGGACGATGTGCCGGTCATCGTCGCCGGCGACTTCAACGACTGGCGCCAGCGCGCCGATGCGCTGCTGGAACCTTGCGGTCTGCGTGAAGTGTTTGCCGAACATCAGGGCAAACCGGCGCGCAGTTTTCCGGCGCGCTGGCCGGCGCTGCGGCTGGACCGGATCTACGTGCGCAACCTCAAGGCCAGCCAGCCGAAGGTGCTTGCCAACCGGCCCTGGTCGCACCTTTCCGATCACGTGCCGTTGTCCGTGGAGATCGAACTATGAGCAGCGCGCCGCTGGAAAAATCCGCCGTGGAACCGATCACCATCACCCCGCCGATCCGCGAGCCCGGCCACGTCGATGTCGACTATGGCTGGCAGGGCAACAACCGCGTGGAACTGCTGGAAAACGGCGAGGAATACTTCCCGCGAGTCTTCGACGCCATGCGCGCGGCGAAGAGTGAAATCCTGCTGGAGACCTTCATCGTTTTCGAAGACAAGGTCGGCAACGAATTGCAGCAGATCCTGATCGATGCCGCCCGGCGTGGCGTACGCACCACCGTCAGCCTCGATGGCTTCGGCTGCGGAGAATTGAGCACCGGATATCTCACCGCGTTGAGCGAGGCCGGTGTGCACCTGCAAATCTTCGACCCGGCACCCAAACGCCTGGGCTTTCGCACCAACTGGTTCCGCCGCCTGCACCGCAAGATCGTGGTGGTCGACGGGCTGATTGCGTTCATCGGCGGGATCAATTTTTCCGGCGATCACCTGGCTGATTTCGGCCCCGAGGCGAAGCAGGATTACGCCGTGGAAGTTCAGGGCCCGGCGGTGGCCGACATCCATCACTTTGCCCTGCTACAAAGCGGTCGCCCCGGCCGGGCACGCTTCTGGTGGCAACGCCGGCGCCAGCGTCGGGCGGAGATGGCGTTCACCGAGCACGACGGTCAGGTGCAATTGGTATTTCGCGACAACGACCGGCACCACACCGATATCGAAGACGTTTACTTGCAGGTCCTGCGTCGTGCGAAACGCCGGGTGGTAATCGCCAACGCGTATTTCTTCCCCGGTTATCGCTTGCTGCGCGAGATGCGCAACGCGGCCCGGCGTGGCGTCGATGTGCGACTGATCCTGCAAGGCCAGCCGGACATGCTGGTGGCCAAACTCGCGGCGCGCATGACCTACGACTACCTGCTCAAGGCCGGGGTGCAGATCCACGAATATTGCCAGCGGCCACTGCACGGCAAAGTCGCTTTGGTGGATGAGGAATGGAGCACCGTGGGCTCAAGCAATCTCGACCCTCTGAGCCTGTCGCTGAACCTGGAAGCCAACGTGCTGATCCGCGACCGGGCCTTCAATGCTCATTTGTTTGAACGTCTCGAAGATCTGAGCAACAACCACTGCAAAACGATGGACGCCAGCAAGTCCCCGCGCGGGCGCCTCTGGCACATGACCGTGGGCTTTCTGGTGTTTCACTTCCTGCGTCATTTTCCAGCGATGGCCGGTTGGCTCCCCGCGCATAAACCTCGTTTGAAACCCTTCATCGGCAAGAGCGGGAGCGATCCGTCATGAGTCGTTCCGATGCTCAGTCCGCAACGCATTCGCCGCCAGCCGCAACGTCTCGCTGGAGCCGCTGGAAGCGCCCGCTGACATTGCTGTTTTTCCTCGCGCTAATCGTCCTGCTGACAATGTTCGCCAGCCGCATCGAATGGTCCGAGGTGCTGCAAACCCTCGCCGACTTCAAGGTGCGCACGCTGATCATCGCTTCCAGCCTGACGCTGTTGAGCTTTCTGGTGTACGCCAGTTTCGACCTGATCGGCCGCACTTACATCCGTCAGGACCTGACGTGGAAACAGATCCTGCCGGTGGGCATCATCAGTTATGCGTTCAACCTCAATCTGAGCGCCTGGGTCGGCGGGATCGCCATGCGTTATCGGTTGTATTCAAGGCTCGGCGTGAGCAAAAGCAACATCGCCAAGATTCTCGGGCTGAGCCTGGCGACCAACTGGTTCGGCTACATGACCATCGCCGGCGCGGTGTTCAGCAGCGGGCTGGTCAGCATGCCGCCGGGCTGGAAAGTCAGCAGCGAAGCGTTGCAGGGCATTGGTGTGTTGCTGCTGTTGATCAGCCTCGGTTACCTGGTCGCCTGCCGGTTTTCCCGACGGCGCGAGTGGTCGATTCGCGGGGTGGAAATCAATCTGCCCTCGCTGCGCATGGCGGTCCTGCAACTGCTGCTCGGCGCGCTGAACTGGTCGTTGATGGCGGCGGTGATTTTCACCCTGCTGCCCGGCAAGCTCGACTATCCGCTGGTGCTCGGCGTGCTGCTCATCAGCGCGATTGCCGGGGTCATCACCCACATTCCCGCCGGGCTCGGGGTGCTTGAAGCGGTGTTCGTGGCGCTGCTGCAACACGAGGCTTCGCGCGGCAGTCTCGTGGCGGGGTTGCTGGCCTATCGGGCGATCTATTTCCTGCTGCCGCTGCTGATCACCGTGGTGATGTACCTGGTGGTGGAAGCCAAGGCCAAGGCGCTGCGGATCGAGAAAAAGCCCAAGTCCTGATCAGCGCGATTGAATGATGCTCAACCGTTCGCCCACCACCATCTCGGTGATCCAGTCGACCAGGATCGAGGTGTAGGCCTGCTGCGAAGTCGGATCGCTCAGGGCATGGTCAGCACCATCGATGATCCGGTGGGTGAGCGAGTGAGTCTGCTGGCACGCAGCGCGATAACTCATGATCGTCGCGTGAGGCACATAATCGTCGGTTTCCGATTGCACCAGCAGCACATCGCCGGTGAATTGCGAGCAGGCATGCAACGCCCGGTTGCTGTCGGCCCGCACCAGCGTGCCGCGATAATCGCGCAGGTCGGCCTTGTCCAGATCACGCTTGGGCGTGTGCCATTGCTCGTCGCGGTACAGCGCCGGCACCCGCAGCGCCAGCCAGCGTACCGGGCGCAATGAGGTGAGGATCGAAGCCAGATAACCGCCGTAGCTGGTGCCGACCACTGCGATGGCCGAGGTGTCCAGCGCCGGGTGGGCGAGCAACCGATCGTAAGCTGCGAGCAGGTCGCGCAGGTTGTCTTCACGGGTCACCCGGCTCAGCGGAATGCCGGTGCCGCCGGTGTGCCCGCGCAGGTCAAATGTCAGACAGACGCAGCCCAGACCGGCGATGCCTTTGGCCCGCTCCAGGTCCCGCTCCTGACTGCCGCCCCAACCGTGCACGAACAACACGCCGGGGACTTTCGATTTGGGACTGAGGAAAGTCCCGCTCATCTGTTCGTCATCAATGTCGATCTGAATGCTTTCGCTTCTAGCCGTCATAGGATTTGACCGTTACGTATTTGAGGAGAAAGTCGCTGTTCTCGGCCGGGCCGCGATAGACCTCGATGGCATCCGCCGGCAGGGCCTGGTCGATATAGGTTTCCACCGACGACACGCGGATCGCGCGCATCGCAGGGTCGTTGACGAAGCTCTGCAACGCCGCCACTTCGGCACTGCTGGCACCACCCATGCGCCAGGATTGTTCGAGCACGCCGCTACGCGGCTGGCCTTCGCTGTCCAGGCCTTGAGCGATGTCGTAGTTGCGCCGAGAGGCGTAGAACCGTGGATAGGCTTCGTCCGCCGCCCGGTCGAACACCTGCGCCTGTTCGATAGCCAGCCGCACATCGTCCGGCAGTTTCAGTTTCAGCAAGTCGTCATAACCGCCCTGCACCACCAGCAGGTTCGAGCCGCCATAGACCTCTTCGCCGTGGGCGTCTTCGGTCAAGTATTGATCACCGCAGTAACTGAGCACCCGGTCGCCGATGAACGACTGGCCGACGCTGTGGGTGACTACCTGGCTCAGGTCCTGTTCGAGCACCACGCCTTGGCTGAACTGTCTGGCAATATCGGGCCGCGCGAGGATTTCGTCGAACGCATCGAGGCTCTTGATCACTTCCTGTCCGCGACCGGCGCACGCATGAATCGGTTTGAGACGGATCGGGCCGCTGTACAACAGGTGCTCGGCGGCAGGTCGTGCATCTTTCAGATCAAACACACTGAGCCCGTCGAGTACGACATTGCGCGTGCGTTCGGAGAACAGCGGCGACCAGCCTTCTGGTGCTTTGGCCTGATGGCTGCGCAAACCATGACTGATGGCTTTGGTGCAGATGAAATCGTGTTCGACGAAACCACCCCACAGATCCTCGGGGCCCTTGATGCCCAGCTCATGGGCCTTGGCGGCGCCGACGATGGTTTGGGTCGGCAGCAGATACAGGTCGCGACCATGGTGCTTTTGCGCGTCGTAGCTGCCGCCGAATTTCAGTCCGAGAATCTGCGCCAGCCAGCGGGCCAGCGCCTTGTTGGTCTGCACTTCGTGTTGCGGCGCGTCGGGGCGTACGGAATGGGCGACCACTATTCTGTTGCAAGGTGTCGGGGTCATGCGTCCCCCTTCCAGCGGCTCGGTGAGTGTAGGTCAGAGGGTGCAGAGATCAGGCCAAACGATGACGACGCCAAAACCTTTGCGGATCAGTCGATTAGCCTTTTCGTACTGGCGTTGCGCCCGTTTCAATCTGCACGATGGCCGCCATGGCCACGGCATTTTGCACGACCGCGCGGTGCTATCTCGCCAGCGCGGTCGGTGGGGTCACGCCGAACCGATTGCGATAGTCACTCGGCGCCAGCCCGGTGATTTTCTTGAAGATGGCGCGAAAGGCTCCCGGATCCTGATAACCCACCGTCCACGCAATGTGATCGATGGTGCCATTGGTGAACTCGAGCATTTCCCGGGCTTTACCGACCCGCAGGTGCTGACAGTATTCGGTGGGTTTCAGGCCGGTCGCCGCCCGGAAACGACGCAGGAACGTGCGCTCTTCCAGACCCGAGCGCTCGGCCATCGCAGCCAGCGAAACGTCAGTCGCGCCGGTGCTTTGCAGCCAGTGCTGGACCTTGAGAATCGACGCGTCGCCATGGTTGAGGATCGGCGCGAAATTGCTGCCGCAGGCACTGGCGCTGTCGCTGTGTTCCATCACCAGGAAACGCGCGGTAGCGCTGGCGATGCTCGGCCCCAATAAACGATCGACCAGCCGCAGCCCCAGTTCCGACCAGGCCATCAACCCGGCCGTGGTGATCAGGTCGCCGTCGTCGACAATCGGTGTGTCGGCCTTGAGCCTGATCTGCGGATAACGCTCGGCAAAGGCCTTGGCCGAGGCCCAGTGAGTGGTGGCGCTGCGACCGTTGAGCAGGCCGCTTTCGGCCAGCAGCCACGAGCCCACGCAGACGCCGCCCAGCGTTGCACCGCGAGCATGTTGGTCGCGCAGCCATTGCAGCAATCCCGGCGATGCCTGCTCTGCGCTGAACCCGGCGATCGACGGCGGGATCAGCACCGCCAGCAAGCCCGTTTCGGCAGCGGGATGACTGTCGTAAACCCTGACCGGTGCCTGCTCGTTCTCGACCTGCCAGTGACTCACTCGCAGACGCGGCAATTGCGCGGCCTGATGCTCGACCGCGATCCGGTCGGCCACGCCGAACAGGTCGGTCAAACCATGCACCGCCGCCAGTTGCGCGCCGGGATAAATCAGCACGCCCAGCTCGGCAACGGCCCTTTCAACACCCATTGTCAGTTTTCCCCTGTCTATTGTCGGTGCGGCCAATCCTCGAAGACGTAGCGGGCGCCGATACTGAATCCACTCCCAACAAACACTTCGAGGAAAAACCCATGGCCAGGCAAGCGCTCATCGTAGTCGATATCCAGAACGACTACTTCCCCCAAGGCAAGTGGCCGCTGGCAGGCGTCGACGCCGCCGTCGACAACGCCGCCCGACTAATCGCCGCGTTCCGTGAAGCGGGTGATCCGGTGATCCATATCCGTCACGAATTCACCTCGGCGGATGCGCCGTTCTTCACCCCCGGCTCCGAGGGCGCAAAATTGCATTCCAAGGTACTCAACCGCGCCGATGAACCGGTGGTGCTCAAGCATTTCGTCAACGCGTTCCGCGAAACCGAATTGCAATCGATCCTCGATGAACAAGACATCAAGGCACTGGTGGTGGTAGGCAGCATGAGCCACATGTGCATCGACGGCGTTGTCCGGGCAGCGGCGGATCTGGGCTACACCGTCACGGTGATCCACGATGCCTGCGCCACCCGCGACCTGGAATTCAATGGTCTGATCGTGCCGGCCGCCCAGGTGCATGCGGCGTTCATGTCTTCGCTGGGGTTTGCCTACGCCAGTGTGGTTTCCGCGCAGGAGTTTCTCTCGAACAATCGTTGAGCGCCTGTCGCCAGTCTCCGAATGAAACCCGGCCCGCCTCGTTGCGGGCCTTTTTTCGTGCGCTGAAAAAATCTCACGCGTGAGCCATTGATGGCACTTTGAATTGGTTGTAGTGTGGCTCACGCGTGAGATGTTCATAACGGAGTCATCGCCATGAAAAGCAACTCCCCTGCAACAAAATCGGAGAGCCCGAAGGGAGTGCGCTCGACAACGTCCGCGAAAAAACCGTCGAGCTTCTATATGAAGCAGATGCGCGCGGGCCTGGCTGCCGCCGGTTATGTGAAACACGAAACTTGGGTGCTTCCCGAAAACCGAAGCTTGCTCAAGCAAATGGAGCAACAGCTACGCCAACCGATTCTGGCTGGCTCTTTCATGTCGGAGAATTACATGAGCGCAGGCAACAACTGGAACATCGATAGCCTCTACAACGCTTTCAAGGCACTGGACGAGGTGGCTTCCCACGAGATCACGCTGTCCCTGATCCAGAGCGCCGAACCCAGCCTCAAGCTGGAAATGAACGAATTCGGCGGCCTGCCGATTCACATCGCCATCGCGGGTCAGCAGATCATCGTCGACACCGTGCTGGTGGACATCGATTCGATTACCGACGTGCGCACCTTCAACGACGCGGTGCTGCGCAGCCGGGAAATGTTCCCGCTGTCGTCGATCGGCATCGAGACCATGCCCAACGGTCAGACCGTCTACAACATGTTCGGCGCGCTGAGTGCGGATTCGAGCCTGACCAACGTGGTCACCGAGGTGAAAACCCTGGTCGACAACGTGCAGCGCGCCAGCGAAGCCTTCGAACACTTCTTCAAGTAATCAACAGGGAAAGTCCAATGACTCAGTCCATCTGGAACAAGTTGTTCACCGCACTGCGCGGCGGCGCCAATGAAGTCGGCGAAGCAATCGTCGACCAACAGGCCCTGCGCATCCTCGATCAGGAAATCCGTGACGCCGACAGCGCCCTGTCCAACGCCCGTCGCGAACTGGTCACCATCATGGCCAAGCACAAGCTGTCCGCCGACCGCGTGAGCGAGTACGACGCCAAGATCAAGGACCTGGAAGCCAAGGCTGTCTCCGCACTGAACGCCGGCCGTGAAGATCTGGCGATGGAAGTGGCCGAAGCGATTTCGACCCTGACCAACGACCTGACCACCGAGAAGGCCCAGAGCGACGAGTTCGGCACCTACGCCGACAACATGCGCAAGGACATCAACAAGGCCGAAGCGCGGATCAAGAGCCTGCGTCAGCAAGTGGACATGGCCAAGGCCCGTGAAAGCGTGCAGAAAGCCCAGGTCAGCGCATCCATCGCCAGCGGCGGCGCCAATGGCAAGCTGGAAACCGCAGTCGGCACCCTGAACCGTCTGCAAGAGAAGCAAAAGCAGCGCGCCGCCGAGCTGAACGCTCAGGACGAACTGGCCGATGCCACGACCGGCAACGACCTGGAGCGCAAGCTGCGCGACGCCGGCATCACGCCGAACGAGGGCAGCGCCAACGCGATCCTTGAGCGTCTGAAGCAGAAGTCGACCCAGTAAGGGCAGCCAGCGAAAGGAAGGGCACCGGGTGCCCTTCTTTTTTGCCTGCTCGTTTGTCACGAGGCCGGTACACTAGCGGCGTTTTGCCAACGAACACCTCCACCCGCTTCAAGGAATGTACCCATGGGATGGTTAAAGAACTTGCTCGGCACCGGCTCGGCACCTGCACGCGAGGCGGCCAGCGGCCCGTTGGGCCTGGCGCAGGGCAAGGCGATCCGTTTCGATACGACCCTCGCCCTGTTGCTCGACGGCAGCACCTCGGTCCGGGTCCCCGATGCCCAGGCCATCTGGAGCGCCGGCTGGATCGACCTCGGCCAGTCGAACAAGCTGTATCGCTACTACCTGGACAACGAAGATTTCTGGCTGCAGGTCCACGTCACCGGCGACGATCAGATCGAATCGGTGACGCTGTTCAATTACGTCAGCTATGTCACGGTCAACAGTGACGCCGAACTGCAGCGCCTGGCGGGCCCGAACAGCCTGATCGGCCTGCCGGCCTACACCCATGACGGCGTGTCCTTCACCCGGGAATGGGGCACCGAACGCGGTCAGACCGAACTGGTCCCGCTCACGGAGCAAGTGGTCAATCCCGACGAGTCCTACACCATCGAACACCACTCGATGCTGTACGCCCGGGAAACCGGCCTGACCGACCGTCGCGAACTGCTGCTGTTCTCCGTCGAACAGGACGAAGAAGGCACTGTCAGCCTGAGCACATCGCTGGGCATCTCGCTGTACACCACCGATCTGAGCACCATTTAAAAGGAAGTTCCCCATGCTGGAAGTGCTGTCCGTTTCCCTGAACAAGGCCGCGCTGGTCGGTTTCGCCGCCTATCTGATCGGCGCCGTGTTGCTGTTCATGCTGTTTCAGTTCGTCTACACCCGCATCACGCCGCACAAGGAATTCGAACTGATTCGCGGCGGCAACAACGCTGCTGCCATCGCTCTGTCGGGTGCGATCATCGGTTTCGCGATCCCGGCGAGCAACATCATCGCCCACTCGATCAACGTCCTCGATTTCGTCCTCTGGGCCGTGATCGCCGCTGCGGTGCAACTGCTGGCATTCCTGGCCACCGGGCTGGTGCTCAAAGGCACGTCCCAGCGCATCGCCAACGGTGAAGTTGCCGCCGGCATCTACGTCGCTGCGGTGGCGATCAGCGTCGGCATGCTCAACGCCGCGTGCATGACCCCGTCCTACTGATCGGCAGGAAGCCCGAGATGAAACGAAGCAAGTACGTTCAACTATCCCTGGCCGCCTCGGTGGCCCTGGCGATTTCCGGTGAAGCGGCCGCCCAGGAACAACGCAACTTCCAGAGCGTGGAACAGTGTGTCGACGCCGAAGTGGCTGCCGATGCCTGCTCGAATGCCTACGTCGCGGCTCTGGCCGAACACCGGCGCATCGCCCCTGCTTATGACGACAAAGCGAAGTGCGACGCGGACTTCGCCGCTGGCTGGTGTCAGAAAAATTCCGACGGCCGCTTTGTGCCGAAGCTCGGTGGTTTCAAGGTGCCGCAAAACACCGAGCCGGCACAGAACCTCGATGCAATTGCCAATGCGCAGATGCCGGAAGGCAATGCCGAGCCAGTGCAGACCACTCAGAACACGACCCACGTCTCCAGCGGTGGCGGATCGAGCAACGGCTGGCTCACCGGATGGCTGATCGGTAACGCCATGAGCAACAACTCGCGGACGGTTTATCGCGATCGCGATACGCGCCAGACGTACGACACTTCGACGCTGAACCGGCGGATCGAATCGGCT
The DNA here is from genome assembly GCF_003576265.1 of Pseudomonas sp. 91RF. NCBI lineage: Bacteria > Pseudomonadati > Pseudomonadota > Gammaproteobacteria > Pseudomonadales > Pseudomonadaceae > Pseudomonas > Pseudomonas sp. 91RF. The sequence continues at coordinate 162,399 of NZ_QWFC01000038.1, forward strand.
CCGACCACGCGCAGCAATTCGGACTACACCAGCTCCCGTAGTAAATCGGTCAACGTGGCATCCTCTACCTCCCGGGGCGGTTTCGGCAGCCAGTCCAGCGCACGCAGCGGTTGGGGCGGCTGGGGCAGTTCGAGCAGCTGATGAAGAAGATCCATTGCGCCGAGCGCCACGACTGGAAACAGACGGCCGAAAGCCTCGGTTTTCTGTTTCACACCATCGACGACGAGCCCTACTGGGACGAGCGCGCGTACTATCAGTTCACGCTTGCACAGATCGAGAACGATCTCGAGGATCCGACCACCGAACTGCACGAGATGTGCATGGACTTGGTGGACCGGGTCGTGCGCAGTGAGGAACTGCTCGATCGCCTGAGCATCCCCGCGCCGTACTACGACATGATCCGAACGTCCTGGCTGGAAGGTCATCCGCATCTGTACGGACGCATGGACTTCTCCTACAGCGGCAACGGCCCGGCGAAACTGCTGGAGCTCAATTACGACACGCCCACCAGTCTTTATGAGGCCTCCGCATTCCAGTGGGGCTGGCTTGAGCAGTGCATCGAGCGCGGGATGCTGCCGCGCCATGCCGACCAGTTCAACAGCATCGACACCCGACTGCATGAGGCCTTTGCCGCGCTGAAGCTCAAGCGCCCGTTCTACTTTGCCTCGATGAAAGGCTCGGTCGAGGACAAGGGCACCACGGACTACCTGCGATTGATCGCGGAAAAGGTCGGCATCGAATCGCGGCACATCGATATTGAAGACATCGGCCTGACAACCGAAGGACGTTTCGTCGACCTCGAAGATCGCTGGATCCCGCACCTGTTCAAGCTGCACGCCTGGGAGTTCATCTTCCACGAGCCGTTCGGCGCAGCCATTGCCGATTGCGATACGCAGTTTTTCGAACCGGCATGGAAGGCCATTCTCTCCAATAAAGGCGCCCTGCCCCTGCTTTGGGAAATGCACAAAGGCCATCCGAATCTGCTGGCCGCTCATCTCGATCCGAATCCGGGCAGCGCAGTGCCGAAAGGCTGGGTACGCAAACCGTACTTCTCCCGGGAAGGTGCCAACATCGAGCTGCAAACTGCCGAGGGTCTGATCGTCAAAGAGGATGGTCCCTACACGGATGCGCCCTTCATCCTGCAGGAATTTGCGCCACTGCCAAGGTTCGATGACAGCTACACGCTGATCGGTTCCTGGGTGATTGGCGACCAGGCCGCAGGAATCGGCGTGCGCGAAGACAACAGTCTGATCACCAAGGACTCGAGCCGTTTTTTACCGCACCTGATTCTTGACTGATTCGAGGCTGACAATAAAAAACCCGTAGCGTTTGCGCGCTACGGTTTTTTCGTTTCCGGCGCCGGTTACGACAGCTCGGTCGGGCGTGCCGGCACCTCGGACGCAGGCGTTTCCTTGACTGACTCGGCGGTGATGACCCCGGCCATTCTCCGCCGCGCGATTTCCGCACCGCGACGACGCAATGGGGTTTCGACAAAACGATAGTTCAACTCGCTGCACACCACCATGATCGCGAACGACGTCAGCAACAGCTGAACCGTGAACTCGCTGCCCAGTTCGACGCCACGCTCGCGGGCCACACGCGTCCAGATCTCGGTGCTCAAGTGGTAGGCAAATACGTGCACGACGTACAAGGCATAGGAACGCGAACCCAGCCATTGGCCGAGCCCGCTCAAGATGGCCGGGCAGTAGATGTAGCCCTTCTGGTAACTGGAGAGCCAGACAAGGATCAATGCATTGATAGCCAACAGCCCGACCGCGATCGGTGTTGCGATGAGCTGACCGGCAATGGCGCCCAACATGTACAGCAGGAACAGCGTGATACCCAGCCGCTTGAACAGGTTGCCACCCAACGCCACAGGCTCGATGTCCTTGTACAAGGATGTGCGCGTGAACAGGCAGAGCAGGATGCCCCACATCATGGCGTCGAGACGGAACGAAAACAGCATGCTGGCCGGCGCTGCGCCAAAGGCATTGCGATCCAGCGGAAACTGCACGGCGATCAGCGTGATCAAGGCGATCACCCGCCAGCGTGTCGAAGTGATCAACAGCAGGAACAGCGGAAAAATGAAGTAGAACTGCTCCTCCAGCGCCAGGCTCCAATACACCGAGTTTGGACCCAGGATCGCACCGTACTGGTTCGCCAGGTTACCGGTGAATGTCGCGACGGCGGTGAAGCTGCGCACATTGTCGAACCACGACTGGAACGCATTGGACTGGTTGAAGAAGATCGAGAATACCAACGGTATCAGCACCCACAGCCAGGCAGTGGGCAGCAGGCGGTAGGCCCGTCGAATCCAGAATGACGTTGCGGCGAGACCGAAGCGGCTCTGCTCGCGGTTGCTGTCGAAATAGTCGAGGTAGGCCTTGCTGACGACAAAACCTGAAATACAGAAGAACAGATCCACCCCTGACCAGGGGGAATACACGTTGAACAGCTTTTCCATGAACGCGCCATGAAATGGCAGTAGCTGCGTGCTGTGGGTAAACACCGTCATCAGGATGGCCACACCGCGCAGGTACTCGATTTCCTTGTTCTTGCTACTGCTCATCGGTTTCTCTTGTTCTTGTGATGAGAACTGACACCCGATGCCGGGGAGCCCGCTCTTGCAAAAATGGACGGGCCCGAAAGCGCCGGGACCGATCATGGATCGGCTTGCCGCTGCCTTCAAGACTCTTCGCGGAACTTTACCGCCCTGAGCGCCGGAACTGTTCAGTCAGTTCACGAACATCCCAAAGCCGTGTGCAACCGTCAAAACGACGAAGCCCCCGCAATGCGGGGGCTTCGAATCCAGACCGGGCCTGGTTCAGCGACTTCGATCAGAACGGAATATCGTCATCGAAGCTGTCGAAATCCGGAGCCGGTTGCGGTGCGGCCTGCTGTGGAGCCGGGGCCGGACGCTGCTGAGGAGCCGACTGCTGCGGACGCGGAGCCTGCTGGCGTGGCGCCTGTTGCTGATAGTTGTTGCCACCGCCTTGTTGGTCGCCCTGTTGTGGACGGCCGCCCAGCAGTTGCATGGTGCCTTGCATGTCGACCACGATCTCGGTGGTGTAACGCTTGATGCCGTCTTTTTCCCACTCACGGGTCTGCAGCTTGCCTTCGATGTACACCTGCGAACCCTTGCGCAGGTATTCGCCGGCGATTTCGGCGACCTTGCCGAACATCGATACGCGGTGCCACTCGGTCTTCTCGACCTTCTGACCGGTCTGCTTGTCGGTCCACTGTTCGCTGGTTGCCAGACTCAGGTTGGTCACGGCGTTACCGTTAGGCAAGTAGCGAACTTCGGGATCCTGGCCGCAAGTGCCGACCAATATGACTTTGTTAACCCCACGGGCCATAACGTTCTCCTAGGCTTCGCAAGCAGCCCCGGCCGGGTTGTTCACCAGGCGTTCGAGGGTGTCGCGATCCACTAATTCTTTATCCAGTTTGATGTAAACAGCCGCTTCATCGGCGACTATCACTGCATCTGTTACCCCTACGAGGGCCCTGAGGCGCTCGACCAGACCCGCTTCGCGGATCGCCTCGGGCGACAACGGCAAGCGCAGGCTCGTCACGTAGGGTGGTTCGCGCATGGTAACAGCAAAGGCCAGCCAGATGGCAGCCAGCCCGGCACATCCGAGGAACACAACCGACAGACCGCCATGCTGGAACATCCAGCCGCCAAGAATCCCGCCGAGTGCCGAACCGAGGAACTGGCTGGTGGAGTACACGCCCATGGCCGTGCCCTTGCCACCTGCCGGTGAAACCTTGCTGATCAGCGACGGCAGCGAGGCTTCCAGCAGATTGAACGCGGTAAAGAACACCACCGTCCCGATCACCAGAGCCCGCAGGCTGTCACCGAACTGCCAGAAGAATAGCTCAGTGAGCATCAGCGTCATGACAGCGCCGAGCAAAACTCGTTTCATTTTGCGTTTCTTCTCGCCGTAGATGATGAACGGGATCATGGCGAAGAAGGAGATCAACAGGGCCGTAAGGTAGACCCACCAGTGCTGTTCCTTGGGCAGCCCGGCTTTTTCCACCAAGGCCAGGGGCAGCGCGACGAAGCTCGACATCAACATCGCATGTAACACAAAAATGCCGAGATCCAGGCGCAGCAGGTCCGGGTGCTTGAGCGTCGGCATCAATGCCTGGCGCGCCACGCCGGACTCACGATGACTCAGCGGCCCGGTGGATTTCGGCACCATGAACAGCACGATCACGATACCCACCAGCGCCATGCCGCCGGTGGCCAGGAACAGGCCGGAAAGACCGAATGCGCGGGTCAGCAACGGACCGACCACCATGGCCACGGCGAACGACAGGCCGATGGTCATGCCGATCATCGCCATGGCCTTGGTGCGGTGCTGTTCGCGGGTCAGGTCGGAAAGCAGTGCCATGACCGCTGCGGAAATCGCGCCGGCACCCTGCAGGATCCGACCGGCAATCACGCCCCAGATCGAGTCGGCCTGGGCCGCCAGCACGCTGCCGAGGGCAAAGACGATCAGCCCCAGGTAAATCACCGGGCGACGACCGATACGGTCGGAGATGATCCCGAACGGGATCTGGAAAATCGCCTGGGTCAGGCCGTAAGCGCCAATCGCCAGCCCGATGAGGGCCGGGGTCGCTCCCGCCAGATCCATGCCATAGGTCGCCAGTACCGGCAGCACCATGAACATGCCAAGCATACGGAAGGCGAACACCAGGGCCAGACCGCTCGCCGCGCGGGTCTCGCTGCCACTCATGCGTTCGCTGTGGGGATCGTGCATGGAAAAACCTCGTGTGAACCGGCGGCGATTCTACCAGTCCCATCGAAAGACGGGGTATATCGCGACGCTATGACGCGTATAGATGAAACTCTCTTCATGCAAGGTGGAAAACCCTTCATTCGATAGTGTGCATCCATCCAGTATTTGGCCGTATACTCCTGTGTTTTCGACGCCCGCCGAGCGAGGCCACTTTGGACAAGATCCTGATACGTGGGGCCCGTACCCACAACCTGAAGAACATCGACCTGACCCTGCCACGGGACAAACTGATCGTCATCACCGGCCTGTCCGGATCCGGCAAGTCGTCCCTGGCCTTCGACACGCTCTATGCCGAAGGTCAGCGCCGCTATGTCGAATCCCTGTCGGCCTATGCCCGGCAGTTCCTGTCGATGATGGAAAAACCCGACGTCGACACCATCGAAGGCCTGTCGCCGGCGATCTCCATCGAACAGAAGTCGACCTCGCACAACCCGCGCTCCACGGTCGGCACCATCACCGAAATCTACGACTACCTGCGTCTGCTTTATGCACGCGTCGGTACGCCGCGCTGCCCGGATCACGACATTCCGCTGGAAGCCCAGACCGTCAGCCAGATGGTTGACCTGGTGCTGGCACAGCCGGAAGGCAGCAAGCTGATGCTTCTGGCGCCAGTGATCCGTGAGCGCAAGGGTGAACATCTTTCGGTGTTCGAAGAGCTGCGCGCCCAGGGCTTCGTCCGCGCCCGGGTCAACGGCCGGCTCTGTGAGCTCGACGAGCTGCCAAAGCTGGATAAACAGAAAAAGCACACCATTGAAGTCGTGGTTGACCGCTTCAAGGTTCGCGCAGATTTGCAGCAGCGTCTGGCCGAGTCCTTCGAGACCGCACTGAAGCTGGCCGATGGCATCGCCCTGGTGGCACCGATGGACGACGAGCCGGGTGAAGAGATGATCTTCTCCGCGCGCTTCGCCTGCCCGATCTGCGGCCACGCGATCAGCGAGCTGGAACCCAAGCTGTTTTCCTTCAACAACCCGGCCGGCGCCTGCCCGACCTGTGACGGTCTGGGGGTGAAGCAGTTCTTCGACATCAAGCGTCTGGTCAACGGTGAGCTGACCCTGGCCGAAGGCGCAATACGTGGCTGGGACAGGCGCAACGTCTATTACTTCCAGATGCTTGGCTCACTGGCTGCGCATTACGGCTTCAGCCTGGAGCAGCCGTTCAACGAACTGCCGGCGGATCAGCAGAAATACATTCTGCATGGCAGCGGTTCGCAGAACGTCGACTTCAAGTACCTCAATGACCGGGGTGACATCGTCAAGCGTTCGCACCCGTTCGAAGGCATCGTGCCGAACCTCGAACGCCGCTACCGCGAAACCGAGTCGGCCAGTGTGCGTGAAGAACTGGCGAAGTTCCTCAGCACCCAGTCCTGCCCGGATTGCCGCGGTACCCGCCTGCGTCGCGAAGCGCGGCACGTGTGGGTTGGCGAGAAAACCCTGCCGGCGGTGACCAACCTGCCGATCGGTGATGCCTGCGACTACTTCGGCGATTTGAAGATGACCGGCCGCCGTGGCGAAATTGCCGACAAGATTCTCAAGGAAATCCGTGAGCGTCTGCAGTTCCTGGTCAATGTAGGGCTGGATTACCTGTCGCTGGATCGCAGTGCCGATACCCTGTCCGGCGGTGAGGCCCAGCGGATTCGTCTGGCCAGCCAGATCGGCGCCGGTCTGGTCGGGGTTCTGTACATCCTCGATGAGCCGTCCATCGGCCTGCACCAGCGTGACAACGACCGTCTGCTCGGCACCCTCAAGCACCTGCGCGATATCGGCAACACGGTCATCGTGGTCGAGCACGACGAAGATGCGATCCGCTTGGCTGACTACGTAGTGGATATCGGTCCGGGTGCCGGCGTTCATGGAGGACAGATCGTCGCCGAAGGCACGCCGGATGAAGTCATGGCGCATCCGGACTCGCTCACCGGCAAATACCTGTCGGGTCGGGTCAAGATCGAAGTGCCGGCCAAACGCACGCCGCGCAACAAGAAACAGGTCCTGTCGCTCAAGGGCGCGCGGGGCAACAACCTGCGCAATGTCGACCTCGAGATCCCGATCGGCCTGCTGACATGCGTGACCGGTGTTTCCGGCTCCGGCAAGTCGACGCTGATCAACAACACGCTGTTTCCGCTGAGCGCCACGGCCCTCAATGGCGCGACCACTCTGGAAGCGGCAGCGCACGACAGCATCAAGGGCCTGGAGCATCTGGACAAGGTCGTCGATATCGACCAGAGCCCGATCGGTCGCACGCCGCGCTCCAACCCGGCGACCTACACCGGGCTGTTCACGCCGATCCGCGAGCTGTTTGCCGGCGTGCCGGAGTCCCGCTCCCGTGGTTATGGCCCGGGGCGTTTCTCGTTCAACGTCAAGGGCGGTCGTTGCGAGGCTTGCCAGGGCGACGGCCTGATCAAGGTGGAAATGCACTTCCTGCCGGATATCTACGTGCCGTGCGATGTGTGCAAGAGTAAGCGTTACAACCGCGAAACCCTGGAGATCAAATACAAGGGCAAGAGCATCCACGAAACCCTCGAGATGACCATCGAGGAAGCGCGGGAGTTCTTCGACGCGGTGCCGGCGCTGGCGCGCAAGCTGCAGACGCTGATGGATGTGGGTCTGTCGTACATCAAGCTCGGGCAGTCGGCGACCACGCTGTCCGGTGGTGAGGCGCAGCGGGTCAAGTTGTCCCGCGAGCTATCCAAGCGCGATACCGGCAAGACTCTGTACATCCTCGATGAGCCGACCACCGGTCTGCACTTCGCAGATATCCAGCAATTGCTCGATGTGCTGCATCGCCTGCGCGACCACGGCAACACCGTGGTCGTGATCGAACACAACCTTGACGTGATCAAGACCGCCGACTGGCTGGTGGATCTCGGCCCCGAGGGTGGTTCGAAAGGCGGGCAGATCATCGCGACCGGTACGCCGGAGGAAGTGGCCGAGATGAAGCAATCTCACACCGGTCATTACCTCAAGCCACTGCTGATCCGCGATCGGGCCTGATTGCCGGGCATGAAAAAGCCCCTGTCACTTCATCGGTGAGAGGGGCTTTTTTTGTAACGGCTGCAATCAGGACGTGTGGGATTGCAGGTAATTCTGGATACCGATCAACTTGATCAGGCCCAACTGCTTTTCAAGCCAGTAGGTGTGATCTTCTTCAGTGTCGTGCAACTGAAGTTTGAGGATATCGCGGCTTACGTAGTCGCCGTGCTTCTCGCACAGCTCGATGCCTTTGCACAGTGCGGCACGAACCTTGTACTCGAGGCGCAGATCCGCTTCGAGCATGGTTTCCACCGTGGTGCCGACATCCAGGTCATCCGGACGCATGCGCGGGGTGCCTTCGAGCATGAGAATCCGGCGCATCAGCGCATCGGCGTGACCGGCTTCTTCTTCCATCTCGTGGTTGATTCGTTCGTAGAGCTTGGTGAATCCCCAGTCCTCATACATCCGCGAGTGAACGAAATATTGGTCACGCGCGGCCAGTTCGCCGGTCAGCAACGTGTTGAGGTAATCGATAACGTCTGGGTGGCCTTGCATCGCCCTACATCTCCCTTCTTGAAAGTCTGTAGTTTGAACCAACATGACCGCAAGGTCACTTACTTCGCGCAATAAAAGCGAAGATATTCTGAGAAAAGCAGGTTAAATAACGCAAAAACCGCCCTAATGAGGGCGGTTCTGCTTCTCGTTTAGACTTCGTTAAGCTGTACGTTGAGCAGCTTTGCGATTGCTTCTCCGTACGCCGGGTCAGCCTTGTAGAAATGCTGCAACTGACGGTCCACAACGTCACTCGAAACACCGGCCATCGCACCGGCGATATTGTTGACCAGCAAGGCTTTCTGCTCGTCGCTCATCAAACGGAACAGTGCTCCCGCGTGGCTGTAGTAGTCGGTGTCTTCGCGGTGATCGTAGCGATCAGCTGAACCGCTCAAGGCCAGTGCAGGTTCGGCGTAGTGCGGCGCTTGTTTCGGCGACTCCACGTAACTGTTCGGCTCGTAGTTGGGTGCCGCACCACCGTTGCTGCCGAATGCCATCGAGCCATCCCGCTGGTAGGTGTTGACCGGGCTGCGCGGAGCGTTTACCGGCAGTTGCTGGTGATTGGTGCCTACACGGTAGCGATGCGCATCGGCATAAGCGAACACGCGGCCTTGCAGCATGCGATCCGGCGAGAGGCCGACGCCTGGCACCATGTTGCTCGGGCCGAACGCGGCTTGCTCGACTTCAGCAAAGTAGTTCAGCGGATTGCGATTCAACTCCAACTCACCGACTTCGATCAGCGGGAACTCCTTCTGCGACCAGGTTTTGGTCACGTCGAACGGGTTCTCGTAATGCGCCGCGGCCTGGGCCTCGGTCATGATCTGGATGCACACGCTCCATTTCGGGAAGTCACCACGCTCGATAGCCTCGAACAGGTCGCGCTGCGCGTAATCCGGATCAGTGCCCGCCAGGCGTGCCGCATCTGCCGGCGCGAGGTTCTTGATCCCTTGCTTGGTCTTGTAGTGCCACTTCACCCAGTGACGCTCGCCTTGTGCACTGATCAAGCTGTAAGTGTGGCTACCGAAGCCGTGCATATGACGGTAGCCATCCGGGATACCGCGATCAGAGAACAGAATGGTGACCTGATGCAGCGCCTCGGGCGAGTGCGACCAGAAGTCCCACATCATCTGCGCACTTTTCAGGTTGCTCTGCGGCAGGCGTTTCTGGGTGTGGATAAAGTCTGGAAACTTCAGCGGATCACGAATGAAGAACACGGGCGTGTTGTTGCCAACGATGTCCCAGTTGCCTTCTTCGGTGTAGAACTTCAGGGCAAAACCACGAGGATCGCGCTCGGTGTCAGCCGAGCCACGCTCACCGCCCACCGTGGAGAATCGCAGGAAAGTGGGCGTCTGCTTACCCACAGCAGAGAACAGCTTGGCGCTCGTGTATTGCGTGATATCGCGAGTGACGGTGAAGGTACCGTAGGCGCCCGAACCCTTGGCATGCACACGGCGCTCAGGAATGTTTTCGCGGTTGAAGTGAGCAAGCTTCTCGATCAAATGAAAGTCATCGAGCAGCAACGGTCCGCGCGGCCCGGCGGAGCGAGAGTTCTGGTTATCGGCGACTGGCGCACCGCTGGCGGTCGTAAGCGTCTTGTTCTGGCTCATGCGATCTTCTTCCTCTGTCAGTCTTGAACTGCGCCGGCTAATCGGCTTGTTGTGGAGTATCAATCATCAATATGACAGCCACAAATTCATTAACTCATGGCAATCAATAGAAAATAACTAATGACGAAACCCAGCACATAGTGCAGACCCAAACAGGGTAGAAGCTTGTACGAAAGGTGCATTTCTTACGCGCACAAAAAACCGGGCACTAGGCCCGGTTCTTTGTTTCAGACTGACGTCTTACTCAGCGGATACAGCTTCGCCGCCGACAGCACGATCAACCAGTTCGACGTACGCCATAGGCGCGTTGTCGCCAGCGCGGAAACCGCACTTGAGGATGCGCAGGTAGCCACCCTCACGGGTAGCGTAACGCTTGCCCAGGTCGTTGAAGAGCTTACCAACGATAGCTTTCGAACGAGTACGGTCGAAAGCCAGACGACGGTTAGCAACGCTGTCTGTCTTGGCCAGAGTGATCAGCGGCTCGGCAACGCGGCGCAGTTCTTTGGCTTTTGGCAGAGTAGTTTTGATCAGCTCGTGCTCGAACAGCGACACTGCCATGTTTTGGAACATGGCCTTGCGGTGCGAGCTGGTGCGGCTCAGGTGGCGACCACTTTTACGATGACGCATGGTTCATTCCTTACCAAACACTACGTTCGGTGATTACGACGATCAGGCAGTCGCCTTGTCGTCCTTCTTAAGACTTGCAGGCGGCCAGTTGTCGAGGCGCATGCCGAGGGACAGACCGCGGGAGGCCAGAACGTCCTTGATTTCAGTCAAGGATTTCTTGCCCAGGTTCGGAGTCTTCAACAGCTCTACTTCGGTGCGCTGGATCAGGTCACCGATGTAATAGATGTTTTCCGCCTTAAGGCAGTTAGCCGAACGTACAGTCAGTTCCAGATCGTCAACCGGGCGAAGCAGGATCGGATCGATCTCGTCTTCCTGCTCGACAACCACTGGCTCACTGTCACCCTTGAGGTCGACGAACGCAGCCAACTGCTGTTGCAGGATGGTTGCAGCACGACGGATAGCCTCTTCAGGATCCAGAGTACCGTTGGTTTCCAGATCAATAACCAGCTTGTCCAGGTTGGTACGCTGCTCGACACGGGCGTTTTCCACCACGTATGCGATACGGCGAACCGGGCTGAACGAAGAGTCAAGCTGCAAGCGACCGATGCTGCGGCTTTCGTCTTCATCGCTCTGACGCGAGTCGGCTGGTTCATAACCACGACCACGAGCTACGGTGAGCTTCATGTTCAGGGCGCCGTTAGACGCCAGGTTAGCGATTACGTGATCGGGATTAACGATCTCGACATCATGATCCAGCTGAATATCGGCAGCGGTAACCACCCCCGAACCCTTCTTCGACAAGGTCAGCGTAACTTCGTCACGGCCGTGCAGCTTGATAGCCAGACCTTTAAGGTTCAACAGGATTTCAATTACGTCTTCCTGTACACCTTCGATGGCGCTGTACTCGTGGAGCACACCGTCAATCTCGGCCTCGACTACTGCGCAGCCGGGCATTGAGGACAACAGGATGCGGCGCAGCGCGTTGCCCAGGGTGTGGCCGAAACCACGCTCGAGAGGCTCGAGAGTGATCTTGGCGCGGGTTGGACTGACAACCTGCACATCAATATGGCGGGGTGTCAGGAACTCATTTACCGAAATCTGCATGGATGCACCTATTTTCTAGCCCTTACTTGGAGTAGAGCTCGACAATCAGGCTTTCGTTGATGTCGGCGGACAGATCACTGCGAGCAGGAACGTTCTTGAAAACGCCCGACTTCTTCTCAGTGTCTACTTCTACCCACTCTACGCGGCCACGTTGAGCACACAGATCGAGAGCTTGGACAATGCGAAGTTGATTTTTTGCTTTCTCGCGAACAGCGACCACGTCACCAGCACGAACCTGGTACGAAGGAACGTTTACGGTCTGACCGTTAACGCTGATCGACTTGTGCGATACCAGCTGACGGGATTCGGCACGAGTCGAACCAAAGCCCATACGGTATACGACGTTGTCCAGGCGGCATTCGAGCAGTTGCAGCAGGTTTTCACCGGTTGCACCTTTCTTGCCAGCAGCTTCTTTGTAGTAGCCGCTGAACTGACGCTCGAGAACGCCGTAGATACGACGGACCTTCTGCTTTTCACGCAGTTGGGTGCCGTAGTCGGACTGGCGACCGCGGCGTTGGCCGTGGATACCAGGTGCTGCTTCAATGTTGCACTTCGATTCGATCGCGCGCACGCCGCTCTTCAGGAAGAGATCGGTGCCTTCGCGACGAGCGAGTTTGCATTTTGGACCAATGTAACGAGCCATTCTTTACAATCTCCTGGATTACACGCGGCGCTTCTTCGGCGGACGGCACCCGTTGTGCGGGATTGGCGTCACGTCGGTGATGCTGGCGATCTTGTAGCCACAGCCGTTCAAAGCGCGGACTGCGGATTCACGACCTGGACCTGGGCCCTTGACGTTTACGTCGAGGTTTTTCAGGCCATATTCCAGCGCAGCTTGACCAGCACGCTCAGCAGCTACTTGAGCAGCGAACGGGGTGGACTTGCGGGAACCGCGGAAACCCGAACCACCGGAGGTAGCCCAGGAAAGAGCGTTACCTTGACGGTCGGTAATGGTCACGATGGTGTTGTTAAAAGAGGCATGGATGTGGGCGATGCCATCAACCACTGTCTTTTTAACTTTTTTACGAGGACGAGCAGCAGGTTTTGCCATGATTAAATTCCTGTCGATTCGCTGGGGCGATTACTTGCGGATCGGCTTACGCGGACCTTTACGGGTACGCGCGTTGGTCTTGGTACGCTGACCGCGTACTGGCAGACCACGACGATGACGCAGACCGCGATAGCAACCGAGGTCCATCAAGCGCTTGATTTTCATGTTGATTTCGCGACGCAGGTCACCTTCAGTGGTGAACTTCGCCACTTCGCCACGCAGCTGTTCAATTTGCTCGTCGCTCAGATCCTTGATCTTTGCTGCTGGGTTTACCCCAGTCACTGCACAAATTTTCTGCGCAGTAGTGCGACCAACACCATAGATGTAGGTCAGCGAGATAACAGTATGCTTGTTATCTGGAATGTTAACGCCTGCAATACGGGCCATTCAGTGGGACTCCAATTGACAGCTACCTACGCCCCGGAAGCCAAGAAATAGGGCGCGAGATAATATCGCTGTAATAACAAATAATCAACCCGGCAGCGCACTAGCTGCCGGGCTTGAAGCACAATCACACTCAGCCTTGGCGCTGTTTGTGACGCGGTTCCGCGCTGCAAATTACTCGAACAACACCTTCGCGGCGAATAATCTTGCAGTTACGGCACAGCTTTTTCACCGATGCACGAACTTTCATCACCAACTCCTCGAACCTTATGGGTACTCAGCGCAACATGCCGCTGCCGTAACCCTTCAGGTTGGCTTTCTTCATCAGGGATTCGTACTGGTGCGAAACGAGGTGCGATTGTACTTGGGACATGAAGTCCATCACAACCACGACCACGATCAGCAACGAGGTCCCGCCAAGGTAGAACGGAACGTTTGCTGCAACCACCAGGAACTGGGGCAACAGGCACACGGCCGTCATGTAAAGAGCACCGAACATGGTCAAGCGAGTCAGAACGCCATCAATGTAGCGCGCAGACTGCTCACCTGGACGGATGCCCGGAATAAAGGCACCGGACTTCTTCAGGTTTTCCGCTACGTCTTTCGGATTGAACATCAACGCCGTATAGAAGAAGCAGAAGAAAATAATCCCTGCACTAAACAGCAGAATATTCAACGGCTGACCAGGAGCGATCGACTGCGAGATGTCCTGCAACCAGCCCATACCTTCAGACTGACCAAACCAGGCACCCAACGAAGCCGGGAACAGCAGAATGCTGCTCGCGAAAATAGCCGGAATAACGCCGGCCATGTTCACCTTCAGCGGCAAGTGGCTAGTCTGCGCAGCGAAAACCTTGCGGCCTTGCTGACGCTTGGCGTAGTGAACAGCGATACGACGCTGACCACGCTCAATGAACACCACGAAACCGATAATCGCTACTGCCAGCAAACCGATGGCAACCAGGGCGAAGATGTTGATATCACCCTGACGCGCAGACTCGAAAGACTGCCCGATTGCTCTCGGAAGACCGGCGACGATTCCCGAAAAAATCAACATCGAGATACCGTTGCCTACACCACGCTCAGTAATCTGCTCACCCAGCCACATCATGAACATCGCACCAGCCACAAACGTGGATACCGCGACGAAATGGAAGCCAAAGTCACCAGTGAACGCAACGCCCTGCCCCGCCAGGCCAATGGACATGCCAATGGCCTGGACGAGAGCGAGGACGACGGTGCCGTAGCGGGTGTACTGGCTGATCTTGCGACGGCCAGCTTCACCTTCCTTCTTCAACTGCTCCAGCTGCGGGCTGACGGCGGTCATCAGCTGCATGATGATCGATGCCGAAATGTACGGCATGATCCCCAGTGCAAAGATGCTCATCCGCTCCAGCGCGCCGCCGGAAAACATGTTGAACAAGCTAAGAATGGTCCCCTCATTCTGTCGAAACAGGTCCGCGAGTCGGTCCGGGTTGATACCTGGAACCGGGATGTGTGCGCCTATTCGGTAGACGATAATCGCCAGGAACAGAAAACGCAGACGAGCCCAGAGTTCAGACATACCGCCTTTGCCGAGCGCAGAGAGAGCACCTTGCTTAGCCATTTATTCCTCGAACTTGCCGCCAGCTGCTTCGATAGCCGCACGCGCACCTTTGGTGGCGCCGATTCCCTTGCCGATAGTGACAGCGCGAGTCACTTCACCGGACAGCATGATTTTCACACGCTGTACGTTGACGTTGATCACGTTGGCATCTTTCAGGGACTGCACGGTGACGATGTCGCCTTCCACTTTAGCCAGCTCGGACAGACGCACTTCTGCGCGATCCATGGCTTTCAGGGAAACGAAACCGAACTTCGGCAGGCGACGATGCAGCGGCTGTTGACCGCCTTCAAAGCCTGGAGCAATGGTGCCACCGGAGCGGGAGGTCTGACCTTTGTGACCACGGCCACCAGTCTTACCCAAACCACTACCGATACCACGGCCCGGACGATGCTTTTCGCGACGGGAACCCGGCGCTGGACTCAGATCATTGAGTTTCATCGATTAACCCTCGACACGCAGCATGTAGTAAGCCTTGTTGATCATCCCGCGATTCTCGGGAGTATCCTGGACTTCTACAGTGTGACCGATGCGACGCAGACCCAGACCCTTAACGCACAGTTTGTGGTTAGGGATGCGGCCGGTCATGCTTTTGATCAGCGTAACTTTAACGGTAGCCATGATTACTTGATCTCCTCAACACGCAGGCCACGCTTGGCTGCGATGGACTCAGGAGACTGCATAGCCTTCAGACCCTTGAAAGTGGCGTGAACCACGTTTACAGGGTTAGTCGAGCCGTAGCACTTGGCCAGAACGTTCTGAACGCCAGCAACTTCGAGGACAGCACGCATAGCGCCGCCAGCGATGATACCGGTACCTTCAGAAGCAGGCTGCATGTACACCTTCGAAGCGCCGTGGGCAGACTTCATTGCGTACTGCAGGGTAGTGCCGTTCAGATCAACCTGGATCATGTTGCGGCGAGCAGCTTCCATTGCCTTCTGGATCGCAGCAGGCACTTCACGCGACTTGCCACGGCCGAAGCCAACACGGCCCTTACCATCACCAACCACGGTCAACGCGGTGAAAGTGAAGATACGGCCGCCTTTAACGGTTTTGGCTACGCGGTTAACTTGAACCAGCTTCTCGATGTAGCCTTCGTCGCGCTTTTGGTCGTTATTTGACATAACTTAGAACTCCAGCCCAGCTTCACGAGCAGCATCAGCCAGCGCTTTTACGCGGCCGTGGTACTTGAAGCCAGAGCGGTCGAAAGCCACCTGCGAGACGCCAGCGGCCTTAGCACGCGTAGCGACCAGCTGGCCAACCTTAGTGGCCGCGTCGATGTTGCCAGTGGCGCCATCACGCAGTTCTTTATCCAAAGTCGAGGCGCTTGCCAGGACTTTGTTGCCGTCGGCCGAAATGACCTGGGCGTAGATGTGCTGCGAAGAGCGGAACACGCAGAGACGCACGACTTCGAGTTCGTGCATTTTCAGGCGTGCTTTGCGAGCGCGACGCAGTCGAGTAACTTTTTTGTCGGTCATTTGCTATGCCCTACTTCTTCTTGGCTTCTTTACGACGGACGACTTCGTCCGCGTAGCGCACACCTTTGCCTTTGTACGGCTCTGGTGGACGGAAGTCGCGGATCTCGGCGGCCACTTGACCTACCAGCTGCTTGTCGATGCCCTTGATCAGGATATCGGTCTGGCTAGGAGTCTCAGCGGTGATGCCTTCCGGCAGTTCGTAATCCACTGGGTGCGAGAAGCCAAGAGCCAGGTTCAGCACCTGACCTTTTGCTTGCGCTTTGTAACCAACACCGACCAGCTGGAGCTTGCGCTCGAAGCCTTGGCTTACGCCCTGGACCATGTTGTTTACCAACGCACGAGTGGTACCGGCCATTGCGCGAGTCTGCTGATCGCCATTGCGAGCAGCGAAACGCAGCTCACCGGCTTCTTCAACGATCTCAACGGACGAATGGACGTTCAGTTCAAGAGTACCCTTGGCACCCTTCACCGAAAGCTGTTGGCCTGCGAATTTTACTTCGACACCGGCTGGCAGCTTAACGGGGTTCTTAGCGACGCGAGACATGCTTATCCCCCCTTAGAACACAGTGCAAAGAACTTCGCCGCCGACACCGGCAGCGCGCGCAGCACGATCAGTCATCACACCTTTGTTGGTGGAGACGATAGACACACCGAGACCGCCACGTACTTTTGGCAGCTCTTCGACGGACTTGTACTGACGCAGGCCTGGACGGCTAACGCGCTTGACTTCTTCGATAACCGGACGGCCTTCGAAATATTTCAGCTCGATAGACAGCAGTGGTTTGGTTTCGCTGCTGATCTGATAACCCGCGATGTAACCTTCGTCCTTCAGGACTTTAGCTACAGCCACCTTCAACGTGGAAGAAGGCATGCTTACGACGGACTTTTCAGCCATCTGGGCATTACGGATTCGAGTTAGCATGTCCGCTAACGGGTCCTGCATACTCATGGGCTAGACGCTCCTAATACAGAAAAATTAGCCTTGCGGCTACTACTTGTCGCCGAGAAATTCCGGGCATAAAAACACGGGCTCAGGCGAGCCGGTCATTCTAGACACACCCCAGAAATGAATCAAGCCCCAAAAGGGGCTTGATTCATGTTCAAGGCCACCGATGGTCAGGTTCTTACGACCCCGACCATCGAGACTTTGACAGCAATTACCAGCTGGCTTTAACCAGACCTGGAACGTCACCACGCATTGCAGCTTCACGCAGCTTGTTACGGCCCAGGCCGAACTTGCGGTAAACGCCGTGCGGACGACCAGTCAGGCGGCAGCGGTTACGCATGCGCGAAGCGCTTGCGTCACGTGGCTGCTTCTGCAGAGCTACGGTAGCTTCCCAACGCGCTTCTGGACTTGCGTTCAGATCAACGATGATAGCTTTCAGCGCTGCACGCTTGGTGGCGTACTTGGCAACGGTGAGCTGACGCTTCAGCTCACGGTTTTTCATGCTCTTCTTGGCCATTTTCCTACTCCAATCAGTTGCGGAACGGGAATTTGAAAGCACGCAGCAGAGCGCGGCCTTCGTCATCGTTCTTGGCAGTGGTGGTCAGGGTAATGTCCAGACCGCGGAGAGCATCGATCTTGTCGTAGTCGATTTCCGGGAAAATGATCTGCTCTTTCACGCCCATGCTGTAGTTGCCACGACCATCGAAGGACTTGGCATTCAGGCCGCGGAAGTCGCGAACCCGAGGCAGGGAGATCGACAGCAGACGATCCAGGAACTCGTACATACGCTCACGGCGCAGGGTCACTTTGACGCCGATCGGCCAACCTTCACGGACTTTAAAGCCAGCGATGGATTTGCGAGCGTAGGTCACAACGACTTTCTGGCCGGTGATCTTTTCCAGGTCAGCAACAGCGTGCTCGATGACTTTTTTGTCGCCGATCGCTTCGCCCAGACCCATGTTCAGGGTGATTTTGGTAACGCGCGGAACTTCCATCACGTTCGAAAGCTTAAGTTCTTCCTTAAGTTTCGGTGCGATTTCCTTCCGGTAAATCTCTTTTAGTCGTGCCATGGTCTTCTACCTAGCAGTGTTCAAGCATCAACCGCTTTTTGGGTCGACTTGAAGACACGAATTTTCTTACCGTCTTCTACTTTGAAACCAACGCGGTCAGCCTTGTTGGTTTCGCCGTTGAAGATGGCGACGTTGGAAGCGTGCAGTGGCGCTTCTTTCTCGACGATACCGCCCTGTACGCCCGACATCGGGTTAGGCTTGGTATGACGCTTGACCAGGTTCAGACCACCAACAACCAGACGGTTGTCAGCAAGAACCTTCAGCACCTTACCGCGCTTACCTTTGTCTTTGCCGGCGATCACGATGATCTCGTCGTCACGACGAATCTTTTGCATGTCGGATCTCCTTACAGCACTTCTGGGGCGAGCGAGACGATCTTCATGAACTTCTCAGTACGAAGTTCACGGGTCACTGGCCCAAAGATACGGGTGCCGATCGGCTCTTGCTTGTTGTTCAGAAGAACAGCAGCGTTGCCATCAAAGCGGATAATGGAGCCATCAGCACGACGTACGCCGTGACGAGTGCGGACTACAACAGCAGTCATCACTTGGCCTTTTTTCACTTTACCGCGAGGAATTGCTTCCTTCACGGTAACTTTGATGATGTCACCGATACCAGCGTAACGACGATGGGAGCCACCCAGCACCTTGATGCACATAACGCGGCGAGCGCCGCTGTTATCGGCCACATCGAGCATGGATTGAGTCTGAATCATATAATTTCTCCGACCCCTAGCCCTTAGACTTCCACAGCGCGTTCGAGAACATCAACCAGCGCCCAAGACTTGGTCTTGGCCATCGGACGAGTTTCACGAATAGTGACTTTGTCGCCGATGTGGCACTGATTGGTTTCGTCGTGCGCGTGCAGCTTAGTCGAACGCTTAACGTATTTACCGTAGATCGGGTGCTTAACGCGACGCTCGATCAGAACGGTGATGGTTTTGTCCATCTTGTCGCTGACAACACGGCCAGTCAGCGTACGGACAGTTTTTTCGGCTTCAGCCATGATCACTTACCTGCCTGCTGGTTGAGCACAGTCTTCACGCGAGCGATGTCACGCTTAACTTGCGAGAGCAGATGAGACTGCCCCAACTGGCCAGTTGCTTTCTGCATGCGCAGATTGAACTGGTCGCGCAGCAAGCCGAGCAGTTGCTCGTTCAGCTGCTGTGCGGATTTTTCACGAAGTTCATTCGCTTTCATCACATCACCGTCCGTTTAACAAAGGAGGTGGCGAGCGGCAGCTTTGCAGCAGCCAGGGCGAAAGCCTCACGCGCCAGCTCTTCAGAAACACCCTCGATTTCATACAGGACTTTGCCTGGCTGAATCTGGGCAACCCAGTATTCCACGTTACCCTTACCTTTACCCATACGAACCTCGAGAGGCTTCTTGGAGATCGGCTTGTCCGGGAATACACGGATCCAGATCTTGCCACCACGTTTTACGTGACGGGTCAGAGCACGACGCGCTGACTCGATCTGACGAGCGGTGAGACGACCACGAGCAACAGACTTCAGCGCGAACTCGCCGAAGCTGACTTTGCTACCGCGCAGTGCCAGACCACGGTTGTGGCCGGTCATCTGCTTGCGGAACTTCGTACGCTTTGGTTGCAACATTTGGCGTACCCCTTACTTAGCAGCTTTTTTACGAGGCGCTGGTGCTTGTGGTTTCAGTTCTTCTTGGCGACCACCAATTACTTCGCCTTTGAAGATCCAAACCTTTACACCGATCACACCGTAGGTGGTGTGAGCTTCGTAGGTGGCATAGTCGATATCGGCACGCAGGGTGTGCAGTGGCACACGACCTTCGCGATACCATTCAGTACGTGCGATTTCAGCACCGCCGAGACGACCGCTCACTTGGATTTTGATGCCTTTGGCACCAATGCGCATGGCGTTCTGTACGGCGCGCTTCATGGCGCGACGGAACATCACACGACGCTCCAGCTGCTGAGCTACGCTCTGGGCAACCAGCATACCGTCGAGCTCCGGCTTGCGGATCTCTTCGATATTGATGTGCACAGGCACACCCATTTGCTTGGTCAGGTCCTGACGCAGTTTTTCAACATCTTCACCTTTCTTCCCGATAACGATACCTGGACGAGCGGTGTGGATGGTGATGCGTGCAGTTTGAGCCGGACGATGGATATCGATACGGCTTACGGACGCGCTTTTTAGTTTGTCTTGGAGATACTCACGCACCTTCAGATCTGCGAGCAAATAGTCCGCATAAGTCCGACCGTCTGCGTACCAGACGGAGGTGTGCTCCTTGACGATTCCCAGGCGAATGCCAATGGGATGTACTTTCTGACCCATCTCTTCGACTCCGTTACTTGTCAGCAACCTTGACAGTGATATGGCAAGACCGCTTGACGATGCGATCAGCACGGCCTTTGGCACGTGGCATGATGCGCTTCAGCGAACGCCCTTCGTTGACGAAAACGGTGCTGACCTTCAGGTCATCAACGTCTGCGCCTTCGTTATGCTCGGCGTTGGCTACGGCCGACTCCAGCACTTTTTTCATGATCTCGGCGGCTTTCTTACTGCTGAAAGCCAACAGGTTGAGCGCTTCGCCCACCTTCTTCCCGCGGATCTGGTCGGCGACCAAGCGGGCTTTCTGGGCGGAGATTCGAGCGCCCGACAACTTAGCGGCTACTTCCATTTCCTTACCCCTTAACGCTTGGCTTTCTTGTCTGCCACGTGCCCGCGATAGTTGCGGGTACCGGCGAACTCGCCCAGTTTGTGGCCGACCATGTCTTCGTTAACGAGAACTGGGACGTGCTGACGACCGTTGTGTACTGCGATGGTCAGACCGACCATTTGTGGCAGGATCATCGAACGGCGCGACCAAGTCTTAATTGGTTTGCGATCGTTCTTTTCCGCCGCCACTTCGATCTTCTTCAGTAGGTGAAGATCAATAAAAGGACCTTTTTTCAGAGAACGTGGCACTGTCGTATCCCTCTATTTACTTGCGACGACGGACGATCATTTTGTCGGTACGCTTATTACCACGAGTCTTCGCGCCCTTAGTCGGGAAGCCCCATGGCGATACCGGATGACGACCACCAGAGGTACGACCTTCACCACCACCATGTGGGTGGTCAACCGGGTTCATGGCAACACCACGAACGGTTGGGCGAACGCCACGCCAGCGCTTGGCACCAGCTTTACCCAGCGAACGCAGGCTGTGCTCGGAGTTCGAGACTTCGCCCAGGGTCGCACGGCACTCAGCCAGCACTTTACGCATTTCACCGGAACGCAGACGCAGGGTAACGTACACACCTTCACGAGCGATCAGCTGAGCCGAAGCACCAGCGGAACGAGCGATCTGTGCGCCTTTACCTGGCTTCAGTTCGATGCCGTGTACGGTAGAACCGACTGGAATGTTGCGCAGTTGCAGAGCGTTGCCTGGCTTGATTGGAGCCAGAGCGCCTGCGATCAGCTGGTCGCCAGCACTCACGCCTTTAGGGGCGATGATGTAGCGGCGCTCGCCGTCTGCGTAGCACAGCAGTGCGATGTGAGCAGTACGGTTTGGATCGTATTCGATACGCTCGACAGTGGCGACGATGCCATCTTTGTCGTTGCGACGAAAATCGACCATACGGTAATGCTGCTTATGACCACCACCGATGTGACGAGTGGTAATGCGGCCATTGTTGTTACGACCACCAGACTTCGATTTTTTCTCGAGCAGCGGTGCGTGAGGAGCGCCTTTATGCAGCTCCTGGTTGACCACCTTGACCACAAAACGGCGGCCAGGGGAAGTCGGTTTGCATTTAACGATTGCCATGATGCACCCCTTCCTTACTCAGCACTGCTGCTGAAATCGAGATCTTGGCCTGGCTGAAGGGAGATAACTGCCTTCTTCCAGTCATTACGCTTGCCCAGACCGCGAGCGGTGCGCTTGCTCTTACCCAGAACGTTCAGGGTAGTAACACGCTCAACTTTCACGCTGAACAGGCTTTCGACGGCCTTCTTGATTTCCAGCTTGGTTGCATCGGTAGCAACCTTGAAAACGAACTGGCCTTTCTTGTCTGCCAGAACCGTAGCCTTCTCGGAAACGTGCGGGCCAAGCAGAACTTTAAATACGCGTTCCTGGTTCATCCCAGCAGCTCCTCGAATTTCTTCACGGCCGACACGGTGATCAACACCTTGTCGTATGCGATCAGACTAACTGGATCGGAACCTTGCACGTCACGTACATCTACGTGTGGCAGGTTGCGAGCAGCCAGGTACAGGTTCTGATCAACAGCGTCAGACACGATCAGAACGTCGGTCAGGCTCATGTTGTTCAGTTTGCCCAGCAGGTCTTTGGTTTTCGGAGTTTCAACTGCGAAATCCTGAACCACGACCAGACGATCAGTACGCACCAGCTCAGCAAGGATGGAACGCATTGCAGCGCGGTACATCTTCTTGTTCAGCTTCTGGGAGTGATCCTGTGGACGAGCTGCGAAAGTGGTGCCGCCGCCGCGCCAGATTGGGCTGCGGATAGTACCGGCACGAGCACGGCCAGTACCTTTCTGACGCCATGGGCGCTTACCGCCACCACGAACGTCGGAACGGGTCTTTTGCTGCTTGCTACCTTGACGGCCGCCAGCCATGTAGGCCACGACTGCTTGGTGAACCAGCGTCTCGTTGAACTCGCCGCCAAATGTCAGTTCGGAAACTTCGATCGCTTGAGCGTCATTTACATTTAATTGCATGTCAGCTTCCCCTTAACCGCGAGCCTTGGCTGCTGGACGTACAACCAGGTTGCCGCCAGTAGCGCCAGGAACAGCACCCTTGACCAACAACAGATTGCGTTCAGCGTCCACGCGCACTACTTCCAGGGACTGCACGGTCACGCGCTCAGCGCCCATATGACCGGACATTTTTTTGCCCTTGAATACACGACCAGGAGTCTGGCACTGGCCGATAGAGCCTGGGACGCGGTGGGATACGGAGTTACCGTGGGTGTTATCTTGCCCGCGGAAGTTCCAACGCTTGATCGTACCCTGGAAGCCTTTACCTTTGGACTGACCGGTTACATCAACCAGTTGACCAGCAGCGAAGATTTCAGCGTTGATCAGATCGCCGGCCTGGTACTCGCCTTCTTCAAGGCGGAATTCCATTACGGTACGACCAGCGGCAACGTTCGCCTTGGCGAAGTGGCCAGCCTGAGCAGCTGTAACACGGGAAGCACGACGCTCGCCGACAGTGACTTGCACTGCACGATAGCCATCGGTTTCTTCAGTTTTGAACTGGGTGACGCGATTCGGCTCGATCTCAATGACCGTGACCGGAATGGAGACACCTTCTTCGGTGAAAATACGGGTCATACCCGCTTTACGACCGACTACACCAATAGTCATGTTGTAAACCTCATGAGTGTACGGGGCTTTCACCCGCTATGGCCGCCCATTTCAGAGCGTTACACGACCAAGACCGAGTCTTAGCCGAGGCTGATCTGCACTTCCACACCGGCCGCAAGATCAAGCTTCATAAGAGCATCAACGGTTTTATCCGTTGGCTGGACGATGTCCAGAACGCGCTTATGAGTGCGGATTTCGTACTGGTCACGCGCGTCTTTGTTGACGTGCGGGGAAACCAGAACGGTGAACCGCTCTTTACGGGTAGGCAGTGGAATTGGACCACGCACTTGAGCACCAGTACGTTTCGCGGTTTCCACGATTTCCTGGGTTGATTGGTCGATCAGGCGATGGTCAAAAGCCTTCAACCTGATACGGATTTGCTGATTTTGCATTGGATTTCAGACTCCGGCTGCTATTCCCACCGGGCGCAATACGCCCGTTAAAAGGAGGCGCAATTCTATAGACGCCCCAGATAGGTGTCAACCCAATAAAAAAGCCCCCGCTAAGCGGGGGCTTTTTCAACTCATCGAAGCTATCTCAAAAAAGAGATTACTCGATGATTTTGGCTACGACGCCAGCGCCGACGGTACGACCGCCTTCACGGATAGCGAAACGCAGACCGTCTTCCATCGCGATGGTTTTGATCAGGGTAACAGTCATCTGAATGTTGTCACCTGGCATTACCATTTCAACGCCTTCTGGCAGCTCGCAGTTACCAGTCACGTCAGTAGTACGGAAGTAGAACTGTGGACGGTAGCCTTTGAAGAACGGAGTGTGACGACCGCCTTCTTCCTTGCTCAGAACGTAAACTTCTGCGGTGAACTTGGTGTGAGGCTTAACCGAACCCGGCTTAACCAGAACCTGACCACGCTCAACGTCGTCACGCTTGGTGCCACGCAGCAGAACGCCGCAGTTCTCGCCAGCACGACCTTCGTCCAGCAGCTTGCGGAACATCTCAACACCGGTGCAGGTGGTGGTGGTGGTGTCACGCAGACCAACGATTTCCAGGGCGTCCTGAACGCGGACGATACCACGCTCGATACGACCAGTTACTACGGTACCGCGACCCGAGATCGAGAACACGTCTTCGATTGGCATCAGGAATGGCTTGTCGATAGCACGCTCTGGCTCTGGGATGTAGCTGTCCAGAGTTTCCACCAGCTTCTTGACAGCGCTGGTGCCCATTTCGTTGTCGTCTTTGCCTTCCAGCGCCATACGAGCCGAACCAATGATGATCGGAGTGTCGTCGCCTGGGAAGTCATAGGTGGACAGCAGGTCGCGAACTTCCATCTCAACCAGTTCCAGCAGCTCTGCGTCGTCTACCAGGTCAGCCTTGTTCAGGAAAACCACGATGTACGGAACGCCTACCTGACGGGACAGCAGGATGT